>JAYEKO010000029.1:0-4350 GCA_034661055.1 Campylobacterota bacterium
AGTTCATGTACTGTAGTTGCTTTAATAGTTTGAGGCTCTCCAATGTATTTTCTATTTATAGTTATATGTCCGTAGTTGTTGCTGAAAGCACCGCGCTTTGACTGGTTATAATATCCGGAATCACCTGTTTCTCCTCCGGTAAACTGGAAAATAGTAACTGACATTGGCCAACTTGTTCTTCTTGTTAAATCGAAACCCATATTTTCATAATAACTGTAGGCATCTTCAAGATGTTCTTCAAGATCAAGCGCTTCATTGAGCCACGCATCAGGAAAATATATTCTAAAATGACCTTTTTTTGTATCAAAAACCTTATATCCCTTAAGCGCTGCCCATCCTACAGAAAAATAGCCTACACCTGAACGTTTTGCACTTTTAAGAAGTGATTCTGGCTCAATCACATAAGTAATGTACCCATCATTAACCTCTCCTTCTACAATAGTATATGTCTCTTCTGTTTTATCTAAAGATTTAATATAATTCTCTGTTTTAAACAGTAAAATATTACTCTGCGTATCTACTTGCTTAGCAGCAAGAGTAATTGGTTTAGAAAAATTTTCTGGTATCCCTTTCATGTAAAATTCTTGAATACTCTGGGCTGTATCAAAAGAGTTATTTAAAGAAGTCGTTATTGAGACTGCATTTTTTGCGGAAAAAGCACTAGAGGGTATAGATACATATGCTCCAGGGACCTTTATTTCGCCACCATCAGATCCAATATCTTTCTCATAAGAGTCTCCATTACTTATATCATTATCACTACTACTTGAAGTTCCAAATGAAATTGTCTTTTTATCACTAGAAACACTATATTGGACATCAATCTTCTTAGAATAAGAGAAATTTCCCGTAGCAGTAACCCCTTCAAGCTTATAGACTGCATCAAAGCCGTTGCCCACTAAAATCCAGTCATATTTACTGTTTCCATCACCATCCCAGTCATCTAAATATGCCATATACCAAGCTGGTTCATCTGGATTAACATAGACCTGTTTCCATCCAAAGGCATCATTAGCTGATGGGGCATTGCCTTGGAGTTGATAGACATCATTTTTTGGAGTTACAAATGCCCAGTCAAATGCAGCATCAACACCAGCAAAATCATAAGCGGCGAAGCTTCCTGACACACTATAAGTTTTAGTATTTAAAAGGTCGCTTTTTAAAGCACTAAGGTTACTACTAATAATATCTTCTGATGGGGTTGCTGTACCTGTTCCCTCTTTTTTTCCATGCAGTAAAGACGTTGTCCAAGCATAGTTCTCTTCAATATTATCAACAGAGGAGAAAACATACACACCATCAATAGTATTACTATCTACTAAATTAAAAAAATACCAATTATACATCCCCTCATAAATCATACTTATACAGACATATTTTTGTGAATATGTTGATCCTAAATCATATAGGCACTCAAGAGCATCGCCACTAGAGTAATCAATTAAGCTGTCTGTTCCAAATGCTTCAAAATAATTATCGCCCATACCGACATATGAAATATTAAAATAATTTATCATCTCTGCATCTATCTGTCCTGTACTCACTTCCCATTTTCCAAGTAGTTTTAGCAACTCACTCTCATCTGAACGAATTTGAGGTGATAATAATGATGCATATGACGGTTTAGAATTTGTCACTGTTTTTGCACTCTGAAGTGCTTCATTGCTTATGGCACTAAGTGCCGTAACATACATAAAAACAAGACTTACAATTAACTTTAACATAACAAAACTCCTTACAATTTTTTTCTGTCCTTTTCCTAAGTTTACTCCTTGAAGTTTAAATCTTTTATTAAACTTCAATTTACATGTAAATTTCATTTGACTTCCTCTGCTATAATTGTTAAAAATATATTTTGGAAAACTTATGAACTTAACCCACCTAGATGAGAAAGACAGGCCAAAAATGGTTGATGTCTCTGCCAAAAATGCAAGCACACGCGTTGCCGTTGCCAGTGGTGTCATTGAGATGAGCCAAGATGCTTATGACGCTATTGTAAGCGAGGCTACCAAAAAAGGTCCTGTTGTTCAGACTGCAGTTATTGCAGCCATTATGGGAACCAAAAAAACCAGTGATCTTATTCCTATGTGTCATCCGCTAAATCTTAGCGGTATTAACTGCGACATAGATGAACTACCTGAACTGCCTGGATTTAAAATGTACGTTAGTGCTAAACTAACTGGACAGACGGGAGTTGAGATGGAGGCACTAACCGGTGTTAGTGTTGGATTATTAACCATTTATGATATGGTTAAAGCGATTGATAAAGGTATGATTATTCGTAACGTTCAGCTTGAATCAAAAGAGGGAGGCAAGAGTGGAAATTATCAACGATAGTAAAGAAAAACTCAAACTTGAGTACCCATGCAACTGGACATATAAAGTCATTGGAAAAGAGCGAGAAGTGCTACAGCAAGCAGTGCGAGATGTCATCAGCGAACGTAGCCACTCACTTAAACACTCCAACCAGAGTTGTAGTGGAAAATACCTTAGCATGAATCTTGACCTGCTTGTGAACAATGAAGATGATCGTAACTTCATCTATGAAGCACTTAAAGCACACAACAACATTAAAATGGTCTTATAAAGGAGCACCTTATGGATTACAAACAGTTTGAACGCGACCTCAAAAGTAGCTATAAAGCCGGTGAGCATCTAAACATTGAAGAGCGAAGCAGTGCGCTACTAAAACATGCTCAAAAAGAGTGGGATATCACTCCGGAAAATATGACACAAAATGAGCTAAAAATCATCACTTCTATTATTATGGAAGTAGAGACAAAAACGCTTCATGATGAAGTAGATGAACTTCTTGCTCAAAAAGAGCGTATTGAACGCCAACTTGAAAAAAGAAGCGATGCATTTCAACTTGCAAAGTATGATACATTTGATGCTATTGAAAGTGCACTCTCAAGTTCCCCTTCACAGACACTAAATCTTCTTCACCAGATTCGCCTAGAGTCCATTGACCTTTACGATATGCTTAGTGAAATGAGTGAATCTGCCATTATTACCGCTTTAGAGAAAAATGAAGAGCTTGAAGAGACCATTAAAGGTGCTATTGAAGAGATTACAACACACACTTTAAATGAGAAAACTCCAAATACGCTCAGAGTAAAAAGTATTTTAACCACCATTTTGAGTAGTGCCGCCTACATTGCAGATGCTACCCCCAACAGTGCCACAGAAATTTTAAGAGGTACTCTTCGAGGAATTAGAATTGGTCTAACAAAGTCAATCCATAAATTTAACAAACAGCTTCAATATATGCCAAATGAAGCTAAAATGATCCTAATAGATGACTACGCATCGCTTGAACAAGAACTTAATAATATTGATGGACTGTTTAACAGTATTATTAGTGATGTCTCGTCTCAAAGCTCATCCATGATTCAAAATATTTTAGATCAGATCAATAGGGATATGAAATTTGATATGGACAAACTCATTCAAGCAGCTAGTGAAACAGCAGAGACAATGAAAGAACGCTTTAGCGATATTAAGTATGATGCACTCCAACAAAGCAGTAAAGTGATGAACTCTAAAACAGCCAAAGAGGCAAAGCGTATGGGTATCTATGCATGGAGCGTTGCAAAGTCTGCTATTGACGGTGCCATCAAAGGAGCCAAGGAAAAGATGGATAAGGAGCGGTAGCATGGAAGAAAAAGATGCTGAGAAACTTCAAAAAGAGTTACAAAAATACATAGACGGCTCAAGTGAATTTATCTCTTATTACGAGCAGATGAAAAAAATAACTCTTTGGCTAGAAGAGAAAAAGTCATGAATATTGTAAGCTCCAGCCTCTACGAAGAGCAGCTAAAAGCTATATTGGCACCAATGGCTAAAGCAAACTTTAGCGAAACTAAAAAATTTAAGATGTATCTTGACACCATCATTTTAAATGCACCGACCAAGGCTAAAAAATATAAAAAGTCTATCTACTTTAATAATGAGAACATTAAAGATATTGAACATCAAGGTTATACTATTATATTTTATATGGACATTAAAACTGGCACCTATGTAATTCTTGGCATCACTGCAGACCAATAGAGATGGTGATATGAACCACTTAAGACTTAAACAAAACTATACACATAAACGAGTATATTGCACGATAGTGGTAAGAAAATAAATCTTTTAACAGATTAAAGGCTATATAACCTCTGTTGTAATAACATAGATTATTATAACAGAGGTTATCAAATGAAATTCTACAATAGCCCAAATAATTCCATAACATTCCCCACACCTCCAAATTCATAAAATCTCATCTTTTTTTGAATCCAGAAGCACCTAAAAAGGCTAGAGAGTTAGACTTTACATATTTTCAACTCCAATAACACTGAA
>JAYEKO010000030.1:0-19196 GCA_034661055.1 Campylobacterota bacterium
CTTCTAATGTATCTTCTTCTATTTCTGTATCATCCTCTACTGAATCAAGTTCGCCCAGATTTATATCTTCAAGGGGCTCTTCTACACTTTCCTCTTCTTCAATAGCACTCTCTTCTTCTAATTCAAGTTCGTCCAAAGCTATATCTTCAAGAGGTTCTTCTATTGCCTCATCTTCTTCTAGCACTAGTTCATCTAGCTCCATCGCATCTTCGGCCAGCGTTTCAATAGCCTCATCATCCAAATCAAGATTAAGATCATCTAGTATGTCAGCCACCTCATCACTGCTTTGAGTTGCTTCTTCTGTCTCATCAATCTCTTCATCTTCTAGTAGTGCTTGAACTTCTTGAAGCTCATCTTTATCTAAAACTCCCTCTTGCTCATCACTAATTGACAGCTCAAGATCATCGTCACTAATATCAAGCTCAACATCATCTAAGGTATCTAAATCTAATTCATCATCATCCAGACTTGAAATTGCATTTTCAAGGTCTAGCTCTTCTTCAACATTTAGCTCTTCTTTAGGTGCATCTGTCTCATCTAAGAGCAGCTCTTCTTCAAAGTCACCTAAATCTATCTCCTCTTCTATTGGCTCTGCTACTTCAACAGACAAGTCAGTAAAGAGATCAACTAAATCTGTTGGTAAAAATGGCTTATTAACCATCATATCAAAACCTTCAGGTCGTTCACTTTCACGACTTCCCATATAGATTTTTTTTCTACAACTAGCCTGAGCTAATACCTGTTCATACAAAGTATTATCAAATAGGGCATCATCAAAAATAAGTAGGTCATAAGAACTGACATCAATCTCTTCAGAACTTGTAGCGATTTTCAATTCATCACCAGTTTTTTGTGCGCTTAAGGTTACTAGTTTAGTAACAACTGGGTTATTATTAATAAGTAGAATGGTCATAAGATAACTCCATTACGAATGAAAATTGAAAATTATTTCGATAAATGATACTATTGTAACAAAAAAAAATGAAGATACTGCTATTTACACTACTTTTACTATCATTTATTCAGGCAAAGAGTATTTCTCTACTGCTACCGCACCAGTATGATGCAGCAGTGCATCAACTTAACTCACATCTTATGCATGCAAAATCACATGTAACACTCTTAACGCCTCATTTGCAAAGTCATGCCCTTAAAAAATCTCTACTCGCTCTTATTAAAAAGAGTATTACTGTCACTTTAATTACAACTTCAAAACATCATATGGCTACTGAACTAGTTCAATATGAAAATATTAAGTTTTATCTTCTAAAAAATAGAGCACTTAACTTCTCACTCATCATTATAGATGATAAATTTACATGTAAATTATCAGCAGCACTTGACGAAAAAAGTATGAAGTCAGAGTTGTCATTTTTTGAGTGTAGTGATGTTAAGTATATGATTGAAGATTCAAAAAAGATATTAAGAGCAGTAACTCCACATATAGAGCCTTACCTAAAAGAGAACTTCTAACCAGTTGAACGCATTAAGCATCTGAGCCTTTACAATGTACATACTTGCAGCCAGTGTCGCAATCAAAACGGTAAAGGCAACTCCAATCTTAATAGGAAATCCAATAACTAGAAGATTAAACTGAGGCATAGTTTTCATAAGCATTCCAAAAATAACATCAGCTAACCAAGAGAGTGCTACAATTGGAAATGCGATCGTAAAACCAACTAAAAACATATTACCTGCAGCATGAATGATGTAGTCAAATATATTCTTATCAAGCAAAAAACCACCTAATGGAATTGCTGAAAGTGACTGATTGACATACAGAAGTACCCAGTGGTGTAGATCAAGTGAGAATAGAATCATTAAGGCCACAAGTGATAAAAACTGAGAGATAATAGGCATAGAGACACCAGTTTGTGGATCAATTGCAGATGCAAGTGAAAAACCCATTACAAAAGATATCTGTCCTCCTGCAAAGGTTACCACATGATAGGCTAGCAATAAAACAATACCAATAGTAAGCCCAAAAAGAAATTCACCTAAAATTGCAATTGCTAATGTTGCAACATTAATCTCAATAGCTAGCGGTGGAAGCGAAGAGAAAAATACAATTGTAAAGAAAAAACTGAGTGCCGCTTTAATGGTAATTGGAATACTTGTGTGTGAAAAAATTGGAGTATTTAAAAAAAGTGCAGTAAAACGTACAAAAAGCAGTATGAATGCAACTACTTTTCCCTCAGCAAAAAGCTGCGCCCACTCCATTATTTTACCTTTATGAGCCGTTGGTTCTCTAAACGATAGACATGGTCGCACTCATATGCTAACTCTTCATCATGAGTTACTAAAACCATAGCACTATCATTCTCTTTAACGTAGTCATAAAAAATCTGCATCACATCAGAAGCTGTTTTCGTATCTAGATTACCTGTAGGTTCATCAGCAAAAATAAGACGCGGTTTTTTAGTCAAAACTCGTGCAATAGAGATGCGCTGCTGCTGACCACCTGAAAGCTCTGTCACCTTTTGATTAATTACATGATCAACACCTAAAGATTTTAAGAGTGTTTCATCTATCTTTTGTGATGCTAAGATAGATGCAACCTCTAAGTTCTCTTTAGCAGTAAATCCTTTTAAAAGATAGTGTGCCTGATAGATTAAACCAATATCATGACGACGCAGCGAAATCAGCTCTTTACTACTTAGCTCATAAATTTTTTTATTAAAAAGTTCAACATCACCACTCTTTGGTGCTAAAAGAGATGATAATATATGAAGTAGCGTTGATTTACCACTTCCACTAACTCCAATAATAGATAGAGACTCTGAATAATTTAGAGAAATGTCCACATCGCTAAATAGTGGATAATCAAAGTTATGTGCTAGATTGGTGGCTTTTAAAATTGTCATGAGGGATTATAGCTGTTTGTTCCCAAGCAAAAGCTTGAAAACAAAGTTAAAAAAATTCAGTGTGACTATTATGCCATCTGTGCAGCTACTTCTGCAGCAAAGTCATCAACTTTTTTCTCAATACCTTCACCTACTTCAAGGCGAATAAATGCAGAAACTTCAGCAGTTCCGCCAGCAGCTTTACCAGCTGCAGCAACAGCCTCAGCAACATTCACTTTATCATCAAGAACATAGTTCTGATCTAAAAGTGCCTGCTCTTTGTCTAGTGTAGTATTATCTTGAATAAAACGAGCAATTTGACCTGGAACAATCTTATCCCAGATTTTCTCTGGTTTACCTTGCTCTTTAAGTGCCGCTTTAATGTCAGCTTCTGCTTGTGCCATAACATCATCAGTTAATTGACACATAGAGATGTACTGAGGAACATTGATTAGTGGTTTTTTAAGACGAGCACGCTCTTCATTCTCAGTTTTAATTGCTTCAATACGTCCTTTAGTCTCTGCTGCAACATAATCAGCATCAAAATCTTTGTAGCTTAGTGTTGTTGGTTTCATTGCAGATGCATGCATTGCTACCTGTTTTGCAACAGGAGCTAACGCTTCAGCGGTTTTTGCTGAATCACACTCAATAGCAACAATAACACCAATACGTGTATTTGAATGAACATAACCGTTAACTACAACAGTGTCATTTCCATTTAATGCAGCAATACGGCGAACTTCAATCTTCTCACCAATCTTAGCAACAGTCTCATCAAAGTAAACACTAAATGCCTGACTTTCAAGTTCTGTTGCACGAAGTGCTTCAACTTCACCACAGTTATTCTCAAATGCTTGAGTTACTGTTGTTGAAACTAAATTTTTAAAACCATCATTTTGTGCAACAAAGTCAGTTTCTGAGTTAACTTCAACCAAGGTTGCTCTTGTGTTATCTGCAGAAATTTTAAGACCAATTGAGCCTTCAGCTGCAACACGGTCAGCTTTCTTAGCTGACTTAGCTACACCACGCTCACGAAGAAACTCTACCGCTTTATCAAAGTCATTTTCACACTCTGTTAACGCTTTTTTACAGTCCATCATCGGTGCATCAGTTGCCTGACGAAGTTTTTTAACGTCTGCTGCTGTAACTGCCATAATTACGCTTCCTCTGTTTTAGCTTCTTCAGCTGCTGGAGCTTCTTCAGTTGCAACAACTTCTTCAGTCGCCTCTTCTTCAGAACCACCATCACGAAGTGCTTTACCTTCGTTAATAGCCTCAGCCATTTCACGACAGAAAAGTTGAATTGAACGGATTGCATCATCATTACCAGGAATTGGGTAGGTGATTAAGTCAGGATCACAGTTAGTATCTAGTGGAGCTACAACTGGAATACCTAGACAACGTGCTTCATTAACTGCAATATGCTCTTTAACAGCATCTACAACAAATAGCATGTCTGGAAGTTTTTTCATCTCACGAATACCACCAAAATAAGAGTTAAGTTTCTCTTTTTGACGACTCATCATTAATGCTTCTTTTTTTGTAAGAAGATCAATTTGACCACTCTCTTGCATATTTTCAATAATCTCTAATTTACGCATAGATTTCTGAATCGTTGGGAAGTTAGTAAGCATTCCACCTAACCAACGGTTATCAACGTATGGCATTGAACAGCTAAGTGCTGCATCTTTAACCGATGTACGAGCCTGTTTTTTAGTACCAACAAATAGAATTGTCTGACCTTCAGCCGCAGCATCAAGTACAATTTGGTATGTGTTACGGAAGTAACGAAGTGTTTTTTGAAGATCGATAATATATATATTTTTACGAACACCAAAAATATACTTTTTCATTTTCGGATTCCAACGACGTGTCTGGTGTCCGAAGTGTACACCACATTCTAATAAGTCTTTCATAGTTACCATAGAGGTCCTTTAAAGGCATTTTCTGCCAGAATTTTTGTCAGTTTACTTCAGTACTGCCAGATAATTTTCTCTATTATTTCAGAGAAATTACACCAACGTTGCAGCAGATACCTGTTTAGTTTTACCCAATATTTTAGATAAAAGCTCGCAATTTTACTGAAAAAGAGCTTAGTTTTTGCTTTTTATAAGATCTTGTCTTATCTATTTGGAAAGGAATAGGCCTTACCTTCCCAAAATAGTTGCGTCTCAATTAGAAAGTGCACAAGTATCTACTTGAACACCTTGGTTATATACATTACATGACTCTAAAACTCCATTACAACTCCATCTTTTTTCTATCCCATGAAGACGTCCATTATTATAACTAGCCTCTAGATTTAATGTACCATTTTCGCACCATTCAAACGCATTTCCATTAGGATACCCTTGAACAAAACCATGCTCTGATTTTTGATTACCATTCTCATACCAGACCTTAACGGCTCCATCAATTTCACCACCTTTAAACGGAACCTCTTCTTTCAGTTCTTCAGTAGGATAAAAATATGTATCTTGTTTAAGAAGTTCTCCTTCTTTAAACAATAGTGTCTGTAATAGTTTTCCATCAGTTCCATATTGTTTAGCATACCCATCTCTGTTTGCATAGTTAATCTCATAACCACCATCAATGTAAATTTCTCCCTTATGTGGTATTTCACGATCTAGCGTACCTTGTGAACCACCTGCAAAATAGTTACAATCAATTTTATAGTTACCTTTATCTAACTCATATTGCAAATTATTACTTGGATTTGTACGTGGACACCACTGTGGATTTGGCCAACCTGACCATGTGTTTGTAGTTTTTTCCTCACACTTTCCGTCTATAATTGTATTTCCATCAGAACATACATTAATGGCAACATATTTATCAATCTCTTCATATTGCAATACACTACTTCCTATAAGCAGAAGATGAAGTAATGTATTACCCTTTTCAATAGCATTTACCGCAAGAGTGTCTCCCCTGTTTAGAGTTGCTATATGTTTGTCTGCAATAGCCATATCTAGACACTCTTTTCGATTAGTCAAATCAGGTCTAAATCGCTCTTCTATAAGCTCCCCTTTACCAAGTACATGTAAATTTGAAATATTCTCTGATGCTTTAACAGTAATCGTATCATCAATTGTGGGAATCATCAACTCATCAACATCATTCATGATATCACTCCACACCTCTACTGGAGGAGTTTTTTCACCATTTTTCAATGTAATAGATAGCTCTTGCATACCTCTTCGACAGGTCACATTCCATCCTGGAAGCTTGGTAGATGCTGACGAAAGTGTGTAGAGACTAAAACTATCAAAAATCTGATCATTGAGACTTGCATCTGATTCCACAAGATAGCCTACATCAACAGGAAAATAGAGTGTATTGCCTCTCTGTTTTGCACCAAAAGATTTAAATGTATCAGCCAATGGAGATGTTCCATCAATTGGTATCTCCCCTACAACTCTAAGCGGTATTAGCTCATCAAATGCAGTAGGGTTTGTAATGTGAATTTCACCCAGTGGAGTTCCAAAACTGTGCTGTACTTCAGGCTTCATGGTATCGGTTTCAAAACCACCAGGATATAAAAATGCATAAGAGTCATAAAGAAATAGGTACGGATTAAGTGATACTGAACCTTTTGGAATCTCTTGAAGAAACTCTTTTATCTTATAAAGATCGCGCCTTACTCCCATACTATGTGTAAATTGTCCTAACTCTAGACCTACAACATCTACTATGTTATCGAATCCTGGAACGGCCTCTGTAAACATTTGAGCGATACCAACACCAACTTCAGCTGCTTTTAGAACTCCAATCCATGTTAAACCATTTCCTCTCACCTCAGAGATAAACTCGGAAGCATCAGCCCCCGTTAATGCCCCTTCAATAATAAATGCGGCAACATCACCACTTACTGGTATGGCACCAATTCCTGCCGCAGTTGTTTCAATTGCAATTTTTTCTCCATCAAAATGTCCTTGTTTCAACAGCAAATCTAACTGCTCATTGAGCTTATTAATATCTACAACAGCTTTACGAAGTGGTGATGCACCTGATACATTCTCTTCAGACAGTTCACGATTAAGAAGCTCATCCGTACCCATTCGTTTAATCTTCCATGTTCCATTGACTTTTTTTAGAGTCGTCATTACACCTTGGTTGACTTGATTCTTACCATCAGTTGTTTGAATGCTAAATGAAACTTCTGTACGAACTATGGCGGAGGTTCCTTTTGCATCTATAGCAGCAACTCGATGAGAAAAGTCAAAATTTGTAAAAGATGCGTTTGATTTCACTACATTAAGTAGCTCACGCGTTGTCGTTTGAACCTTGGAACTATAGTCTGAAAAATCACACTCTGCTAAAAAATCATTAACATTTTCATTGACTTGTGCTTTAAGAGCACGTTCTACAACACTACCTGGTAAATTTTCATCAGAAGGTTCATCAACCGTACCTGTACCAAAAGTAATAGTTTTCTTATCACTTGAGACTGAGTACTCAATATCTATCTTTTGTGAATAGGCAAAGTTTCCTGTTGCGGTGACCCCTTCAAGTTTATAGACCGCATCAAAGCCGTTTCCGACCAAGATCCAGTCATATTTACCGTTACCATCACTGTCCCAGTCACCTAAGTAGCTCATATACCATGATGGGGTACTAGGATTAACGGTGACTTTTTTCCATCCAAAGGCATCATTGGCTGAGGGAGCGATTCCTTGTAGTTGATAGACGACATCAGTTGGTGTGACAAAGGTCCAGTCAAAGGCATCATCAACACCGGCAAAATTGTATGGGGCAAAGCTTCCTGATACGTTGTAGGTTTTTGTACTTATGAGTCTATTTTTTAAAGTGCTAAGGTTACTGCTTAGAATATCTTCTGTTGGTACTAGGTCACTGCCACTTGGATGCAGATCACAATACTCACCTAAAAGACTCCACTGAGTAGTGTACTCTTGGAGTGCACCATCTTTATCTATCATGTAGCCTCGATTACCAACAATCATTCTTGCTTCTTGAGAACTACTAGAGTATTGATACCCTTCACTAATACTGTGTGCAAACCACTTTCCTGCCACAATGGTACCATCACTTTTTTTGTAGACACCGTAACCGTTATACTGACTATCTATAAAGTCACCAATATAGAAGCTGCCATCACTATAGCTCTTTAGTCCAATACCGTCAGTACAACTTCCTTCACACGAAGACGAGGCACGCAACATATTGGCATAATATATTTTACACCCATCTCCTACAAAATCACCATCATCAAAAGCACCATACTCAGTAGTGGTTCCATTGACATAAAAGCCCATACCCTCAACTACCCAGTAACCATCGCTGTCTAGAGCAAAGTTACCTATGTATTTCTTAGTATCACTCCATGACAACACCCCAAAACTTGGCACCATATTTGACCAATGAGCAGCAAGACCGTAATCAATAGAAACATAGACGCCAACACCATCAAGTGGAAAGTTGCCACTACCATCTGGACCCCATTTTCCAATTGCAGCATCACCATTTGAGTAAAAATAGTACCCATAACCGTAATCACAGTCCCCAACAATACAACCCTCACCATAAGATAGCCTTGTATTTATAGAACCACTCTGTACAACTTCAGTTTCACTTTTAAAACCAGCTTGCACTATCGGTTTTAATGTTCCACTACTTACTGCACTCAGTAGCGTTGTATATAATAAAATAAGACCTATAATTAATCTCAACATAACAAACCCCTTATGTTTTAAATTGCTTCTCCTATTTAAATAATACTCCCAATAACTAAAATGACTTCTTAAAACTCACACTTCTTATAACAGATATACTTCAACTGTACTGGTTTTTACTAGAATATGTACACTACTCCGGCATACAACTTCCAACATATTCATCATTCTCATAAAGAGTACATCTAACCAACGTCCCATCTTCTGTAAACGTTTTAATCTCTCCATGTCTGTCATTATAATTACATGGATAAAGCACATTTATAGCTCCAGATTCATAATACCATGTCTCTGTACCGTGAACTTCTCCATAAACCATAGGAACGGTCTTATGAATGTTTCTACTGTCATAATAATATCTTCCCAATCCATGCATGTCTCCATCAACTATAGGGAATTCTGAAGCTAACAACTGTGGCGCATCAAAATCATAGTAGCATCGTATATAATTATCATCATCTAAAATATTAACCAGATTTGTATAACCGTCCTTCTCAATGTCTAGAGCAGGCACATACACGTAGGGGCATCCATAGCTTGTCGTCTCATCTGACGTCGCTTTTGAAAGTTCAAAACCACCATAAATATCCCATGTCGATACCGTTGAACTTTCAGTGAGTTTAATTGAGACCGCACATTCACTAACCTCTGCACCTAAGTTTTGTACTAAAGAGTCTAAACTCAGTGTTATACTAAGTTTCTCCTCCCCATAAGCACCAACACTAATACTCTCACTTGCAGTGACTTTATTGGATGTATTTGATTTCTCATAAACCTCGACACTCACAAATGCACTACCACTAGAGCTACCACTATTGTAGACAGGAAGTTGTAAAACAAGATCACTCACATTTTCTCTAAACACTGTTTCAGGATAGGGTTGCACTTCACTTGTAGACCAAAGATACCCTTTAGATACAGACGTTGTAAACTGTAAATAGTATCGGACTGAATTAAATTTATCTGTTTTTTGACCTTCAAAATAAAATTTTCCTAGTTGACCATGAGTAGGAAGTCCTAAAGTAAACTTTGAGTTGGTGCTAGATGGTGTGGTATCACTCCAAAAAAGTGTTACCGCTTCGGTTGGCAGCCACTGGTTAATCTGCATATCATCCCAGAGCATTTTTGAGTACATCGCTTTTGGGGGAACATTTCTAGAATCATGCATTACAAATGACAAGGTGCCTTTTGAATCATATTCATAGCCTACAATTAATACTGCATGCGTGATTCTATTTTTTGGATTTGCAACTGAGGCAAACGTACCGCTATAAATAAGTGGGTGCCCTTTATCGAGTTCTGCAATCATCTTCTTACGCATACTAGACCACAAGAAATAGTTTTTATAATTTACATCAAGAATTTTTGCTAAAGATGCTCCCTTATAAAACCCATTAAAACCATCATTGATACCTATTTTAAGCACTCCCATCAACTTATGAACAGAGTCTGTATTGAGATGTGCTTTTGATGCGGTAGACACTCCATGAGTCAGCATCTTACCTGAGGCTGCCCAACAGCTATTACCCGGCTGTTCATAGTAGGGCATGGAAATCAATTTACTCTTAGTAGTAGACGATGCAGCCGCTTTTTTCTTCATAAGCAGTATATAATGCTTTTGCCCACTACTGGCTCTAAGGCTTCTTCCAGCAGGTGACAAGGTAGTAAAAGTCCAATTATTTGTCAATGAAAATGTTGCTCTCTTACTACTGCTACTATACGCCACTATAAGTGTTTTCATGGCGCCATCTTCTCGTATATATACAGCATGTAGATCATCTGCGCTACTAATACTTGATAGTGTTACAGGCATTGAAAAATTAACACTTCCTAGCTCCTGATCACTCGTAAAGAGATAGCTTTGCATCTCTTCATCAACTTCTGCTGAAGGGTCATCGGCTATAAAGTCAACTGCTGTTGTTTTTGTTGTGCTTCCAGCAGGAATAGTAGCACTTTCACCACCAGGCAGTGTTACCTCTCCACCACTTGGTCCTACTGTACCGTCAAATGAACCTGTAGAGCTTGCACCAAAAGTAATAGTTTTCTTATCACTTGAGACTGAGTACTCAATATCTATCTTTTGTGAATAGGCAAAGTTTCCTGTTGCGGTGACCCCTTCAAGTTTATAAACTGCATCAAAGCCATTACCAACCAAAATCCAGTCAAATTTTCCATTTCTATCACCATCCCAGTCATCTAAATAAGCCATATACCATGCCGGTTCATCCGGATTTACATACACCTCTTTCCATCCAAAAGCATCATTGGCTGAAGGAGAATTTCCTTGAAGTTGATAGACCTTACCTTGAGGTGTTACAAACGCCCAATCAAATGCTGTATCGACTCCTGCAAAATCATATGATGCAAAGCTTCCTGATACACTGTAAGTTTTTGTACTTAGAAGTCTGTTTTTTAAAGTGCTAAGGTTACTATTTAAGATATCTGATGATGAAGAGCTACTACCTTCTTTACGACCAACAAAAGGGTTCGTGTATCCCGCAAGGTAATCCATGTCAATTTGATCCATTGTTGCCGTAGCGTAAACCCCCTCAATAGTGGTGGAGTTTTTTAGATTAAAGAAGTACCAGTTATACATATCAAATTCAGCAGTATCTCCTTCATATTCTAAACTCAGACAATCATAGTCTTCACTCATTACCTCAAAGCCTGTGCCTTTATAAGCACAGATAAAAGTTTTTCCACTAGAGTAGCCATCCATACTATCAGTACCATAGAGATAGTATGCTCCATCATACTCCTTAACTTCAGTTAAATTAAGATAGTTATCAAGCGGATTTCCGTAAAAGTCCGTAGTAACTTTCCATTTTCCAAGTAATTTATTGAGTTCGCTCTGTTGTGAACGAAGAAGAGGTGTCTGGTTTAAAATCTGTTGTTGCGGCTGTTCCTGCTTTAGTAAGATTTTCATATCTTGTAGTGCTTTACCACTTAAGGCAGCAGATACAGCGGTACACATAAAAGCAAGAGCAATAACTAACTTTAACATAATAAACTCCTTATTTAAAGTTTCATCTTGCTTAAATTGTACTCCTTATACTTATAATAACTCCTTAAAATACTAAACAGCTTGCAGCAAGTTCTTTAAATCTGTTGTCTCAAGCTTTCGTCCAGCCTGTTTATCATGTTTGGCAAAATCAATTTGTGTCATTAAGCCCCCTGTGCCATTTTTATTTAAATACATACCGTTGGAGCGAATTCGTCCGAGTGTCTCATTCTCGCTGTTTTTAATTTCAAATGGGTTACCTGTGTAACCCAAATAGAGTGCACCAATTCCTAATTCACCTAGAGCTACTAAACGATTTTCATCTTCGTTATTAATCCAAATACGAAGTTTTTCTAAAATAGGATCATTTTCATCAATCCAGCTATTATTATCACTGTCATATTTTGCTAAATCTACAAAACCGTTCCCATTTTTTGTGCCAAAAAGTTCACTGCCATCATCTATTTTGTTATTACCGTTGCTATCGAGTGCTAAAAATCCATTACCCTGCTTAAGAAGTGACAGCTGATCAGACGTTCCGTCACAATCTATGTCAAAAGAGAAACACTCATCTGACAAGTCAGGCAGCGTATCATCAAAGTTAACTACAAGAGGATCATAAAATTCTCCACGTGTAATCTGATGTTGTTGAACAAAAGTGTGTGAAAATGAAACATTCATGCTAATTTGTACATTTTGTGAAGCAGTTTGAATACAAGCATTCATGTTCACATCGAGAGACTCATGTTCTATACGCTCTTCGTAAAAGCTAATTTTTCGCTTTTCAAACTGCTGAACATCCAACTGATTAAAGTGATGCTTCCGTGACTCTAACGAGGCAATCAACTGCTCTATTAGCTCAAATTCAAGACGTTTAAAGAGTTCCATCTCCCTATTTACAGCTTCTATTTCTTCACTGCGTTTAATAGCTTCACCTTCAAGTTCCTCCACAAAACTTCTACTTACGATAGAGGTTTCAGTATGCTCAGAGTGCATTTGCATTGTAAAATTTTCTATTTTCATAACGACTCCTTTAGATTTACATGTAAATAAGCAAAAGCTATTCCTTGCGAGAATAGTACATTTGTTATATAATCTTTAGCAATAAATCACACTAACCAAGGATGATGTGCATGGAGATTCTCAAACTCGCCGAAACTGCCAAACTACTACACTTAACATCTGATAAGACCAAAGAACTACTAAACAGTAATACTATTCCAAATATTACTAAAAGCTCAAAGTCTCGTGACACCTATCATGTACCTCAACTTTTAGTTGACTACGCTGTAAAAATGCTAGATATGAATAGAGCTAAAGAGTTTAAAAAGTTTCAAGAAGATGAAAATACCATTAAACGTTTTAAAAACAGAGATGGTGTACAGGTTATCTCTTTTTCAAACTTAAAAGGTGGGGTTGGCAAGACCTCTATTGCCGCAAACTTTGCTTACAATATGGCCCTACTAAACAAACGTGTTTTGCTGGTAGATATGGACTCTCAAGCAAACAGTTCACGCTACTTTGCCAACCGTTACTTTACTGGAGAGAGCATTAAAAATCTTTTTGATAAGATGACTAGAAAAGAGACCATAGATGCACAGAGTGTTAAAGAGCACATTACATCAATTGAGTTTGAGAACGCCTCTTTAGACTTACTGCCAAGTGAACTATCACTAGGACGTATTGTTGAGTTTAGCCGCTCAGTCTTTACCATGCCACATAAAAAACTAAACGACATCTTAAAACTTGTAAAAGATGACTACGACTTCATTGTCATCGATACACCACCATCAACAGGACTCTCACTACATATGGCACTTTTTGCAAGTGACATGGTCAGTATTGTCACCGATGCTGAAGACTTTAGTGTTAATGGCTTAAGTGAACTCAACATGGAGATTAAAGAGATTGTAGATGAGACAGACCATATGGTTAAAGTTGACTCTATCTTCATCAATAAAGTCAAAAAAAGCAACATTCACGGTGTCTATATTGAAGCTATTGCCAACCTTGCTGTCTCAGAAGGCATCAATAATGTCTTTGTGGTTAAAGACTCTACCCGTTTTAAAGAGTCACAAAGTCTTCACATTCCACTCATTGAATATAAAAAAGAGTTAGAGAAAAAACTTACAATTGCAGACAGTCTTTTGAGCTATGCAGTTGAAAAAGCACTGGAGGCGTAACATGGCAAAGCTAAATTTAGATGAGTTTAAAAGTAGTGCAAATAGTGCTTTAGAAAGACAAGAGACTCAGGGGATTTTTAAAGAGCATCATGATGTACATGAAAGCGTCAATCTTAGTGACTTAGTGTGCAATGTCACTATTAGACTATTAAAAACTGACATTAAAGCACTCAAGCACTCAATTGAGACACTCGGACAAATTGAACCAATTATTGTACGCAAAGTAGGCGAAAAATATGAGGTGCTTAACGGTAACCGTCGCATTGCAGTTGCTAAGGCCTTGGGTTTTGCTGATATCTCTGCAGACATTATCGAAGCAAGTGATGAAGATGCTCTTATTCTTCCTTACCTACTTAACTCACATGAAGGTTTTGATGTCATTGAGATTGCGCAGTATTTAAAGGCCTTAAGAGATACTAACGGCATGAGTGAAAAAAGTATTTTGGAAAAAACAGGTTTACATGTAAATAAGTACACTGATATTTTTTATGATACTAAAGGTGATGCACTTAAAGAGTTTAACACCTACTTTGATGCGCTTCTTAAAAAACATTTTAAAATCAAAGATGGTGCTTACAATATTGAGATGAACGGTATTAGTCTAAAAATTGGAATTGACACAGACACAGCAGATAAACTGACACAAGCGGAAGTCTATAGACTAATTTACAAATTGAGCAATCTTTAAAAGGTTGCCAAGTCCAATTAAAAGAGTTACATGTATTTTTTAAAACTTCTTCTTTTGTGTTCTCTTTTTCTTATCCTGCACGCAGACAGCACAAAGCTTGAACCAGTAACATTACAACTACAGTGGAAGCACCAATTTGAGTTTGCCGGCTTCTATGCTGCTAAAGAGATGGGGTTCTATGAAGATATTGGACTCGATGTTGAATTTTTAGAGTTTAAAGAAAACACTAGTATTGTTGATGAAGTATTAAGCTCAAACGCAGACTATGGCCTCTCTTACTCATCAATAATTGCAGATTATCTCAATGGTAAACCCATTATTATGCTAGCAAATTTTTTTAAGCAGTCACCTCTAGTTCTCATTGTACAAGAAGATATTAAAACGCTATATGATCTTAAAAATAAAAAAGTCATGGGTCTAGCCAACAATATTCACAACATTACACTCTACACTATGCTCAGTAAGTTTGGAATTACTGGAGATAATATTAAGACAACCCCTCCCTCTTTTAGTATTAAAGAGTTTCGTAACAAAGAGGTAGATGCTATGAGTGCCTTTATTACGAATGAGCCTCATGAACTTAATGAAGCGGGTGTGAAATATAATATTTTTGATCCTCTGGCCTATGGTTCAAAATATTATGATGCCAATCTCTTTACAAGCGAAGAAGAGCTAAAGAATCATCCTCAAAGAGTTAGAAAATTCAGAGATGCTTCCATAAAAGGCTGGCACTACGCGCTCAAACATAAAAAGCAGGTCATTGAACTTATTAAACGTAAATATAATTCGCAAAACAGAAGCAGAAAAGCCCTAGCCTTTGAAGCGCAACAGATAGAACATATTATGCTAACCAACGTCTATGATATTGGAAGTATTGACATCAACAGGCTAGAGACCATTGCCGACACCTTTAAAGATTCCGGCTTTATTCAACAAAAAACTTATAGGGATTTAAAAAACTTTGTCTATGACCTTCCCTCTAACGGTTTAAAATTTAACCGTCATGAGCTTGCATTTTTAAAAGAGAGGCAAGCAGTTATTATGTGTATTGATCCCAACTGGATGCCTTTTGAATCAATTGTCAACAGTAAATATGTGGGAATAAACGCAGATTTTATTAAAAAAATTGAGACAAGACTAGGTATTCCTTTTAAAATTTTTAATACACAGACTTGGAGTGACTCTATTGAAGCTATCAAGCAGAAAAAATGTGATATTCTCTCGTTGGCGATGCCAACAGGTGAAAGAGAGCGTTACCTGCACTTCTCAACACCCTATATTGAATCCCCTCTTGTTATTGTCGCAAAAACAGATAAACATAATGTTCTCGACATTACTCTTTTAGAGAACAAAAAAATTGCAGTTGTTAAAGACTATACGCTTATCGATATTATTAAAAATAGATATCCCAATTTGCATATTATAGAGGTAAACAGTGTTGAAGAGGGACTAAAAAAAGTAGCCAATAGTGATGTTTATGGTTTTGCAGGCAGCTCCGTTGCTATTGAGTACTACTTCCAACAAGGTGACTATGAAGCCCTTAAGACCATAGCTCATTTTGATGAGAAGCTCTCCTTAGGCTTAGCAGTACAACGTGATAACAACATGCTTTTTTATATTTTACAAAAAGTGGTACTGACACTTACTAATGAAGAGAAAGAGTCCATTCTAAAAAAATGGCTTAACATAAAATATGAAAAAACTTTAGACTACACGCTAATTTTTCAACTTATGATGGTAATGCTATTTATAGTCACTATAGGTACAATTAGACATTTCACTATGAAAAAGCTTAATAAAAAGCTGACTAAGCAGATGCAAGCGGAACTGAAACACTCACAAGATAAAGACAAAATTATCTTTGATCAAAACAAACTCGCTGCTATGGGAGAGATGATTGAAAATATTGCTCATCAATGGCGTCAACCACTCTCACAAATCAACTCTTCAGTACTAGTTCTTGATGGACTTCTTCAACAAAAAAATATTCAAGATTCTGAAATAGAAGAGAAGCTTCAAGAGATTGAATCTCTTACACTTTACCTCTCCTCTACTATTGATGATTTTAAAAATTTTTTCTCCCCCACTAAGAAGAGAGAGGTCTTTAAACTCAGTGATATTCTCTTAAAGACTGTTGCTATTATTCAACCAACCCTAAAACATAATAATATCCTTCTGCAGCTTCCTTATGATGACAACATCACCTCAATGGGCTACCCTAATGAACTGCAACAAGCTATTTTAGTGATTATTAATAACGCAAAAGATGTATTCTTAAGTAATGCGACAACAGATGCAAAAATCACTATTACCACCAAACAGGAGCAGAAATATTTTACAATTTTTATATGCGATAACGCAGGAGGAATCAACAAAGATATTATCGATAAAATATTTGATTCTCGCTTTAGCACCAAACGTAGTAGTGAATCAATGGGTATTGGACTCTACATCTCTAAAATGATTATTGAGACCAGTATGAAAGGGAGTCTAAGTGTGTACAACAATAAAGAGGGAGCCTGTTTTACCATCAGGCTCCCTTATGACATTACCAAATCAATTTAAAGGCTCAGCTGATCTATGAAGTTAATAAATAAGAGTATATTACTTGTTGAAGATGAAGATGGTGTCCGCAATAACATCGCCCAATTTTTACGTTTTACCTATAGTGATGTTATTGAAGCCTCTAACGGTGTAGAAGCACTGGAGTACTACTATGACACTATACCCGATCTTATTATTACCGACTTGCATATGCCACAGATGGATGGATTTTCTCTTATTGAGGCCATACGTCAAGAAGATCCTCTCTTGCCTATAGTAGTTATTAGTACTCACTCAGAAAAAGATAAACTTTTACGCTCTATTAAACTCCACTTAGTTGACTACATCATTAAGCCAATTACAAGATCCAAGCTTAAAGAGGTGTTGTCACTCGCCTTTAAAGATGAGGAGAGATCTAATATTGTCGTTCTTGATGACAACTACAGTTTTGATCTTACTCACAAAGTACTCTTTAAAAATGAAAATCGCATTGAGCTCAGTCGTAAACAAAACCTAATAATAGAACTTTTAGTTCTTCACAAAAATCATACCGTTTCTGGCGAAGATATCTTTTTTCATGCTAATCAAGAAAACTATACTCTTGAATACTCCAATGCACCCATACGTAATCAAATTCAACGTATTCGCCATGCAGTGCCAGATTTACTCATTAAAACAGTCTATGGTAGTGGTTACATACTTACAGTATCTAATACTTTAAACGATACTAAAAAATGATTAATCTCTCAACAGGCAAGCAACTTGGTATTATTCTTCCTAACACTAACAAGGCGTTAGCAGAAGTTTTAAATAACATCTCACCTAAAGAGCTTGAGGTAATATCGCAAGGAAAAGACCTTAAGACAGTGATGAGTTCTCTTTTGCAACAGAGTTCTCAAAATCCAAAATCTGATCAGGTTCTTTTAGAGCTACTAAAAAATAATCCAACACTAAAAAGTCTTGGTAACGTTACTGATACCGTCAAGGAGTTGTTAAATACTCTTAAATCAGATAAGAATCCACTGCCTGTTGAAAAAGTGCTTAAAAACTTTCTTATTGATATGAAGCAGTTAAGTGAGCCTCTATTAAAAGAGAAGCTTAGTAATTCAGGCGTTTTTTTAGAGTCTAAAATTAAAAATGTTCAAAATCCTCAAGTAGAGCTTAAAAACAGTCTTGAAGCTATCGTAAAAATTTTAGACCAAAGTAGTATCCCCGCTGTCAAAGCAGTTGCAGCCCCCATTAAAGAGCTACTCTCCTCTAAGGTTCTTCAAGACGTAAACAATATGACACTGACGCAAACAGTAAAAAATGAGACAGCACCACTACAACAGCTAAGTAAGAGCATTGAAGCAGTCGTAGCAAAACTACAGATTTTTTTAAAAGATGCCGATCCCATCAGCAGTAAAAACATCACAGTACAACTCAGTAAGCTCGAACACCTTATTGAACCTAAGATGCTTAAATCCGAAAATTTTCAGCTTGCGCCTCTGCAAGAGAGCTTGCAACAGCTCGCCTCTTCACTTGCTCAAAGTAAACAATTTGAGGCTAAAGGGCTCTTTAATATTTTAGACAAAGTTATTCAGGTACTGCAGGTAATTCAGCAAAGTAGCAACACTCCAAAAGCTGCACTTCAACAGATTTTTGAGAACAATATTCCTCAGAGTATTCGTAGTGTCGTGGAGCCACTTAAAGTAGTTATTGAAAAAATTGATCCCATATTTTCTAAAGAGAGTACGGTTCTCATTAATAAACTATCATCACTAAGCACACCTGAGAAGCTAATGACACAGCACAATGTCAAAGAGATACTTGCTAATGACCTAAAATCAGTACTGCTTCAAGCTGGTGATGAAATAGCAAAGTCTAATCACCCCAATCAGACGGAACTTTTAAAACATATTGATAAACTATCTTTACAGATTGATTATCATCAGATGATGTCGCATCTCTCTAATGCCTCATCTCTGTATTTACCATTTTCATGGGATATGCTTGAAGAGGGAAATATAACACTGCAACACTCTAAAGAGAATAAGTTTTATTGCGATATTGAACTAAAACTCAAAGAGTACGGCGAATTAAACCTAAGACTTGAACTTTATGATAAAAACCAACTCAATTTACATGTATATTCTAAAAGTGATGATTTAAAGACACTTATTAAAGAGAATATTCCCTTGCTTCGCAGTGCTTTAATCGATTCAGAAATCACACCAAGAGAGATACGAATTTTTAATGAAAAACC
>JAYEKO010000031.1:0-4251 GCA_034661055.1 Campylobacterota bacterium
TTTAAGTAGGTCATAAAAGATTTTAAAAATATGCAAATCAAGACGCAGTGTCTTAAAAAAGTCGATAATCGTTGCATTGCCTTTAAAACGTTCTAGTTTTGGAAGAATCAGTGCTGTTGGCCCAAAACGAGTGTAACCGTTTAAAAGAATGTCAGGATCACCATGAAGTGCTGCAAATGGAAGCTTTGGATTTTGCACCATGTAAACTTTACCATTTAGAATTTTTTTTGTTGAGACATAAAAACTTCCAGCTACTGGTAGTGTTGCCATCTCAAGACCATAACCCATTTGTTGTGCAATATAAAGGCTGTGTGCTCCCGCATTAACAACAACATAGTCTGCTGTAAAATGGTGCCCAAGTGTTGTCTCTAGGTGAAACATGCTTCCGAGTTTTTGAATATGTTTGACTTCTGAATTAAAGAAAATATCGGTTATTTTATCTTCAATTTTTAATGTATTATCAATAAAACTGTCTGAAAGCTGTTTAAAATCTACCGTTGTCCACTCTCCCTGAGCGCCCATTCCAACCACTTCTTCTTCACGCTCATTTCCATCAGCATCATAAATAAGTGCCGGTTCAATTTCTGCAATTTTATCTTTTTCATAAAGTTCTAAATAGTCATATAGAGGCTTAAACTCCTCAAAACGTTTACGAATAAACTTCGCCTCTTCATAACCAACGCCAATAGCCATCTTCTGATGCGAAAACATCATTTTATTCTCATATCCATACTGCAGACAGTACTTCTCAATCATCTTAGCGGTACGAGTTACTTTACGTGCTTTTTCTAATGTATAGTTTGTCTCAATATCGCCACAGTGAATAGTTTGCGAATTAGCTGAACCATTTGAGTTCAGAGTTGAAAGTGAGCCATATTTCTCTAAAAGACAGATTTTTTTTGCACTAGTATATTTTCCAAGTTCGTAATATAGGGCTGCACCCGATACACCACCACCAACAATAATCACTTCATAATGATTCTGTGTCATAAATAACTCCAATTGTAGATATAACATTATACAATGAAGTAACACCTCTAACGATTAAACTTAAAATATATTCTTATTATCTTGTTAGTTGCCACCGCTTTTTAGACCATTATTTCACTCTTTTTATCATATAACCGATAGAACGAATATTAATAACGAAATCTTCTCTAAGGTTTTTTTTAAGTCTATTAACCTCAGTACAGATAGTTGCTTTGTCAATATTATAGTCATTCCAGATATGATCTCGTAACGTATCGTATCCAACTACGGTTCCTCTATTTTTTGCAAGCACTGTTATTATCTGCAACTGTCTATTAGGAAGAACTTGAGGCTCATTGTAAAAGTACAGTACTGAAGTGGTCATATTATAACTGTACCCACTTGAGAGTCTGGTATGTTCTTGTGGCAGTTGATGACTCTGAAGCATCTTTGAAATTCGTAAACCCAACTCCTTAAGATGAAATGGTTTTTTTAAATAGTCATAACAGCCAAGTTCAAAAGCACGTGATATCTCTTCAATGTCAACAAGAGCACTAATAAATATGGCAGGAATTTGAGTCTTATTCTCATAAACCTGTTCTAACAGTGTAAACCCATCAATTCCAGGAACATTAATGTCTAATACTAACAGATCAAACACTTCACTTTTAATCGCCTCTAAAGCACCCTCTCCCTCACGAAAACTTTCTACTTTATGTCCCGTAGTTTCAAGGTACTTAACAATGGCACTATTTAGCATAATATCATCTTCTAATAACAATATTCTCATCTAGACCTCCAGACTAAAGTAGTAACTAAAACAGGTTGTAAGCTCATTTGAAATTAATACCACCTCAATACCCTCGTCATCACATATCTGTTTAACAAGATTCAAACCAAGCCCAAAGCCCTCTTTAGTATGGCCCTCTCTATAATAGGCTTCAAAAACCTTGCTTGGTTGCTGAATATATAGTGATTTACTCTGTATTGAGACGACATACTGTTTATCACTGCAGTGCACTTCTATAGATATAGCTTCATTTTTCAAAGTATATTTAAGCGCATTAGTAAGGTTATTGTCAATAATTCGCTGTAACTTTGTCTCATTAAAGTAGATCAACACCCTTTCTACACTACTGTTAAATTTAAAACTTAGCTCTGATTGTCGTGCCACTTCACTAAAAAACTCAATACGACTTCGTAAAAAATCTATTAAATCCAAAGTACGTTTAGGGTAGTTTAGTTGATCTTTTTTAACTAGATAACTTAAATCGTCATAGATGGTAGAAACATTTTTAATACCCGCCTCAATATTACTAAGGTAACTATTTTTACCATGCTCCATCTCATATAGCTCAATATTACTCATCATTACTGAAAGTGGTGTCATCGTCTCATGGATCGCGTGGCGCATAAAAAGTTTCTGTTTTAATAGAAGCTCTTGTGAGTACGCTTTCTCCCTTGCTAATTTTTGAGCTTGTGCTTCTAAGTCTGCTGTTGATTGTTGGATGAGATGTGTTAACGCTTGAATGGTAGTAGCATATTCACTCTGTTCTTTTAAAATCTGACTCTCACTTACTGCAGCAGGAGTGATAGGATAAGCGGTAGACTCAGAGAGTGCCACTGCTGTTAGTGTCTGATTTAGAAGAAGGTTGTGCTTATTGTAGTGATAAAACTCACCGTAAGTAAAAAAACCCACTGTTGGTGCAATTTTAGCAAAAGGCTCCACTTCTATCTGAATGAGCCCCGGCATATATCGTCTGCGGGCCATACAGGAGTAGAGAAAGAATGTTTCTACATTAACACCGGCAAACTGCTCTAATGCTGTAGTAGGATTGTTAATAATGAGCTCTGCATTACCAAAACCCAGCTTGACACTATCACCCTCTTGCAAATTTCCAGCAAAACTAAGAGAACCATCTTCATGTTTTGCAATAACAGCCCGAGCAATTTTAACTCCATCTTTTTCAATAATTAGTGGAAATTCTATACCTGTTGCAGGCAATGATTCAGCAACCTCTTCACCTAGGTATTTCGTATAAAAAGAGACCGGTGTCATTCCATCAAGTTTATAAACTCGGTTCTCTGCAACACTGTCAACTCTATGACTTACACCAATGGGACTCCAATTAAAACTGTAATCACTATTTACATGTAAAACATCAGAGCTTAAAGAGACCCCTACCGCACCTTGATTTAATATATGGTTTGATTCTGCAATATAGGTCTGTATAAAGGCGCCATTGTCTCCAGCCATACCCCCAGCGACTACAACTTCTTGATTTACAGACTCAATCCCTTTTAGAAATTCTTCTCCGTTACTCGTTGTTCCATCGGTAAATACAATAAGAAGCTTTGTATTATCTTCAATAAGTTTTCTTGCCAAAGCTTGGCCGTTACTAAAACAGTCATCTCCCTTAACATGAGCACTTTTAAGGGTAGTAGCATCAAACTGAGTCAGAGAAATGACGGTCTGTAAAGTAGAGATTGTACTGTTATTTATCTCGCCATCAGTAGTTGTTCCTATTCGTGTAGCATTAGGCAAGAGATCTTCTAGCTCATGCATTATCTGCAAGAGTCTCTCTTTTCCCTCTCCACAAAAGACTTGAATTAAAACATTATTAAAGAGGGTAAAGCTACTTACATCAATAATGTCACTTATGGATTCATTACTACATGTATAATGGTCTGTCTTAACACTCACGTTTGACTCCTAAAAACAATATTACTAAATAGATATTATTGTATTAATTCTTTAACTTTTATCACAACGCTATTTTCTTGCTATATTTCACTGTTATCATACGTCCAATCAAAAAAAATAAGGGAAAATAATGTCATATACAAAACCAGAGTTTAAAGCACAATACGAAAACTTCATTGGCGGTGAGTGGGTCGCCCCTGTAGATGGAAAATATTTTGAAGCAAGTTCACCTATTGATAACAAAGTAATGTGTAAGGTTGCACAATCAAATAAAAAAGATGTCGCAGTAGCTGTTGAAGCTGGATATAGAGCTTTTGAGACATGGGGAAAAACTTCTGTTGTTGAGAGAAGCACTGTTTTAAATGCTATAGCAGATGCGATGCAAGAGAATCTTGAGATGTTGGCTTTAGCTGAGACTTGGGATAATGGAAAAGCTATTCGTGAGACAATCAACGCTGATTTACCTCTTGCGATTGATCACTTTCGCTATTTTGCTGGTGTTATTCGCGCTGAAGCAGGAACTGTTGCAGATTTAGACGCAAATACTGTTACACAAGAAGTTCATGAGCCTCTTGGTG
>JAYEKO010000032.1:0-18764 GCA_034661055.1 Campylobacterota bacterium
GTAAGAGCATGAATGCATAATGGTAGGGTTAGAAGTGCTATTAGTGAGAGTTTTATTTTCATAGAGTACCTTTTTGTAAGATAATAATTAAAGCATTGTAATGATTTTTGATAAACCAATATAACATAATGCCCATTTGTAATTCTACAGAAGAGTATTTGTAGCATTTGAGTGTATTTACATGTAGTTTACATTTGCTACGCTACAATTGACAATAATAAAACAGTGACAGGATAGAGAGTGAAAAGACTATTACTAATTTTTATAATGATACTGCCTGCATTTGCGGCAATGCCAAGTTTTTTAATGCCAGATGAAGCATTCCAGCCAAAGATTACTAAAAAAAGTGAATCGGTTCATATTGTAACGGTTGGCTTAGGTAAAGAGATTTATCTCTATGAAGATAAGACAAAGATTATTGACTTAAATAAAAATGACGGTATTGATTTACATGTAAAACCCTTAACTAAGTCTATTATGCACCATGATGAGATGGCTTATTTAGAGCCGCCATCATTTGAAGTAACCCTAGTTAATAGTGGAGCAAAAGGTCAAGTCAATGAAGTTAAAATAGGGCTTGAGTATCAGGGGTGTTCTGAAAAAGGACTATGTTATAACCCTATGGAAAAAGAGTTTGTTGTATCTGCTGATGAGTTAACGCTAAAGGCTATTGAGTCACAAGAGGCAGCACCAGTTCAAGGAGCAATTTCACAGACCGATGAGATTGCGCAGACTTTAAAAAGTGGAAATATTTTAGTGGTACTTGCCATGTTTTTTGGATTTGGTCTCTTTTTAGCCATGACACCATGTGTCTTTCCTATGGTTCCTATTCTTTCATCTATTATTGTTTCTCAGGGTGAGGGGATGACGGCAAAGAGAGGTTTTTTCCTCTCGTTAATCTACGTTCTTGCTATGTCTGTTGCATATACCCTAGCAGGTGTTTTAGCAGGACTCTTTGGTGCTAATATTCAGGCTGCACTGCAAGACCCATTTGTGTTGACCGCTTTTGCGCTTATTTTTGTTGCTTTGGCTTTTTCAATGTTCGGATTTTTTGAAATTGGAATTCCGCATAAATGGCAGACTAAACTCTCGAAACAATCAGACAAGGCAAGCAGTAACGGTGGTGTAATTGGTGTCGCAATTATGGGCTTTTTAAGTGCTTTAATTGTGGGGCCGTGTATTGCACCGCCTCTTGCAGGAGCTCTTATTTACATTGGTCAAAGCGGTGATGCGCTTCTTGGAGGGGCGGCACTGTTTGTAATGAGTCTTGGAATGGGTGTTCCACTGCTTATTATTGGGCTGGGAGCTGGTAAGTTTATGCCACGACCTGGTGGCTGGATGAATAACGTCTCTAAGACCTTTGGTGTCATGATGCTTGGTATTGCTATCTGGATGCTTAGTCGTGTGCTTCCTGAATGGACTACAATGCTGTTATGGGCATTTTTGTTTATTGTCTCATCAGTCTATATGGGTGCTTTAGAGAAGCTACGAGGAGACCAGCACGGTGTTAATGCTCTTGTTAAAGGCTTTGGTGTTATCTTTTTAATTTATGGTACCTTTTTGTTTTATGGTGCGTTTTTAGGGGCTACTAACCCACTAAATCCATTTGAAAAAGCCAATTTACATGTAAATTCAAATACTTTTAGTACTACTGCATCAAGCTCTTTTATTACAATTCACTCTATTGCTGAGCTTGATGTACAACTTTCTAAGGCTCAGGGTAAGCGTGTTTTAGTTGATTTTACCGCACGGTGGTGTACCTCGTGCAAAGAGTTAGAACATGTCACCTTTAAAGATGATGCAGTTATAGCTAAGATGCGTGAGTTTGTTCTTATAAAGGCTGATGTTACTAAAAACAGTGAGCAAGAGAAAGCTTTAATGAAAAAGTTTGGAATTTTTGGTCCTCCAGCAATTCTTTTCTTTGATGAAAATGGACAGAAAATTGCTGGTAAAGATATTGTTGGGTACAAATCTCCAGAAGCGTTTCTAGAACTTTTAAATGGACTCTAAGGCTTAAAACTGATTAGCTCTGAATAAGCTTAGCAACAGTTTCAGAGCTTCCGTGGCCTAAATAGCCTCTTAACTCTTTGGCACTGTTTAAAAATTTCTCTCTATCCATCTGATTATATGCTCTGTAGATATTTTCTACAGTGACCTCTTCTTGTAAAAACTCTTCATGTAGTTGTTTATTGCACATTTTTGAAAACATGATGTTTCCAAGTCCGACATAATCAAGTTTTACAATACGACTTCCAATAGCATAGTCTATTGGTTTTGCCTTATATGATAGTACAAAAGGAGTTCCAATTAGTGCTGCTTCAAGGGTTGCCGTACCGCTACAGATAAACGCAAATTCAGCATCGTAGAGTGATTGATGGGCATCATTGGTTATGGTGAACTTGGTGGTGTCACCGTAAAGCTCATGAACCTGTTGGGTTGTGAAGTGCGGTGGAATGATGAGAAGTAACTCTTTGTCTGGTAGCTGTTTTATGAGTTCATGAAAGATAGGCATCAGTCGTGTTACTTCACCCTTACGGCTTCCTGGCATAAAAGCAATTTTATTACTTGTTGAGAGAGACTCTTTAAATACATGTATTTCATCTAAAAGAGGATGACCGACATATTGTATGTGAGAATCTTGTGGGTAATAGCTTTTCTCAAACGGTAAAATAGAAGCAATAACATCAATGGTTTTATTGATAACGGCGATACGTTTGCGTTTCCATACCCAGGCTTGAGGAAGAATATAGTAGATAATCTCTTTATTGGGATACTTTTTTTTCAGTTTTTTTGCTAGTGGTAGATTAAAACCAGAAGAGTCAATGAGTAAGACTTTATCGGCCTCTTTTGCTAGGATTAGCATCTGTGAAGCGAGCTTAAAAAAGAAAGGGAGCTTTTTTACAGCATCTACAATTCCCATGATGGCAAGAGAACTTAAGTCAATCATTGGATTTCCTAGCTTTTTATCAAAGATGCCGATGAACTCTACATCTTCAGGCAGCTCTTTTTGTAGCGCTTCTAAATGGACGTTTGCTGAGTGCTCTAAGGCACTGACTAAAAGCTTCATGATCCGCCATCCCCCCACACTTCAAATGAGCTGTCATAATGCTCTTCTTGTGTGTCTATATGCTCATTTAAGAAGGTGGTAAGAACATCAATCTCTTTATCGCTTAATCCTAGAGCAAAGGGTATCATCATCTCCTGTTGTTGATTATCTGAAATGTGGTCTCGAAAACGCTTGAGCTTATAGATTAAGAAGCCTTTGGCACGGTTAGCTAAAGCGGGGTAGGTTGTCATACCCTCTGCTTTAATTCCATGACAGCCATTACAGCCCTTTTCAAAATAGAGTGCTTTACCCTGTTGATATTGCTCAGATGAGGCGTAAAGTGTCAAAAAAAACAAAAAAAATAATGTAATAAATCTCAATCTAATCCTTGATGGTGTAAAATCGTTCTTAAAATTATATCAAAAGTAGAGATGATGATTATTGCAGATGTGATGTTGTGTGATATTAATGGCCAAAGAGCGTGTGATATTAGGGTAGAAGAGGGTAAGATTATGGAAGTTGCCTCAAAAATTGAGGGCGAGAATCGTCACTCTTATAAAGACTGTTATCTTCTTCCTGGTCTTGTCGATACAAATGTTAGACTTCAAGATACTAATTTAAACAGTAAAAATTTGGATAAACTTGCACTCAATGCTCTAAAAGGTGGGATCTCTACTACCGTTTTAATGCCGGATTCTACCCCTGCAGTAGATAATGAGATTGTTTTAGAGTTCATACAAAAACATCGTAAGCAGAAACTCGGTGCCAATATTGAGACTGCTGTCGCTGCTACAAAAGAGGATGAGACATTAAGTAACATTGCTATTATGCTTAAACGTGGTGCACTTGCTCCTTATATGACAACAGCTGTGAGCAATAATATAGCGTGTCGTATTGCAGAGTATGTCAAGATGTATGGTGCAACACTGTTTTGTAAAGCACAAGATAGTTCGCTCTCATCTGTTGGAGTGATGGTAGAGGGGAAGATGGCAACTAAACTGGGCCTTGTTGGCATTCCACCATTAGGTGAGAGTGTCCATGTGGCACGTATGATTGAGATTGCACGACATTACAATATTTCAATTGTATTTAAATCTATTGCATCACCGCGTTCTATTGAGATGATTAGCAAGGCAAAAGAGGAAGGTGTAGCTGTTTCATGTGAAGTTGGTCTTCATCATCTTCTTTTAAGTGATGCCTCGTGTGAGGGGTTTAATACAACGGCTAAACTCAATCCTCCACTACAGCAGCACGAAGATATGCTACGACTTCAAGAAGCTTTAAAAAATGGTCATATTGATATGTTGAGTGTGTTGCATCAGCCATCATCACCAGTAAATAAAGATGTCGCTTTTTTTGATGCAGAATATGGTTCAGAAGCCATTGAGGAAGCTCTACCTCTCTACTATACAAAACTTGTTAAAAGTGGTATGATAACACTACAAAATGTTGTTAGTTTGTGTAGCGTTAATCCCGCTCTTAGTATTGGCAAAGAGAAGGGCGAGATTAAAGTAGGTGAAAATATTAATGCGGTACTGTTTGATCCTAATGATGAATTACATGTAAATAATAGACTCTCACTGTATGATGGAGAGACTCTTACAGGAAGAGTTAAAATAGTTTTTAAAAACAGTAAGGTTATTGAACTTTGATTAGAGGTTGTTGATTGAGACATTTTTATTACAATAGAGCCTATTTAACGGTGTTCTTTCTTTTTATATTACTACCGGTATTTTTATATTTTGTGCTTGAGATGAAACGTGAGTATATTCATCATCAAGTGCGTGTTGATACTAACATGATTAAGACACAAGTCAAAGAGATGATAGCCTTAAAAAAGCAGTCTACACTTAACCTCTCTATGCTTCTTGCTAATAATCTGTCAGTAGCTATGAATATTGAAAATGAAAATTATGCAGTTTTAGAGCGTGCAAAGAACTCATTAATGAGTAACTCTATGAATTATCAAAATATCTGGATTCAATATTTTGATGTTAAAGGTGTCTCTTTGTTTCGTTCATGGACTACAGATGCACATGTCCCTTTTTCACCTAAGCGTACTGATATTACAGAACTTATAAATCAGAGTGATCCGAAGTCACGAGCCTCTATTGATGTGGGAGTTTATGACTTAACTTTTAGAGGTGCATCACCTCTATACTCAGTAGATGGAAACTTATTGGGTTATATTGAAGTGATGACCCACTTTAACTCTATTGCAGTTGAGTTGGAGTCACAAGGTATTGAGTCAGCAGTATTAGTTGAAGAGCGATATAAGTCTGAACTTCTCAAGCCATCTAACAATGAGTTTATTGGTAATTACTATGTTGCAAACCTTGGTATTAAAGAGCATATTAAGGATATTATTGGCGCCATTGGAGTTGAAGAGTTCCAGACAATAAAAGCATATAAAACAGTTGGTCACTATTATGTTGTTGATATTCCTATTTATAATCGTGCTCATGAAAGAGTAGCCGTATATTATGCCTTTATAGACAATAAGCATTTTATAGAAGTGCTTGCTTTAGAGAAGAGAGCTTATTATCTGCTCTTCTCATTTATTGCAGGATATCTTCTGCTTTTTACACTTCTGTTTAGGATGAGTCAAAAATTCTCCCAACAAAGTACTTTAAGTAAACATAGAATGCTTAGTCTTAAAGAGAGTGAGCAAGATAGTAAAACAGACAAGAGAGAATCTGTTTACATTGATTCATTAACTGGTGCATTTAAACGGTCTAAACTTGATATAGATATTAAAAGTTTGAATGGATTTACCATTATTGTGTTTAACATTGATAATTTCAGTTATATTAATAGTTACTATGGCTTTAGAATTGGTGATGAGGTCTTAAAAAAAGTTGTACAACGGTTAAGACAGATAAGCTCTAATAGAATTTATCGTATTAATGGCGATGAGTTCGCCATATTTGAAAAAAATTATGCAGAACTAATTGAGGTGATTAAAAGCACATTTATTCAAGAGCCATTAGAGGTGGATACACTTCAATTTCGTCTTCGTTTCTCTTTTGGAATTCATTTTAGCAGTACAGGTGAAGGTGGCATAAGAGAAGCATCTACTGCACTTAGAAAGGCAAAAAAAGAGGGTAAGAACCGTTATATGCTTTATAAAGAAGAGAATTTGCAAAAGCGTCGTCAGTTTGTACAGTTTAACAACATCTTATTTAGTGCGCTGGAAAATAACCAGATAGTGCCATTTTTTCAAGGAATTCGTAATAATAAGAGCGGAGCAATTCAGAAATATGAAGCGTTAGTTCGTATTGTAAATGGGGATGAAGTTTATAGCCCTTCAGAGTTTTCTGATGTAGCCAAGGTGGGTGCTTTTTTAACTGATATTACTAAGGTTATTATTGAGAAATCACTGCTCTTTTTAAGAGATAACAGTTTCGAACTATCTATTAACATTACAGAAGATGATCTGCAAAGTAACTATTTAATTGACTACCTGCAGATGCACTGTAAAGCAAACAATATTGACTCTTCTCGTATTACCTTGGAGATTGTAGAGGAGATCTCTACAGCACAGACACAAGCTCATCTTCAACAGCTATATGCATTAAAAGCGAGTGGCTTTAAGATTGCACTTGATGATTTTGGTGTTGAATACTCAAACTTTGAGCGTATTACTCAACTCGATATTGATTATCTAAAAATTGATGGTAAATATATTAAAGATATAGATACCAATAAGAAACACTATAATATAGTTGCTTCAATTGTCTATTTTGCAAAGAGCATTGGATTGGAAGTTATAGTAGAGTATGTTGAGTCTCAATCAATTCAAGATAAAATAGATTTTCTTGGTATAGAGTATTCACAAGGGTATCTATTTAGTAAACCTCAGCCACATATTTAGGAAGTCCTAAGACTTCCTATAAGCATTTAAAGCGCTTTACTCATAATACGGTTTAGTTTAGTAATAAAACTGGCAGTATCTTCAAGTTCCATTCCACTAAATAGTTTTGCTTGATCTAGTAGTACAAACGCCGCATCATTGATGAGGTTTTGATCTGCTGTCTCTTTTAATTTAATGATGAGATCATGTTTTGGATTAATCTGTAAAATTGGTTTAATTGGTGGTACACCACTGTCTTGACCCATCTGTTTCATCATCTGTGCCATCATGTAACTTGGGTCTTCTTTGTCCTCTTTAAGGGCAACTGGTGATTCTGTAAGGTCATGGGTAATCTCAACTTTACCAACATTTTCACCTAAGATGTCTGCAAACTCTTTTGCTAAAGAGTCAAAGTTCTTTTCAGCCTCTTCGTCTGCTTTTTTCTCTTCCTCAGTCTCTTCAAACTTTGCATCACTTACATTTACAAATTTATACTCTTTATACTCCGTCACCATTGGAAAAACAATCGTATCAATCTCTTCATTAAGCACTAAAACATCAAGACCTTTTGCTTTAAAACGCTCGAGTGCCGGTGAGCTTTTTAGCATTGCCAATGAGCTTTTACCTGTAATATAGTAAATCTCTTTTTTCTGCCCCAGGGCATCCTCTCTGGCTTCGCCATTCACCTCATCTTCACTTATCGTTTTAATAAACTCTTCAACACCAACTTGTTCTGTACCGTTTAATGTATTAAAACGAATAAGCTCTAAAATTTTCTCTTTATTTGCATGGTCGCTGTAAAGCCCCTCTTTAATAACATTACCAAACTCAGCATAAAACTTAGCATAGGTCTCTTTATCTTTTTTGGCAATTTTACCGAGTTCAGAAAGTACTTTTTTAACTGATGCATTTTTGATTTTTGCCATCACTGCATTGCTTTGTAAAATTTCACGACTTACATTAAGTGGAAGGTCTTTAGAATCTATAACACCCTTTAAGAAACGCAGGTAGGTTGGCATAAGCTCTTTTTCATCATCAGTAATAAAAACACGATTAATGTATAGTTTAATTCCTGACTCATAATCGACACGGTACATATCCATTGGCGCACGTGAAGGAATGTAAAAGAGTGTTGTGTACTCAATTGCACCTTCAGCTTTATTGTGCATCCATGCTAGCGGCTCATCAGAGTTGTGGGCAAGACTTTGGTAGAAATCTTTGTACTCATCATCACTAATTTCACTTTTTGAAATGCTCCAAAGTGCATTAGCACGGTTAATCTGCTCATTAACAATTTCAGTTGAAGCAGGAGTAGTCTCTTTACCGTCATCGTCTGTAACCGCAGGAATATGGTTCTCTTTGTCCATAAAAATTGGAAAAGGGATATGGTTTGAGTACTTTTTAATGATACTGTCAATTCTATGATGCTCTAAAAACTCACTCTCTTCATCATTAAGATAGAGTTTAATGCTCGTTCCGTGACTATCTTTGTCTGTTTCAGCAATATCAAATTCACCGTCTCCAGTGCTACTCCACATGTAAGCTTGCTCTTCACCAGCCTTTTTTGAAGTAACTTCAACCTTACTTGCTACCATAAAAGATGCGTAAAAGCCGACACCAAATTGGCCAATAAGCTGTGAATCTTTTTTCTGATCGCCACTTAGACTCTCAACAAATGCTTTTGTTCCTGACTTTGCAATAGTTCCGATATGCTCAATAAGATCCTCATTGTTCATACCAATTCCGCTATCACTAATGGTTAGTGTTTTATCGTCTTTATCTACTGTAATATCAATACGCGGTGAAAAATTAACACCTTTGTATGCATCATCAGTTAGTGTTAGCATATTTAATTTATCGAGTGCATCAGATCCGTTTGAGACTAACTCACGTAGAAAAATCTCTTTGTTCGAATAGAGTGAGTGAATCATAAGATGTAATATTTGATTTGCTTCGGTTTGAAACTTATGGGTTGCCATAAATATAGTCCTTTTAAAATTTTTGTGAAGTATATCAAAAAAAAATTAACAAATGCAAGTAAACTCAACTTAAGTGAGTCATTATGACTAAGGATTATTTAGTTTAGGGACTAATACTTTATTTTTGCTAGATAGAGTCCATTATGTGGAGCAAGGCGCGTAAGATGTCTTTTTTTACATGTAATCTGTTCTAGTAGATCATTTTGATTAAGTTTACCATCACTAATATGGATCAAAAAGCTAACCATCATTCGTATCTGACTTCGTAAATAGCCGTTGGCTTCAAAGTGCAAAATAGTATATTTTTTATGACGATAAGCAGATGCTCTGTAGATTGTACGTTCATAATTTGTAACTTCAGAGCCATTTTTTTTAAACATTTCAAAATTATGAGTACCTTCAAAAAGTTTGATTGCATGCGTTATTTTATTAAAATCCAACTTCTGCACAAAGGTAATGAATTCATTTTCAAATGGATTACTCTCACCTTCACATAAGATGTAGCGATAGACTCTTTTTTTTGCACTGTATCGGGCATGAAATGCTTCATTGACTGCTTCTATTTTTTTTACATGTATAGAAGCGGGAAGTTGGTAACTTAATGACTGTTTGAGTTTCTCGAGATTATCCCAAAAAGGTGGAAGATCTACATGTAAGACTTGACCTGTGGCATGCACGCCCCTGTCTGTTCGCCCTGAAGCAATTATTTTACTACTAATTTTAAGAGAATGTAAGGCATCACCAAAGCATCCTAAAACGGTATTTTTAGTATTGGACTGCTGTTGAGAGCCCATAAATTGGGCTCCATTGTAGCTAATGGTGAGTTTACAGCGCATTAAAAACGGGCCACAACTTTAGTTCTGTAAAGGTAGTAGGTTACACTGATCCACGTTATGGTAACAAGAGGAATAGTGTAAAACATAAATGTTTTCCTTAGTCCAAATGCTGCACCATAGTAAAATAGTATTACAAGAAATATTGAGAGGTAGAGATGCCCTTGTTGATGCCGTGCGTTGACAATACCAATACCCATAACAGAGAAGATACTAAGTATGGGAAAGAGGCTGAGTATAGAGTACATAATGAATTTTCTATGCTTTCTTTTTTTAATATATATATTATCACCACTACCTAGCCAGTAATCAATAGGGGTCTGATATTTATCTAAATTAAAGTTCATCATGTCGTTAATTATCATGGAGCTAAAGTTCATCTGTGAGAGTGATTGATCTGTGTAGCTGTAGCCCTCACCATCTTTTAGTTTGAGCTTCATAATGCCACCTTCACTAATGACTTCGGCTGTTTGTGCACCAATTAAAATCTCTTCTTTATCGCTTTTATTAAATAAGAATACATCTCCATATGTACCTTCATTGTTATTGTTTCCAATATAGAGCATCCAGTCTCCAAAGTTATGCCCAAACTCTGAAGCACCCAAGTTAAATTTTGCTTCACTTGTTTTATATTGTATGAAGTTGCTAGAGAGAGTTTTGGTATGAGGAATCATAATAAAAAAATCGAAAATTAAAATTAGAGTTAAGAAGAGTGCAGGAGTAGATAGAATACTTAAGACTTTAAAAGGCTTAATACCTAAAGCAAAAATAACAGTCATCTCATTATCACTTGAGAGTTTGTGTAGTGTTAGAGTCGCTGCAACAAAGAATGTAATGGGAAGGGTGAAAAAGAGTAGTTCGGGTGCAACAAAGGTGTAGAGTTTAAACATCTCTAAAATACTCAGCTTAATTACCGAGGTCATCGTAGCTACTTTAATAATAAAAATAACCGATGCAATAGAGAACAGCGGAATAAATATTGAGAAAAAAAGTAGTGAAAAGTTACTGAGAATGTAACTTTTTAACTTACCCATACATACGCTCCAGATAGCTCATAATTGGTGCATCAAAGATGTAAACAATCCATGTCGCCATCGCTAAAAAAGGAATGAAAGGAACCTGCTTGCTCTCATCGGTCTCATTACGCAACATCATCATAGCCGGCAGTGCCAGCACTGCAGAGAAGAAGATAGCAACTAGAGTAAGCTTAACTCCTAAAAGTGCTCCCATAGTCGCTGCAATTATAATATCAGCCTCTCCCATAGCCTCTTGTTTTATAATGTAGGAGATATAAAAACGTAAGAGTGAAAAACCACCTGCAAAGAGAAGGGCATTAACTGCATGTTCTAACGCCATACCCAAAGAGTATGCGCTAGCAATAGCTAGCGTCAGTGCTAAAAGGTTGAGGCTGTCAGGAACCATCTTGTGGTAAAAATCAATAATGCTAAGTGTAAGAAGCATTAAAAATGCTACTGCTATGCCAAGTGTTGGCAAGGAGATTCCCATTTTAATAAAAACAGCAGTAAAGATAAGTGCACTGATAAACTCAACAAGTGGGTATTGCGCGGAGATCTTTTCGTTACAAAATGCACACTTACCTTTTAAAAATAGCCACGAGAAAATAGGAATGTTATGCCACGGCTTTAAAGGAGTGTTACATTTTATGCAGTGGGATGCTGGAAATGCTACATTTTCATCCTTAGGAATACGAATGATAAGGACATTTAAAAAGGATCCAATGAGGGCTCCTAAGATAAATATAAACAAAAATTCCATTATGTTACTCCTCCAAATCGACGTTCAATTGTTTTAAAGTCACTAATTATACTCTCTAACTCTTTAGATGTAAAATCGGGCCACAAGGTATCGGTAAAAAAGAGCTCCGCATAAGCAGATTGCCACAATAGATAGTTAGAAAGTCTGTGGTCACCTCCGCTGCGAATAAATAGATCAACATCTTTTTTACAATCAAGTGTAGCGGCAATGTCATCATAGGTAACGTCAGCGCAATGTTTCTTAACTCTATTGACTGCACGGATAATCTCATCACGACCACCATAATTAAGAGCTAAGGATTGGGTTAATCCTGTGCATTGTGCTGTTTCTTTTTCAGTCTTCATAATTATTTTTTGAAGTTTATTAGAGAATTTACCAACATCACCAATTGCTCTAAATTTGACGTTGTTTTTTAGATAAAACAGCAGCTCTTTTTTTAGATACTTAGCGAGTAATTTCATTAGAAATTCAACTTCTAATTTGGGTCGTTTCCAATTCTCAGTGCTAAATGCATAGAGCGTCAACTGCTTAATCTCTTTATGGTCAGAGCAGTAAGTGGTAATGTCCCGAACTATCTCTGCGCCGCGCTCATGTCCTTCAGCACGTTTGCGACCACGATTTTGTGCCCAGCGTCCATTGCCATCCATAACTATAGCTATATGAGATATTTTATTTCCCATTAAGTGCCCTTAGCAGCTCAAGTGATAGAGAGAGTTTATCATTTTTAGGAAGAGAAAGTGTTCTCTCGTTCGTAATAAGTTCAATAGCGTTATCACTGCTTCCAAAACTGCTAGAGTCTTTTAAGAGATTAAGACAGACCGCATCAACCGATTTTTTATCAATAATAGCCTTAGCATTATCATAGGCATGCTGTTCATCCATCTCTGCTTTAAAGGCTATGGTAGTTATTCCCTCTTTGTTAATGGAGCTTAAAATATCAATATTTTGTTTTAGCTCTAGCGAATAAGTTTCACCAAGCATCTCTTTTTTCATCTTGCCATTTTGTGGAAAGCTTGGAATATAATCACTTACTGCTGCTGCCATAAAGAGGTAAGGCTTTTTTTGAATAAGATGAATCTGCTCTTCATTCATTAACGAGGCCTTGCTTAGTACTCCTTTTTTAGCAATACGAACCGAGTCGGTTATGTACTCTAACATCTCGGCACTATCATCTACATGTATTTTATGCATGTTTTGTGGTAGTTCTGGTTCAAAACGTGTTGATATTAAGTTAACATCAGCACCCTTTAAATAGAGTGCAGTGGCAAGTGCTGAAGCCATTTTCCCACTTGAGAAATTACCAATGTATCGGACATCATCAATTTTTTCAATTGTACCGCCACCTGTGACAATAACACGTCGATCACTCCAATACTCGTCTTTTAAAAGTAGACGTGATGCATGATAAAAGATCTCAATAGGTTCTGCCATAGCTCCATCACCGGTAGTTTGACAGGCTAGCTCTTTGACTTGAGTGCTTACTATCTCATAGTTGGCAATACCTAGCATCTTTAAATTGGCTTTAGTCATGGGGTTGTTGAGCATATGTGTGTTGGCTGATGGTGCAATAAGTTTGACTTTAGGATCAGCTAATGCACACTGAAGTAGCAAATTGTCAGCAATTGCATTAGATAGTTTACCTATGGTGTTGGCACTACATGGTGCAATGATGAATAGGTCAGCCCACTCTATAGTTTTGATGTGGTTATGGTCACTACTCCATGACTCACTCTGCTCATCGAGTACGGCATTTCGGCTGAGTGCTTCAAAACTAAGTGGCGCAACAAATTTTTTGGCAGCATCACTCATAACTACTCTAACGTCTGCACCTGCTTTAATAAACAGACGTACAAGATCTAATGTTTTATAGGCTGCAATAGAGCCGGTAACACCGATAAGAACTTTTTTACCTTTTAGTAAGTGAGGAGGAATCATAATAATAACTACTTTCTGCCAAAAAATTTATAGAAAAAGTTTGCCACTTTTTTCATTGGAGCTCTGCTCATAATAAGATTTCCTTGCTCTACTTTTTTACATGTAATTGTAGTTCCTGCTGCGACCATGACGTCATCTTCAATAATTACTGGAGCAACTAGCTGAGAATCACTTCCTACAAAAACATTTTTGCCAATGATGGTCTGATGCTTTTTCTTACCATCGTAATTACATGTAATTACACCGGCTCCAATATTACTTCCCTCATCAATAACACTATCGCCTAAGTAACTTAGATGCCCTGCTTTAACCCCATTAAGAGATGATTTTTTGACTTCAACAAAGTTTCCAATATGGGTATTTTTAATGTGTGAAGCAGGACGAATATGTGCCATTGGGCCAATATCAGAGTTTTTGATAATACTATCTTCTACAACACTATGTGCTTTAATGAGTGAGGAGTTAATGAGTGTGTCACCTGTAATACGTACACCGTTTTGGAGCTGTGATTCTCCCTCAAATGTTACACCCTCTTCAATATAGATGCTTGCAGGAAGTTGCATATTTACTCCTTGTGCCATCCAGTGTGCCTTAATGCGGTCTTGCATAATGACTTCGGCATCTGCTAAGTCAGCTTTGGAGTTAACTCCTTTGAAGTGCTCTTCATCAATTAAAAGTGGCTCAATTGTGCAGTTGTCTTGATTGGCAAGGGCAATAATATCTGTTAAATAGTACTCTTGCTGAGCATTGTTGTTGTCAATTTTAGGAATATAGGTCTCTAAAACGATCTTTTTAAAGGCGTAAATACCGGCATTGACATGCCTGATTTTTTTCTCATCATCACTAGCATCTTTGTCTTCTATAATGCGCTCGACACCTCTGTCTGAAATAACAACACGACCATAACCTGCTGGGTTTTCAAGATTAAAAATTGACATGATAATATCGGCATCTTTATCTAAAAAGCCACTTAGAGATTCTTTAGTAATAAGAGGCATGTCACCATTTAGTACTAAGATATTATTATGTTGGACTGTGACATTTTTTAAAGCACCGCCGGTACCAGGAAAGCTTTCAGCATCTTGTGTTACAAAGGTTAGATTTTCAAAATAACTCTGCATGGATTCTATGACACGATCTTTTTGATGCGCAACAACAACAGTGATGTCGTCAGAGAGTTTTTTTGACTCTTTAATAATGTGATAAAGCATCGCTTTACCAGAGATTTCATGTAGAACCTTTGCCTTCTCAGACTTCATCCGAGAACCTTTTCCTGCTGCTAAAATAATAATTGAAAGATTGTTCATAAGTATCACACTTTTTTTGTTGTATTCTATCCAATTTCTTTTAAATCTAGTAACTTTGAGCCAATTTTTGAAGTAAAAAATTATACTTAAATTTCTTTTGTGGTATGATAAGCTCAATTTACGCGTAAGGTATAGGAATGGATTTAGGTAGCGTCATTGGTATCGTCTTGATCTTAGCACTGCTTTTTGGTGCAATGGCTATGGGTGTTGGTATTGGAGCATATATTGATGTTCCTTCAATGCTGATTGTTATTGGAGGCTCTATTGGTGCCTTGATGGTCTCATTTAAACCGGAGCAGATGAAGCAGTTTACTAAAGTCTTTATGATTGCTATTAAGCCTCCGCAAGAAGATGCGACTGAACTTATTAAAAAATTGGTTGAGTATGCAACGCAAGCGCGACGAGATGGTATTCTATCTCTTGAGGCTGCTGCCAACACTGAGACAAATGAGTTCTTAAAAAAAGGGCTCTCTATGGCAGTTGATGGTAATGAGCCCGATACAATTCGAGAACTTTTAGAGATTGATATGGAGCAGACAAGTACGCGTCACAAGACACACGCTTCTATTTTTGACCAGTGGGCAGGACTTGCTGGAGCTATGGGTATGGTTGGTACGCTTATTGGTCTGGTTGCGATGCTTTTAAATATGGCTGACCCTTCAGCAATTGGTCCTTCAATGGCGGTAGCACTCCTGACAACAATGTATGGTGCGATGATTGGTAATATTTTTGGAACTCCAATTGCCAACATCTTAAATATCAGAAATGATGAAGAGGGCACTATTAAAGCGATGATTTTAGAAGGTATTATGTCAATTCAAGCAGGGGATAACCCACGAACACTTGAAGCTAAGCTTCTCTCATTCCAAGCACCAAATGACCGTGTCAGTCAGTTTGATTAGGTCGTAAAAGATGGGTAAAAAAAAGTGTCCCGAATGTGAGAAGTGTCTTCCTGCGTGGTTAGCTGCATTTGGGGACTTAATGAGTCTGTTGCTGTGCTTTTTTGTACTACTGCTCTCAATGTCAAGTATGGATGCAAAAAAAGTCTCTGAAGCCATCGGTTCACTTGCCGGTGCAATGAGTGTACTTGAAGGGGGTACTAAAACAGAGATTTCAAAACAGCGTATTCAGGAATCTACTCCCATAGAGTCTCAGGATGAGACATCAGAACAGGTAAATAAAGTCTCTGCTGCAGTTATGGACGCCAATGAGATGATGGAAAAAGGTCATGGTCCATCAATTGCCGTTGAAGAGGCTCAAGATGGCTTTGTTATTCAGCTGCCTTCAGCACTTCTTTTTAAACCAGGAAGTGCCAAAATAGAAAATGATGATGCCATATTGTTTTTAAAACGTATCGCTCTTATTGTTGATCAGCTTCCTAATAATATTGAAGTGAGTGTCCGTGGGCATACCGATAATGCTACTCCTGCAGATGACAGTCCCTATAAAAACAACTGGGAACTCTCAACAGCTCGTGCCATTTCAGTACTTAATGAACTGCAGATAGATGGGGTGAGTCCTGAACGTATGCATGCTGCAGGTTTCTCTATGTACAGACCTTTAGCAACCAATGCTACTAAAAAAGGACGTGAACGTAATCGACGTGTTGAGTTGCACTTTTTTGGAAGTGAGACTGACAAGCAGGGTGCAGCCAAAAATACAATCTTAGATAAGGTAGCGGCACCAAAATAATGCGTATCTTCTCTATTTTAATGCTTTTGGCAGTCTCACTTTTTGCTGAAAGTGTTGATATACCAACCATGAACTTTTCACTCTCGGCACCTGACTCTCCTGAGCAGCTAGTTAGTTCATTAAATGTACTAGTTCTTCTTACTATTTTATTCTTGGCACCTAGTTTGGTCTTGGTAATGACAACATTTACACGTTTTGTTATTGTCTTTGGATTTTTACGTCAAGCACTTGGAACACAGCAGATTCCACCAACCCAACTTCTTGTAATGCTGGCATTAATCTTAACTTTTTTTGTGATGGAACCCATTGGAAAAAAGGCATATGTCGATGGAATTAAGCCTTATATTAAAGAGAAAATAACTTACGAAGAGGCCTTTACTAAAACAGCAGAGCCTTTTAAAAATTTTATGATAAAAAATACGCGTGAAAAAGATTTAGCACTCTTTTTTAGAATTAGAGGTATAGAGAATCCTCAGAGCATTTCAGAGGTCTCCCTTTCAGTCATAATTCCGGCCTTTGTGATTAGTGAGTTAAAGACTGCTTTTGAAATAGGATTTTTACTTTTTCTGCCCTTTTTGGTTATTGATATGGTTGTTGCATCTATTTTAATGTCAATGGGTATGATGATGCTTCCACCTGTTATGATATCACTACCTTTTAAAATTTTGGTCTTTGTCTTAATAGACGGCTGGAATTTATTGATTGGAAACTTGATTGCGAGTATTAAATGATGAGATGTAAACACTTTGGTGAGTGTGGAAGTTGTCGTAATTATGAACTAAGTTATGATGAACAGCTAGAAGGTAAAGTGGCACGCATACAGAAGATGTTTAGCCCTTTTTACAGCGGTAATATTGATGTTTTTGAGTCTCCACAAGAGCACTACCGCGCCCGTTCAGAGTTTAAAATATGGCATGTTGAAGATGAGATTCATTATGCTATGAATGCCTTGTATCATAAGGGTGTTGTGCTTATTGAGGAGTGTCCGATGGTAAGTGAATCTATCGCCTCTTTAATGCCAAACCTGCTTCTTAAAATTAAAGAGTGTGGTATTGATAGAAAACTCTTTGGAGCTGATTTTTTGAGTACACAAAAGGGGGAACTTCTTGTGACTCTGATTTACCATAGAAAACTTGATGATGAGTGGAAGCATAAGGCTCAAGAAATTGCAAAAGAGTTAGGCATCAAGATCATTGGACGCAGTAGAAAACAGAAGATTGTTTTGAGTGATGATTTTGTTGTCGAGACCTTAAATATTAATGAAAAAAAGTATGAGTTTAAGCAGATAGAAAATAGCTTCACACAACCTAATGCTAAAGTGAATGAGAAAATGCTTGGTTGGGCAATGAAGCAATTTGATGGACTAGATGCTGACCTTTTAGAACTCTACTGTGGAGCAGGAAATTTTACAATTCCTTTTGCTTCTAAGTTTACTAAAGTTCTAGCAACTGAGATCTCTAAGTCATCCATTAATGCGGCTAAGACTAATATGCAGTTAAATGGTGTAGATAATATTGAATTTGTACGTATGGGTGTCGAAGAGTTTACGCAGGCACTTGATGGTGTTAGAGCATTTCGACGCATGAAAGATATTGATATAGCATCCTACACACTTGAATCAATTTTTGTCGATCCGCCACGTTCTGGTATGGATGAAAATACATGTAAATTTACAAGTAGGTTTGATAATATACTCTATATATCGTGTAACCCTGAGACGCTTCTTGTTGATTTAGAACGTCTTAAAGAGCATCATAAAGTAGTCTCTATGGCACTGTTTGATCAATTTCCATATACTAATCATTTAGAGATGGGTGTCAAGCTACAAAAGTTGTAATTATTTAGCACCTCTAAATAACTAGTTGTTTGAGCTTTTGGATGAAGAAAACCAAGTGTTAACATGCCCAATGCTTGCAAAAATTTAAAAAAAGGGTGATTATGTCACTTTCATGTCCTGTCTCATTTGAGAAGGTTAATGCAACTATTGTGCGTATTAATGCTCTCAACGTTACACTATTATTACTTTTATTTTTAGTTACAGAAATGGTTCTACCTTTATATATCTTACTGTTAGATTTTAATATTAGACTCTTTGCAGATAAGAGGTACTCTCCTCTTTATCAGCTCTCTTGCGCTCTCTTAAACCTCTTTCATCTTAAAAGTATTATGGAAGATGCTGCAGCAAAACGCTTGGCTGCATATTTTGGACTGCTCTTTACCTTAATTTTAATTATCTTTTATCACCTTGATGTTACTACAGCTCTATATGCAGTTGCTTCACTATTTATTATGTGTGCTTTTTTAGAGGCAGCTTTTGGTTACTGTGTAGGCTGTAAAATCTAT
>JAYEKO010000033.1:0-18753 GCA_034661055.1 Campylobacterota bacterium
ACTAACCACCCCCTAGCACGTATATTTGCAACTGCATACGGAGTGTATGTATTTGGCATGATTATAACAATTTTAGCGATGTCTGGTGTCTTGGAGATGAACTTTTTAACATTTCATTCTGGGGGCATAGCAATCATCATAGAGGGTGTGCTCTTCTCATATTTAATTCACTACAATATTAGAATATTGGAAAATAAAATAAGGGAGCAGAGAGAAGTTATTATTACAAAAAATAAAAAGGCTCAATTGGGTGAGATGATTAGTGCAATTACTCATCAATGGAAGCAGCCTTTAAGCAGAATTACTTCTATTACATCACTTTTAGAGTTTAAAATAGAGAAACAAATTGAGATACCAAACTCTGAGTTAAATGAGAAGGTTGATACTATCAATAGCAGTATTCTCTTTTTGAGTGACACTATAGATGATTTTAAAGACTTCTTCAATCCTAAAAGTAGTTCAGATTTACATGATATATCTCAAATAATTCAAAGAGCTATCTCGCTAAGTTATGATGATACAATGAGTAAAGAGATTACTATTAGTACTGATTTCAACTTTGATGAAAAAGTAAAAACTAATAAAAATGAACTGCTTCATGTTCTGCTTAATATTATTCAAAACTCTAAAGAAGCATTTAGAGGTAAAGATATTGATATAAAAATTATTAAGATTCTAGGCTATGCAAAAGATAATAAAACACATATTGATATCATTGATAATGCTGGCGGAATCAATGATGATACACTGCCTTTTATATTTAATGAACACTATAGCACCAAAGAGAGTAGCAGTGGCACTGGCATTGGGCTCTATTTAACTAAGATTATATTAGAAGACCATTTAAAAGGCTCTATAGAAGCAAAAAATATTGGCGATGGAGCCATGTTTAGGATTATTTTATGACAGACAAACTAACACTACTCTATGTAGAAGATGATGAGGTAGTAAGAGAAAACTTCAAACAGATTTTTGAGGTCTATTTTGATAAAGTACTTGTATCTGACAATGGAAATGATGCCTTAGAGATTTACAATCAAAACCACATTGATGTAGCAATACTCGATATCTCCATACCAGGGATGAATGGGCTAAGTCTAGCTTCAAAAATTAGAGAAAAAGATGATGATATTACTCTTTTTATTATCAGTGCACACTCTGATCAAGAAAAACTGCTACAAGCTGTAAACCTTAGACTTTTTGGGTACTTGGTAAAGCCCGTAACACATAAAAAGATTGATGAAAGTTTACAAAAAATCATCAAATCAGTATTACCGAAAACTCTTGTGGAGTTATCTGAGAATTTCTTCTGGAGCACTCTAAGTTATCAACTTTTATATAAAAATGAAACTATAAAATTAACAAAAAACGAGTCTAAAATTGTTCATTTTCTCATAAATAATAAAAACATATATTTTACAGCTTGTGATATACAAAATAATCTATTTAACACTAATGAATCGACAGATCATCATTGTAATAATGTTGTACAGATACTATCAAGATTCAAAAAAAAGATTCTCAAATACTACAGTGCAGATAATTTTTTTATTGAAAATTGTTATGGTTCTGGATACCGAATCACTACTGCATAGATTTTAATTCTAATCATCTCCCCATAGCCCTGTCAAGTGCCGCTAAAGCACGATAATAATCATAATAGGTACGCACTAAAGATGCTAATGAATCAATATAGTTTTGACGTGCTTGCTGTAGTTCAATATAGTCAGAGAGACCATGTTCATAACGTTTTTGTGCCTGAATATGTTTCTCTTTTGCAGCAATAGAGAGACTTTGAGAAAGTTTAACAGCATCACGATTTTTAAAAAGATAGATATAGGCTTCGCCTACCTCCTGTTTAATAGAAAGTTTTGAGTTTTCATAGAGTGATTTAGAACGTAAAAGAGCAATCTTAGCTTCTTGCACCTTTGCATCCGTCTCATAGCCAGAAAATAGATTCCATTTTGCGTTAACTGTAGCACTGTATTGCTGTTGTGGCGTATAGAGCTGTCTATCTTGTACCTGCTGTGCAAAATATTCACCTGTGGCATAAATTCCCGGATAGTAGTCTGCATTACTGTTATGCAAGTAGGCCTTAGCTGTCTCAATAGCATAGGCATAACTTTTAAGCTCATTACGGTGCTCATAAGCAAATGCCTCTGCATCTTCAAGTGTTAAACTAACCGTAGGTAGTGTCTCATAAAGGTTAGCATAGTTTAACTCTTTTTCGTAAACTTTGCCAAGTTTTTTTGAATAAGAAAGACCAATTATCTTCTCTAGGTTGATACGGTCAAGCTTAATAGCATACCCATTGTCTTGTAGTGCCAACTGCGCTTCAATTAGGCGTACGTTTGCATCAGTTATATCTATTTTTGTGCGAATACCAGCTTCAAAATAACGCTTTGAACGATAAAGTTGCTGTTCATTGAGCTCAATATTTTCGTAGTTGACTCTTAAAAGACTTCTGTTTTGCAGTAACTTGTAATATCCATTTTTTACCTCAAAAATCTTATCTGAGATTGCCTGTTTAAGTTGTGCGCTGCTAGCATTTACATCACTTATGGCACCATCAATAGCACCAGAGGTTTTTCCAAAATCATATAGCAGTTGCGATGCACTGAGTGTTCCACTTAGAACAGTTGCATTATCAAAACTCTCACCTTTGAGCTTAGCTCCTCCATACCCTACCCCCAAATCTGCATTTAATGAAGGAAGCCTGTAAGACTTTGCAGCGTTGACACGCTCTTGAGAAATATCAACATCAAGTCGGCTCACGTTAATATCGGGGCTGCTCTTGAGTGCTATGGCTATTAAATCATCAACAGTGTAAACAGAAGCATTAGCACATAATGCCAATGCACATAATAAATTTACATGTATATTTCTCATATTGATTCTCTCTTAGAAATCTCATCTTCTACACTGACAAACTTCTCTCTCATACTCTCTAGCAATACATAAAGAACGGGTACAAACAGTGTCGATATAAACGTTGCTGTTAACATTCCAAACATTAAAACTATTCCAATAGACTGCTGTGTTATGGCACCCGCACCAGTTGCAAATGCAAGCGGAAAAATACCAAACATAAAGGATAGAATTGTCATCATAATGGCACGAAAACGCAGACTGCCGGCATTAATGGCAGCATCAATAATGCCTATGCCTCCCTCTCTCTGCTCTTTTGCAAATTCGACAATGAGTATGGCATTCTTAGCGGCAAGTGCTACAAGCAAAACGAGTCCGACCTGAGCAAAAGTGTTGAGCGGTAATCCACTCCACCCAAGTCCACCAACTGCACCAGCAACCACCATAGGAACCGAGAGTAAAATCATCAGAGGAAGTATCCAGGACTCATATTGGGCAGCGAGTACCAAAAAAACAACCAGAAGAACAAAAATAACGATATAGAGCTGAGAATCCCCTGCTAGTGTCTCTTGGTAACTCATACCTGACCACTCATATCCATAACTTGCCGGAAGTACTCTTTTAGATATCTCTTGCATAGCAGACATCGCATCACCTGAACTATACCCAGGAGCTGCTGCACCATTTATTTGAATACTTCGGTACATATTATAGTGTGTGAGGTTTTGCGGCCCTATCATGTCATTGACTTGAAGCAAGGCACTAAGTGGTACCATTTTGTTGTTAACATTTTTTACAAACAGTTTATCAATATCTTCTTTGGCGCTCCTATACTCTTTATCGGCTTGAACAAATACTCGAAACACCTTACCAAATTTCGTAAAGTCATTGACATAAACTGAACCCAAATAGACCTGCATCGTTGTAAAGAGATCAGCTATATTTACACCAAGAGCATTTGCTTTTTCTCTGTCTATCTTTACATCATACATAGGATAATTCGTAGCAAAAGTTGTAAACGCATATGCGATTCTAGGATCTTGACTTGCCTCTTTTATCATCTCGTTTGCGTAATGCTCAAATGTCTCCAAATCCCCTGAAAGATAATCTTGTAGTCGAAAGTCAAAACCACCCACATTACCTACTCCAGGAATACCGGGAAGATTAAATGCTGCAATATTTGCTTCACTGACTACAGTAGTCTTCTGTTTTATCTGTTTGAGTATGCCAAAAGAGCTGTTTTGTTTAGTCGTTCGGACTTCCCAATCTGTTAATGACACAAACATTGCAAGAGCAGAACCATCCATAGAGGAAGTAATAATATTGTAGCCCTCAACACTCACTATATTCTCCACACCTTCAATGTTATAGATAATATCTTCTACCTTTTTCCTTGTTTTAACCGTCTGAGATATGGAAGTGCCTGGCTTTAAATTTACCGAGACCATTAACATGCCCTTATCTTCTGATGGAACAAATCCCATCGGCGTAATCGTAAATAGAAAATACATAAGATAGAAAATTCCACCCATCACTAAAATCATAAAATATCTTAGTTTAATAAGAAGTGTGATTAAAACGGTATATTTAGCAGTCAACCAGTTAAAGAACGTGTCAAACACTCTAAATGCTACAAATTTCTGTTCACTATCTCCTCTTCTCTTAATAATAATAGCACAAATTGCCGGCGAAAGTGTCAGCGCATTAAAAGATGATATCAACACAGCAAAAGAGATAGTTAAAGCAAACTGTTGATAGAGTGCACCCGTAATTCCAGGAAGCATTGAGACAGGTATAAAAACAGCCACTAAAACTAGAGTCGTTGAAATAATAGGGCCAATGAGTTCTATCATAGCTTTTTTTACAACCTGAGGCATAGTAAGATCAGGCTCTTTATACATAATAACTTCAACATTCTCAACCACTAAAATAGCATCATCAACAACAATACCAATGGCTAAAATAAGTCCAAAAAGGGTTAAAAAGTTTATTGAAAATCCACCTGCGGCCTGCATGGCTACAAAAGCACCAATAAGCGAAACCGGAATTGCTGCTGCAGCAATTATGGTAGGTCGCCATGAGCCTAAAAAGATAAATATAATTATCATAACAAGTAAAATCGCCATAAAGAGATTTTCAACAACATTGTTAACCGCCACCTTGACATACTTGGTAGTATCGTATGGAATATCGTAACTTACACCATCGGGAAAACGGCTCTGAAGTCTCTGCATTGTCTCTTCTATTTTTGCTCGAATATCAAGAGCGTTGGCTTCACCAAGTTGATAAACACCAATAAGCCCAGTCGGTTTTTTAGCACTAATGGAGTTCCAATCATAAATCTCACTACCAAGAATGACTCGTGACACATCACTCAAGTAAACAAGTGACCCATCTCTATTATGTTTTAAGACAATTTTTTCAAACTCACTAACTTCACTCAGACGACCATCTGTAGTAAGTGTAAACTCCTGTTTTTGATTATCAAAGGTAGGTGTTCCCCCAACCTTACCGATGGAAGCTTGCTTGTTTTGACTTTTAACTGCACTGATTATATCCATAGGTGTCATATTTAAAGCTTTGATTTTATCAGGGTCTAGCCAGATACGAATAGCATATTTTTTTTCACCCATATTTTGGGCCTTGCCTACTCCTGGAATTCTTTTAATTTCATCTAGTACATTAATGTTGACAAAGTTAGAGAGAAAGCTTCCATCATACCGCTCATCACCACTAATTGCAATTAGACATACAATAGAGGGACTTCTTTTATCTACAATGACACCTTGAGCAATAACTTCTGCAGGTAGAGATGCTGTAGCAGTAGAGACTTTATTTTGAACATCAACGGCACCAATATCAATATCATATCCAGGCTCAAAATAGACATTAATATTTGAAGCTCCACTCGACGTTGAGGATGAGTCCATATAAATAACACCCTTAATACCATTAAGCTTATCTTCTAAGACTCTAGTGACCGTATCTTCAACAACAAAGGCGTTTGCTCCAGTGTAGTTTGCAGATACATTAACCGTTGGAGGTGCAACATCTGGATACTCTGAGACAGGAAGAATCAGCATCGAAACAAGTCCGAGAACTATGACAATAAGCGACATAACAATCGCTAAAATAGGTCTCTTAATAAAAGTGACTGAGAACATTACTTAGCCTTAGGAATAAGCTTGTTTTTTGTTAAAATAGCTTGTATTCCTTCTGTCTGTGTTACATCAGTTGCTACAACAGCTCTGCCTTGTTTAAGTTTAACTAATGCCGATACAATGACCCTGTCCCCATCTTTTAATCCATCTTTAACATTAATATAATATTTTGTCTCATAATCTGTTTTGATATTTACTCTTTTTGCCACACTCTGTTTACCCACTATATAGATATATTTTCCAAGTTGATCAGAGAGTATAATCTCGGGAGGAATCATCATAAATTCATATTTATCATTAATGAAAAGATTGAGATAGACAAATGTTCCAGGAAGCACTTTTAATTCTTGATTATCTATGGTCGCTCTCATTGTAATAGCTGAAGTTAATGGGTCAACCGTATTGTTTGCAAAATCTACAAAACCATCAAGTCGAATTGTCTCCATACTGCCGGGTACTTCTATGAATGCATCAGGGTTCTCTTTATCTCGATACTTCTGAAAAAGTCTGACATCATCTTGCGAGGGTGAAAAATAGGTATATATTGGATCCATACTCATAATAGTAGTGAGTAGCGTAGATTCACCCTGCCCTACAAGATTTCCAACATCGACACGTCGTGCACTAACTCTTCCTGAAATAGGTGCTTTAATAATGGTATAACTAAGCTCCAACTCCGCTCGTTTAATCTCAGCAATATCACCTGCAATAGCAGCCTCTAAACCAGCAAGTTGTGCTTGATACTGTTCTAGTGTTGCTCGAGGTGCTAACCCCTCTTTTACAAGAGGCCCATACCGTGCAACATCCGCTTTGGCTAGTTTTAATGATGCTTCATCTTGGGCTTTTTTAGCTTTAGCAGCACTAAGTAATGCTAGGTACTCACCTTGTTCTATCTTAAAAAGCTTCTCTCCTTTTTCAACATACGTTCCATCTTTAAAATAGATCTCTTCTAAAATTCCATTAACTCTGGCTTTAACATCTTGTTCTGAACTAGCTTTAGTCATTCCTGTAAACTGTTTCCAGATGGCAATTGGCTCTTTTTTAATAGTGATAGTATTTACATGTAAAGGGGGAATTTCTCTTTTAACTTCTACCTTTTTATCTTCACAACCAAGAAAAAAAGGCATCAGCATAATAAGAAGCAGATTAAAAATATTTGTTTTCACAGCAGTAGTCCTTAGTAAAATTAACTCCTATGATTGTATCGAAAAAGATTTAAAATTTATTCACAAAAGTGCTGAAATATCTTTGGTTCTTTAGATTCAAAAGTCTTACCAAGTAATTTAACTTTTTTAGCGTGTAACAGTACACGCTTAAAGCGTTTTCCACCGTACTGCTCATCACCACAAATAGGGAAATCAATGGAACGTAAATGAACACGAATCTGATGTGTTCTACCCTCATGAATAATACACTTGACCTTACTTTTTTTACCTGAAACCTCTAATGGATACACTTCAGTCTTAGCACTTCTGCCACCTTGACGTGCAATTTTTGAGTACGCTTTATTCTTTCTCTTTTGGGTAATAATAGGTTTATCAATAATAACCTCTTCAGTAAAGACACCCTCAACCCATGCCACATACTCTTTATAGACCTCATCTTTTTTAAATGCTTTAATCGCTTTCTCGCGATACTCTTCATTTTTAACCAGCATTAAAACACCACTGGTCTCACGATCGAGCCTATGAAGCAGTCTGCTTCCTGAAAATTGACGCTCAAGTTCATCTGAGTTAATAAAAGCAGGTTTATCAACCACTACTAAGTCATCATTTTCAAAAATGATTTTTGCTTTCTCTACTTTTTGAACAATAAACTCTGTCTTTTTATCGATGTCGCCACGAGCAATTATCACTTTCTTATTTCCTACATAGACTAAACCTCTGTCTATAAGTGTCTTAGCTTGTGAGTTAGAGATCTCTTCTTGAATAGCTAAAAGCTTGTACGCTTTTTCAAGATTTTTTGACTTAACAGGAGCACTCTGTTCTTCGCTCTCTTCAAAGCTCTCTTCTCTAACACGTTGCTCGTTAGCACGAGTTTTACGTCGTGCATTTTTAACACTTTCACGCTTGGCGTCACTGGAAGCAAAGGCTTTACTCTTTGACTTAATCTTTGCCTCTTTTTTCTTATCTTCGGCACGCTTGTACGAATACTCTTTTTTCTTATTTCCCATAATCTATCCTATTATCTTAACGACTTTTTCTAAGTCTATTTTTTTAGTTATTTTCGAGCCTTGCATGGTCTGCGAGGCAATTATTCTCTTATGCAGTTCATGAAGTTCACAAAACTGTACATTGCTGACATATTTAAAAAGCTCTAGCTGATGAAAATGCTCTTTTCCTGTAATGATCTTACAACCAAAAGTTGCCGGTTCTAGAGGATTATGTCCACCAATAGGCGCAAAAGCTCCTCCTAAAATGGCAATGTCACTAATGGCATAAATATTGTTCAACTCACCCATAGCATCTACGAGAACAATATCTGCATCAAAGCTCTGCTCTTGGCTGAAACGTTTACATGTAAATTCATTTTTGCTACACACAGTAGTAATTAACTGCCACACCTCATCAAAACGTTCAGGATGGCGAGGAACTACAATGAGTTTACTCTCATACTCTTTACGATACAACACAAATTCTGAAAGAATCATGCCATCTTCACCCTTATGGGTACTTGCTGCTACAATAGTCTCTATACTGTCTTTCTCATAACTCTTTGTTACTGTAATCTTCTGAGCTAATTTAATATTGCCAAGAACTTCAACACTCTTAGCTCCTAAACTCTCAAACCGCTCTTTATCTACATCGCTCTGGACAAAAATCTTATCTACATAAGCAAACATTTTTTTATAAAACCATTTCAGTTTCATATATTTTGGATAACTACGCTCAGAGATACGCGCATTAAGCAGTACTACCTCAGCACCTCTAGCTGAAGCCACTGCAAAAAGCATGTACCAAAACTCTGCTTCTAAAATAACTACTGTTTTGTGTTTTTTTATCCAAAACGGCAAAAAAACTTCAAAAGGAAGATACCGTACATCGGCACTATATTTTTTTGACTCACTAAAGCCTGTATGGGTAGTGGTCGTAATATTGATTTCTTCTTCACTGAGTAGATCAAGCAGTGGTTTAAGTGCACGACTTTCACCCAAAGAGCAGACATGAAACCAGATACCACTTTTTTCAAATGGAGGGTTCTTCCATAAAAAAAATCGTGCCGGAATAGAATCTCTATATTTTTCTTTAAATGAGAGCAGAAATAAAAAAGGCACCGCCACTACAAAAAGTAGCAGTGAGAGCAGAAAGTAAAAAAGCGTAAACAGCTTCATTAGGTGTCTATGCGACTACCTCATCTTTATCTAAATAAAGAATTCTTCCACAGTGTGGGCATGTTATAATCTCTTCGCCCTTAATTACTTCAGAATATATTTTGTCATTAATTTTCATAAAACAGCCCATACATGCCTGTTTCTTGACCGTTACTGCCGTTGTATTTTTTGCCCAACGACGAATTTTCTGATAAAAAGAGAGTCCTTTTTGATTCATCCCAGTAACGAGTTTCTCTTTTTTAGCAAAGACAACAGCACGCTCTTTATCAATCTCTGCAAGCTTTGAATCGACTTCAGATTTAATAACATCTAAACTTGCTGCCAACTCATCACGACTTGCTTGACATACGCTAACACTCTCTTTTTTACTAGCGATGATACGATCTAGACGCTCAATCTCTTCATTAGCAAATGTTACCTGCTCTTTTGCAATCTCTTCTTCTAGTTGAAGTGATTTCATCTCGCGTTCAGTCTTAATTTCAGAGCTTTTTTTCTTATTCTCTTCAAGTTTAGCAGAAAGTTCTGCTAAATGCAGCTCATTCTTCTGCTTTTTTAACATCTCCTCCTTAATCTCTTCTTCTAAAGTCTCAATCTCTTTTGCAGTGCTTTGGCTTGTCGCTTGCGCTGTTTCATATTTATAGTTTGCTTCTTCAATACGGGGTTCAAACGCATCAATCTCTTTATCTACAATAGAGAGGTCAATTAGTTGTTCAAGGTGTTTGTTCATCTATTTCCTTTAGGAATTTCTTTTACATAAATATACATGTATTTTATCTACATATAGGTGAAGGGGTTTTTTGATGGCGAAATTATAACGCTTAATCCTAAATTAATCAAATGTTTTTCCAAAATTTCTCCAAAATAGCACTCACTTTCGTAATGACCTATGTCAATCATACTCATTCCAATCGTTTTTGCCTCCATGGCATCATGGTATTTAATATCTCCCGTTAAAAAGCAATCTGCTTGAATCTCTTTAATAAGTGAGGCCCCTGAGCCTGTTGTCAGTGCTACTGTCTTAATGTTTTCATGACACTGTACCACTTTTAAATGTGAAAGTCCAAAAGCATCTCTAACTTTAGCTGCAAAATTATTGAAACTTTCATTAACATCTATGTATGCCACAAAACCATCTGTACGAGTAATAGAATAACCTAAAACTTCCTGTGCAACATATCTATTTAAATGGGTTTGATCAAAATTGGTATGCATAGCAATATTTGAGATATTTTTTTGAATCATCAGTCGTAATAATTTTGAAGGATACTCATTAAAACGTAACTGCTTTAGACCTCCAAAAATAATGGGGTGGTGCGTAATTACTAAAGTGTTATCATCTAAACTCTCAACTAAAGCCTCATCTAAATCAATACTAAGAACTACTTTTTCAATCTCTGCATCAAAGTCTCCAATTAAAAGACCAGAATTATCCCACTTCTCTTGAAGTTCAAAAGGAGAAAGTTCATCTAAATAACTGTAGATCTCACCAATTTTCATGACGATAACTTCTCAAGTTCTTCACGAGCTTCATCAAAGTCTGAATCAATCTCTAGTGCCTTTTCATACAGTTGTGCAGCACGTCCATTCTCACCAAGCTGCACCAAGAGGTTGGCATAGTTGTAGTAAGTTACTGCATATTCTGCATCAATTTCTATAGCTTTCTCATAGTGTTCTTTTGCTTTGTCAAACTCTGAGGTACGTCTATATAGAGAGGCGATGGCACTGTGTGTCATGTCGTCATTATTATCTGCCAAAAGTGATTTTAAATATACCTCAATTGCCGCTTTTAGGTCTCCATTTTTTGCCAAAACAAATCCTAACTTATTTAAGATTTCACTGTTTTGAGGAGCTTTTACACTAGCTTCTTGAAGTAGTGCAGCCGCACGTTTAAAATCTTCCTCTGCAAAAGCTTTATCTGCTTTCTCCATTAAAGACTCAGGGTCAATAGGCGAAAAAGAGTCACGCTGCGGTGTCGATTCTGGCGGGTCTTGAAGTGCGTTAATATGCTCATAAACCCTAAAGGCAAAAAATGCTGTTGCAGCTAACATTAAAAGTTGAAATGTAGTCATCTAAAAATCCTAATTTTTGTAATCATGACATCATAGCAAAATTTGACTAGCTAATTTCATTACTATTGTGAATTTGCTCAAGAAATCAACTTAAGCATTTTAGATTAGTGATATAATACAAAATTTCAAAATGGATATTACAGATGAAAGAACTCTACGAAAAACTTGGACTATTTTATTTAGGTAAAGATTACGAGAGTGATGAACTTAGTCTTTACAAAAGCAAGTACCTTAACACTCATGCCGCTATTATTGGAATGACTGGTAGTGGTAAGACAGGGCTTGGTGTCGGACTCATTGAAGAGGCTGCTATTGACAACATTCCCTCCATAATTATTGATCCAAAAGGAGATATGGGGAACTTAGCCCTCACCTTCCCTCAGATGCAGCCAAATGATTTTAAACCTTGGATTGATGAGAGTGATGCGGCTAACAAGGGGCTTAGTGTTGATGAGATGGCAACACAGACTGCAACAATGTGGAAGAGTGGGATAGAGTCACATGAGCAGAGTCTTGAGAGAGTACAGAAGCTTCATGATGTACCGCTGAACATTTACACTCCTGGAAGTAGTTCTGGTCTTGGTATTAATATTTTGGGAAGCTTTGATGCTCCTTCGCAAGAGCTCTTAGATGATCCAGACACTTTTTCAGCCCTAATTAATGCGACTACGTCATCACTTCTAGCACTAGTAAATATTGAAGCCGATGCACTCAGTTCTAAAGAGTTTTTACTCATCTCCAATATTTTCAAACACTTCTGGATTCAAGGTCAAAACCTGAGCCTTGAAGCACTTATTGGACACATTACCAATCCTCCATTTGAAAAAATTGGAGTTCTTTCACTCAATAGTTTCTATCCACAAAGTAAACGACTTCAACTCGCTATGCTTTTTAATAATGTTCTCTCCTCAGTCTCTTTTGCTTCATGGATTCAGGGCGAACCTCTAAACATTCAAAACTTACTGTATGATGAAAGCGGTAAAGCAAAAATCACCATCTTCTCTATTGCCCATCTCAATGATTCACAACGCATGTTCTTTGTTACCCTACTGCTCAACCGCTTTGTAGATTGGATGCGAACACAGCGTGGTTCATCAACCCTTAAAGCACTGCTTTACATGGACGAAGTGTTTGGGTTTTTTCCACCATCAAAAAACCCACCTTCAAAAGAGCCAATGTTGCTACTTTTAAAACAGGCTCGTGCTTTTGGAGTCGGAGTAATTCTCTCCACACAAAACCCTGTCGATATTGACTACAAAGGCCTATCAAATATTGGAACATGGCTTATTGGAAAACTACAGACCAAACAAGATATTTCTAAAGTATTAGATGGTCTTGCAAGTCAAATTAAAAACATGAGCAAAGATGAGATTGCCAATATGCTCTCTGCACTTAAAGGACGAACTTTCTTTTTAAAGAGTGCCCATGAAGATGAAGTGAGAATCTTTAAAACGCGTTGGGTTCTCTCCTACCTTAAAGGTCCTATGTCTAAAAATGACATTCGCTCTTTAATGAAGAATAAAAAAGAGGCTCTTAAATCTACTAAACATCCAAAAATAAAAGATGTTCAAAAAACCGCTGTCACAACCAACTCAAAACCGATACTTTCAGATGGTATTACTCAGTACTACAATGACAGTTCCATGCAAGACAGTGAAGCATTCTTCCCCTTCATTGCAGCAGAAGCTACCGTACGTTTTTTTAATCAGAGGCGTGGCATAGATGAGAAAAAAACATTTACATGTAAATTTGAACTTAATAAAAGCATCCATGATATTGCATGGAGTGATGCTCTAAATGAAGAGTTTAAGCTCTCAATATTTACAAAAAAAGCTAAAAGTAATACCTCTTACACTGAGCTTCCATCATTCATCTCTAGTATGAAAAATTTTAAATCACTAGAGCGTTCACTCAAAGACTATCTCTACATTAATGAGGGGCTAGAGCTATTTACATGTAAATCTTTAAAAAGTGAATCTAAGGTAGGTGAAACGCTTCGTGACTTTAAAGTACGCCTGCAAGATATTATTAACGAGAAAAAAGAGCTACAAATTCAAAAGCTAGAAGCACGCTACAAGAAAAAAATAGATACCTTAGAAAACCGTCTAGAGCGTGCTATGATAAAACTTGAAAAAGAGCAAGCCGATGTCAGCAGTAAAACTACCGATACACTAGTAGCTGTTGGTATGGGAATATTTGGAGCTCTTTTTGGTAAAAAAACGTTAAGTGCCAGTAACATTAGTAAGGGAGCACGAGCCATTAAAAGTGGCGGTCGCGTCTTAAAAGAGCGCGGTGATGTTAAAAATGCCAATAGAGCCATTAGCAAAATACAAGACAATATTTTAGCAATGCAAGATGAACTTGAAGACAAGCTAGATACACTTGAAGATAAGTTTCTTCTTGAGAACTATAGTATAGCTCCCGTGCAGATTAAACCACGAAAAATGGATATACATGTAAAAAATGTTGTTCTACTTTGGGAGCGATAAAAAGTTATAAATTATGATATTTTATGTTAAAAGACCTCTTTCTTTAATACCTGTTGAACAAAGGCATTTAGAGAGATTCCTGCCTTAAGTGCCTCTTGATATATTTTTCTATGTAATTCAGGATCAATTCTAACATTAAATACACCCTTATAGGATTTTTGAGGTTCTCTTCCTAACCCTTTGCATGTTTGAACATACTCATCCACTGCATTATGAAAGTTTTTTTCTAATTCATCTGCAGTAGTAGCTTCAAATGTAACTAGATCATTAATCATTTCTAGCTTACCAAAAAAACATTTATCTTCTGGAGAATATTCTATACTACCGATATACCCATTATATTCGATTGTATTAGCCATTACACACCTCCTTAATTTTGTTTTGAATCTGTTTTATAATATAAACTTTTAAAATATTTGATGGATGTGGTTTATGCAGATTAATCAATAAATCTTTATCTTCATTGTAAAACTTAACCGCTGAACCTGCTCCATCAATTTTAGAAAATCCACATGAAACAAGTAAGGTTTCCAATTCATTGAATGTTAAATTCTTTTTCGGTGGTACTTCTAAAAACTTTTTTAGTAATTTATCTTTTTTACTCATGCAATATGATACCACATTTTAGTTGCAAATTCAATAGACTTGTTGCGATAAAAAGCAAAATTTAATAACTATAGTTTTATAATAGTGATAAATCGAGTTAATCTTTTTAACAAAAGGAGTAATTATGAAACGGATTATTATGCTACTTGTTGTACTTTTTAGTACACTTCAAGCTTCGACACTTCTACGTGCTACAGAGACTCAAGAGAAACTCCAAGAACTTTTAGGGACATGGAACTTTGAACTTCAGGGAGGCACTTACAGCTACAGTAGTGTCTCCTTTACCATCTCAGACATTGTTTATAGCAACGACTATGAACGCTACATTGCCATCGGTACCGATAACTTTACAGACCGCGTTGAATGTCTTGTTGATGGAGGAGTACTAACAGATATAGCTAGGGAGTTTTTCTGCTGGACTTATGCTCCCAATGATAACAACAGTGGAAACTTTGCTTTTGATGCTGATGGTGGAGAAGCTCGCGGTGGTTATGCGGTAGGAACCTTTGAGGTAGGTGGTTTGGCAATTTACAACTTAGAAGGGGATTATCTTGTAGGTACTAAGATAACCACTGACATACCTAAAGAGTTCGATGTTCAAACGCTAAAAACCATTTTACTACAGACACGTGAATATGATATTACCGGTGCTTTCTCACCTTATGACTTTAAAGATGTCGGCACCGCTTTTGACTGGACCTTTACCACTGCTAATGACAAAGTCTATCAGCTGCAGGGTAAAGCTGCATCAGACAACGATGTTTTTGGATGGGAAGAGGTTGATGTCACACCAAACAGTGCAGCTTGGCACATGATTTTCTTAGGAGACTGGGATGGTGATGGGAACAGTAAATATGACTGGTTGCTATTAGCTAACAGCACTAAAAAAAGTGTTTTTAAACTAGCAGGTGTGACCAATGAAGGTCTCTTTGAGTACTCCGACATTATTGACATTCCATACTCAATTAATGGTAACGCTGTTGTCTTTGGAGAGAGTGATGCTCAAGAGGTTAGCGATACTAAAGAGCAGTTTGACTTAGCGGTACAGTATTTTAATGAGAGAAATTACACTCAAGCGATATTTTGGTACCAAAAAGCAGCCGATCAAGGGCATGCTAATGCACAAGTTAATTTAGCTTACATGTATATTAAGGGATATGGTGTTCAGCAAAACTACACTACTGCTGTAGCATGGTACCAAAAAGCAGCTAATCAAGGTAGTGCTATAGGAGAATTTAATTTAGGTCTCCAGTACAGAAAGGGAGAAGGTGTTGAGCAAAGTAATACTCAAGCAGTTTTTTGGTATCAAAAAGCAGCTGAACAAGGGTATGCCAATGCGCAAAACAATTTAGCTTATATGTATAGAATGGGGTATGGTATTGAACAAAATTATACTCAAGCGATATTTTGGTACCAAAAAGCAGCCGATCAGGGGTATCAGGCTGCTATTGATTTTTTAAATGAGAATGATTTTTAACAAAGGAGCTTACAATGCAAAATAGACTTTTAAAAACTACATGTATAGTTTCAATACTATTCTCTTTATCTTATGCCAAAAGTGAAGTTTACAACGCTCTAACCTCACAAAAAAGCTACACCATTACAGGAACGTTTGGTCAGCACGACTTTGCCGATGCTGATGCAGCGTTTGATTGGGCTTTTACCCTTAAGTCAAATTCTAAGTCCTATCAACTTCAAGGTAATGAAGCTACCGATGACAATGTTTTTGGCTGGGAAGAGGTCAACATTGACACCCCATCTCCGGCATGGTATATGTTTGCACTTGGTGGCGATGTTGACCGTGATGGTACGCTAAAATACGACTGGATCTTAGCAGGAGTCACAACCAAAGCAGTCTATAAACTCGCTGGTGTTTCGCAAAGTGGTAATTTTTTATATTCTGAGCCTATTAACATTAACTACAGTGTTAATGGTAACACCATCACCTTTGGTCAAAATCCCGATGCACCTATAGCTGAAAATATTTCTCTAAAGGCAGATGCTGCTACTCCATATATGCAAATTAATCTTATTGCTACTGACCCCAATGGCAATAAAGTAAGCTACTTTCTTGACTCTAAGATGATTGGTGATGAAGGTTCAGGCTATACACTGGCATTTATTGAAGATGGCACCAACACACTCTATATTACATTTGATGATAACACTTCAAAAGTAGTAGAACTCTCTTATGTCGCTAGCGATGGACAGTTCTTTAGCGACAGTGCCACGGTGACCATTACCAAAGGAGAAGTGAGCAGTTATGGCTATGGTGCCAACGAGATTTCACCAGAGGAGTATGGGCATATTTCTCTTGCCTACTTTGATGGCTCTCGTTATGGAACCGTGGGCATAGACGAACTTGACTACCCAACATCAATTGATCTTTCATCTAGTATGCCACTGCCTGGAAATCAGGGAAACCAAAATAGCTGTGTTGCTTGGGCAGTGGGATATTCATTAAAAAGTTACCATGAAAAGATGGAAGTTCAGTGGAGTTTAGACACTCCAAAAACAATCTTTAGTCCTTCATGGATCTACAATCAGATTAATGGTGCAAAAGATAACGGCTCAAGCATTAGAGATGCCATGGAGTTAATCAAGCTAAAAGGTGCTGCTACTATGTCAACCATGCCTTATACGGACAAAGACTACTTAGCAAAACCCTCTCAAGAAGCCATTAATGAAGCACAAAACTTCAAGGCAGTTAAATATAGACGCATTGGTGGTTCTAAGCAGATTAAAGCTGCTCTTGCCAATAGACAACCCGTTGTTATCATCATTAAGACCTATGACTCTTTTAATGCATTAGATGGTGATGACTCGGTGTACTCCACGTTTAGTGGTGAATTTAGAGGAAATCACGGGGTCACAATTGTAGGGTACGATGACAGTAAATATGGCGGTGCGTTTAAAATCATTAACTCATGGGGACGAAATTGGGGTAGTAAAGGCTACTTCTGGCTTCCTTACAGCAGTGTCAAAGATGTTGTTCGCTCAAGTTATGTTCTCTCAGATGCTCCCAATGGTGAGGAGATCATTGTTGACATACCAACAAAACCAGTAGATGAGAAGCTTCCAAATCTTCAAGTAGGATCGTGGCAGGTTGACTACAATGCTCAAGGAGGTTCACTTCAGTTTGCAGTGGTAAACTCTGGAAACTCCATAGCCTACCCAGGTGCTGATATTAACCTGATGTTCTCCAAGGATGCGACTATTAACTCATCTGATTACTATTTAGTTTATGAGACCATAGAGACAGCACTTGCTCCTGGTATGGCTATATATAGAGAAGAAGGTAATGCTAGAGAATTTCTCTTTCCTCAAAACATGGAAGCAGGCGACTACTACATGGCAATGTGGGTAGATGATTTAGATGTTATTGCTGAGTCTAATGAGAGTGATAATAAGTCCCTATCTGAATTTGGAACTATCACCGTTGAAGACTTTAACCTCCCCGACCTCTCCATTGATTGGTGGTTTACAGAGTACACCGATGATGGTGTTGGTGCTCTTGTCTATGAGGTAAGTAACATCGGAACAGCAGATACTGATGAAAATTTTGACATTAGCTTAATCCTCTCTAGTGATGAGTATTTAACTGAAAACTCGACAGGGTTTTATGTTTATGTTGAACCGGTTACCTTTACGTTAGAGCCGGGAACCTCTGCTGCACGAGATCTTGATAGTGTCGCAATATACAACCTCTTTGTAGCACCCGATGGTACTCAAGTAACTGCTGGGGAGTACTATGTGATTTTATTTGTTGATTCACTAGAGAATATTACTGAGAGCAATGAGCTTAACAACTACTCTGTCTCAAATGATGGTGTCAATATATCTTATGAGACTCAAAAACGCAGTGCAACAACCACTTCTAGCACAAAAGCCCACTTTAATGGAACCCACATGTTACATGGTGCCAACAAGCTAATTCAAAAAGTGCGTATAAGTTATGATGAAAATGGAAAAAGAGAGGTTCGTGCCATTAAAAATAATCTACATGTAAAAAAAGAGCTATCTACTCAAAAACAGCCCTATACCAAACAGATTACATCACGCAATCAACTTATTTTCCCTATTACAAAAAGTGTTCCTATGCCGTAACTAAAGGAGCAATCCTTTAGTTATTTACATGAAAACCTGACGACGGCGCATCATGTAAAGTGCCATAGCCAACATAGAGAGTATCATAAGAATACGTCCCCATTCACTTAATGTTGGAACGG
>JAYEKO010000034.1:0-18738 GCA_034661055.1 Campylobacterota bacterium
CTTTCTTACTCTTTTTATCTATTGTGTCAATATTTTGGTTAAGTTCAAGTTTAACAGTAGGGTCTAAAGGCAGGGAGATTGAATCTGGACTTTGTGTATTATCAACCAGACGACATAGATGTATTCTGTCATATGGAGGATATTGTTCATTACTAAGAAGGGTCAGCTCCAAAGAGCTATCTTGATGTTTTAAACTATTTGCTAAATAAACAGCGGCGATACCACCGCCAACGATTACTATTCTCATCGGTAACCTCACAATAAGCAGTTATTGTAAGTATTATACTACTTTTTACATGTATTTTTTAACCGATATTGGTAAAGACCTCTTGAACATCTTCATCTTCTTCAATTTTTTGAAGCATCTTATCGACTTCATCTTGCTGCTGCTCTGTCAACGTCACTGGAGTATTGGCAATACGCTGTAAGTTTGCTTTAGAGAGTTCAATGTTCATCGTCTCAAATGCTTCATTAAGCGTTCCAAAATCTTTATAGTCAGCTGTTACAAGAACAATACCATCTTCTTCTTCTATCTCTTCAAGACCAGCATCAATAAGTTCTAACTCCAACTCTTCTAAATCCATATCTTCAGTTTTATTGAACTCAAAAATAGCTTTACGTGAAAACATGAACTCTAGTGAGCCTTTATTAAGCATCTCTCCACCATTTTTATTGAAGTGATTTTTAACATTAGCTACAGTTCGAGTATTGTTATCGGTGGCACATTCAACAAATACTAAAACACCATGTGCGCCTTTTCCTTCAAAGTTTACCTCAAGCATATCACTTGCATCTTTTGCAGTGGCACGCTTAATAGCTGCTTCAATATTATCTTTAGGCATATTTTCAGATTTTGCATTTAAAATTGCTGTACGAAGTCTCGGATTCATTTCAGGATCAGTTCCACCATCTTTAGCTGCCATGGTAATAACTTTACCTAACTTTGGAAATAGTTTTGACATTGCCCCCCAACGCTTTAATTTTGAGGCTTTTCGATATTCAAATGCTCTTCCCATGATTTCCCTTAGTAATTTTTTATGGAATTATACAGAAATTTTAGTATCATGTCACAAATATTTTTTTGGAGGTTCAAATGCAGGAATTTGCAACAGAAGAGACAAAGTTTATGGTTTTAATAGTAATTTTAGTAGTTTTCTACTTTGTATTAAAACAAAAAAAAGAAAAATAGACATTTTAAGACACCAATAAACAAAAGTTAAGTATAATTCGAAGCTTAATAATTTAAATTTTTGGTACTCAATGAACAAACTTTTTATACTACTATCACTTATATTGCTAACGGCATCTAATGCAAAATCAGAAAATATTTTGCTTGATTTTGAAAAAATCACAACGACTCCAGACTCTGTTGCTAACTTTTATGACACAGAATTTGGAGTTGTTTTTGACACTCAAGCCGCAGCATACAGACATGCTGATAGAGCATTTTCAAACGAACCGTCATTTGAAACAATTCTCTATTCAAGTAGCGACTTTTTTATGCATAGACCATCTGGCTTTAAAGACATACTCTCATTTTACCACTCAAATAATCATGATACTTCTGTTACAATTTTTGATGCTTCTAGTAATATTTTGGCTACCGCTACCTTAACAGCTACAGGTAATCCTGATCCCAATAACCCAAGCATATGGGAACGTGCAACTATTAACTTTAATGGTACAGCAACTCGCGTTGCTTTTAGTGGAGATACACTCTATGACAATATTCAGCTTGGTAAGACTACAGTGCCTACCTTATCAGGTTTTTTCAAACTTCTTTTACTAATGCTACTTGCAGGTATTTCAATAAGACGCCTACAGCCACATCGCTCTTAATATCATGTCTGAACCTAAGAGTAATGAAATTAAAAAATTCATAATTTTTTATGTTATTTACATGCTTTTAGCATTTGCACTGATTGAATACGAAAGCATGAAAGAGCTACTACAGCTTGACTTTTTTTACACTGGAACTGTTGTTTGGCTAAGCACACACCTTATTGAGTTAATTGGAATTAATGTCAGCTCCAGTGGTGCTTTCTTGCATCTTAACAGTGCTATCATGGAGGTAAAATTTGGCTGCAACGGACTTGAGGCAATTCTTCTATATTGTGCCGCAGTGCTAGCCTTTCCTGCATCATGGAAAGATCGAATTTTAGGAATTATTATTGGCTCTACCCTACTTCAAGTTTTTAATCTTATTAGAATTACAATTTTAGCATGGGTTCTTGAGTATCAAAGAGATATTTTTGATGTGATGCATGAGTACATCACTCAGAGTATTATGATTGTTATTGCATTTGTCATCTTTTTAATCTATTTACAGTATATTCAAAATGAAAAAATCACTGCTTCATAATAAAATAGTAAAAATAGCGCTCTATTTTTTACTCAGTTTTGCTCTGATACTTCCAGTATGGCTTCAAGTAAATAACCATTACAACCACTTCATTACCAATATGATGTTTCATGTTACCGCACTAAAATATGAGTTTAACATTACTAAGACATCCGTAAAAGAGAGTGAAATTACATTTACCATTAAAAACAACACCCCTATAAAAGACTTCAGAGATGTGGAACGTTCTATAGATGCAGATGTTCTCTTAGATACAAGTTCAGTGACCTTTAATGTTCCCATGACACTGGCACTTCTTCTGGCATTAGCACTAAGTTTCAGCGCTACTCTTAAAGAAAAAAGCACTCTTTTATTAAAGAGTATGTCTCTTTTAATACTATTACATGTAATTACTATTTTAATTATCTCGGTATCAACGCTTATTCAGAGTGCTTACAGTTCTCAACTAATGCAGTTTTATCTCAACAGGTTTTACTTACCTCAGGAGTTTATATTTAACTTTGCATCAATTCTAAACAGTTATGCCTCACGTTTTGAGCCATTTTTACTAGCAATATTTATGTGGTGGATGCTACAGGGAGTAGAAGAACACCCAGAGGAAACCGTGAGTAAAGAAGAGCTTCCTAACTTTTAAAATACGTTGGAATTAACTCTTTAATACGCTTATATATTTTAATAAAGTCAGTTGAATAGACACGGTTTTGTCCTATTGAGGTAATAAAATTAGTGTCACCTCTAAAGCGTGGAACTACATGTAAATGAATATGCTCAGCAATTCCCGCACCTCCGGCATCACCTAAGTTCATTCCAATATTGACTCCATGAGCTCCAAATCCCTCTTTAAGAAGTCGTACCCCTTTTTGTGCCAAATCACACATATGTAGCCATACATCTGAATCTAAAGCTTCAAGTTTATCGGTATGCTTATGTGGAATAATCATAAAATGGCCCGGTGTATATGGATAACGATTCATAACAACAAAACAGTGCTCATCTCGATGAAGTACATGTAAATTCTCGTCATCATCTTCGTGCGTGCCAATATGACAAAATACACACCCTTCTATTTTCTTACCTGAGACATATTCACTACGCCATGGTGCATATAAAATATCTTCCATTGAAGTTCCTTATAGAAATGCAAATACTAAGTCTGGAAAAAGTATGACAATTCCCAGTGCTAAAAGCTGAAGCACAATAAAAGGAAAAATTCCTCTATATATCTGCATTGTAGTTACTAAATTATTGGCTGCTCCTTTTAGGAAAAAGAGTGCCAAACCAAAAGGTGGGGTTAGGAATGATGCCTGTAAGTTAAGTGCAATAAGAACAGCAAACCATATTGGATCAATTCCAAACGCTTCCATTACCGGTACTAAGATAGGCACAATAATAAAAGAGATTTCAATAAAGTCAATAAAAAAACCTAAAATAAAAATTGCCAGCATCGCAACACCAATGAAGACCCAGACATCTCCAATATCATGACTAAAGAACTCCAAGATCATATCGGTTCCACCAAGCTCATTAAACACCAGTGAAAAAGCCGTAGCCCCAAAGAGAATCATAAAGATCATACCGCTAAGTTTGACTGTTTCATATGCTGCATATTTAACTATTTTAAAATTAAAAGAGTGGTTAATCATACTTAAAATAATGGCACCTAAAACACCAAATGCAGCAGACTCTGTAGGAGATGCTACTCCCATAAAAATAGAGCCTAAAACAGAGGCCATCAAGAGCAGCGGAGGAACAATAGCAAAAATAATCTCTTTAAAGCTGACATCTTTAATTGTCTCATCAATGGGAAGCTTATGTGGTTTTACAAGTCCAAATAGAACAATATAGATAATATATAGGCCAACTAAGAGAATACCAGGAAGGACAGCTCCTTTAAAAAGATCTCCTACACTCACACTCATCACATCACCCAAAATAATTAAAATGATGGAGGGAGGAATAATCTGTCCAAGTGTTCCACTTGCAGCTACTGTTCCAGATGCCAGACCTTTGTCATACCCTGCTCTAATCATAAGTGGCAATGCTATAACACTCATCATCACTACCGAAGCACTTACAATTCCTGTAGAAGCTGCAAGCATTGCACCCACAAGTACAACACTAATTGCCAAGCCACCTTTTACAGAACGAAATAGTGAACTCATTGAGATAAGCAGACGCTCCGCCATTTGAGACTTTTCTAAAATTAGTCCCATGGCAATAAAAAGTGGCACAGCCATGAGTGTTGTGTTGCTCATAATTCCATACATTCTAAAAGGAAGGACATTAAAGACCTCAAGTGTTAGTTCTGGTGAGAAGTAAGCGAAGAAAATTGAGACGGCACCAAATACAAAGGCTACCGGTATCCCTAAAAGCAAAAAGGCCAGTGCTGTAAAAAACATTAAAAGAGCTATCACTTAATAGCCTTTATAGTGTGTACGGCACGCATAATATCTTTAATAGATTGCAAGAACAGCAATGCAAAAGATAACGGCATTAAAGACTTAACAATAAACCGATACGGTAACCCTCCCGGATTAGAAGAGCCTTCCATCTGTGAAAAACTTAAGGTCACAAACTCAAAACCGACATATATAACTAAAAAAGAGAATGGGGTAATAAAAATAAGTTGTGCCAAGAGGTTTACGAAAGCCTTACGTTTAGTAGAAAAATGCTCATAAAATATATCAACTCTTACATGAGCGTTCATCTGTAAGGTGTAGGCAATAGAGAGCATAATTACAACGTCAAAAAGATGCCATTCAAGTTCTTGCAGTGCAATAGAACCTGAGCTAAATAGATAGCGTGCCAACGCATCATAAGCTACTAAAAGTACCAAAACAACTAAAGATACTGCGGCTAAAAACCCAGCAACTCTAATGACTTTTTCAATACTTTTCAAAACATATCACTAAATAAAATTTGGTGCATCATTAGCAAAGAGAATAATATCTCCAGCTGCAGTTTTTTGAGCTAGAGTATTTCTCAGCACTGTTTTATCTCGTAAGATGATTTTCTCATTTACATGTAATTTACTCTCAAATAGGACTCGATTCAAATCAGATGTAATAATAGCAATATCAAAAACATCATTGATAGCATCAATAAGTTGCAGATTTAACTCCTCTGTACTCTCAACTAGCCCAGGCGTAACAATAACTTTTCTTCCCTCGTGTAGCGAACATAGACGAATGCCCTCTAACATTCCATCTATATTACCGTTGTAGCCATCATCTAAAATAATCTTACCGCCAGCTTCAATTTTCTCTAAACGATGTTCCACTGGGGTCAGTTTTTCTACTGCTTTAACAATAGTTGGCATCTCCATACCAAGTGATTGTGCTACTAAAATAGAGGCGTTAATATTGATGCTTTGAAAACCTCCTAAAATATCAGTATGAAAGTGAATCAACTCCTTAGCATTTTGCATATCAAAGTCAATTCCATTTAGATTTGCATTTACATGTAAAATATTATTACCAAAAAATGTCACTTTATCATGGGGCACATCTGTAACACTATCATGCACAAAAGCACGTTGTAATCGATCTGAATGAATAAGCTCTAACTTAGTTCTAATGATGTTATCTAAACTACCAAAGTACTCTATGTGCTGTGGTCCTACCTTACCCACAACAACCGTTTGAGGGTGTAAAAACTGTGCAATGGTATAAATATCACCTTTTTGTCGTGCTCCTGCCTCACAAATATAGATTTCTGTATCTTGAGGCAGTGACTCATTGACATCTCGAATAATTCCGCCAATAGTATTAATACTACGAGGCGTTGCATAGACTTTGGCATGTTTAGAGAGAATCTCTGCCATAAAATTTTTCATGCTTGTTTTACCATAACTTCCCGTAATGGCAATAATCTGAAGATCTTTTATGCTATTTAGCTTCTTTTTCGCCTGTTTTTTATAGGCTAAAAAGAGGTAATTCTCAATAAGTGTACTTCCAAGAAATGCAACAAGCAGAGGCATGAAAACACCATAAATCTCACAAACATCTTTTAAAGTACAGATGAAATTTTGAAAAAGTGTTAATGAGATTAAAAGAATTAAAAAACGTTTTACTCTCCATGTCACTACAAGTTTTTTATCGAGCTTTTTATGCCAAAGAATCATACTTGGAAGCAGTGCAAAATAGAAAAATATCCAGAAAAACTGAGAAAAAGCGTAGTAAGCAATAAATGGAACAATAAAATATCCAACATGCCATAAAGGCTTGTGATGCTTAAGCACCACTCTCTCAATTTTATAGTCATACCACTGCAAGTTAGTAATTAAGTACCACCCTAATGTTGTCACAAAAAGAACATTGGTTACAAATGCTCCTAACTGTCCATAATCCATCTAATTCTCCATCTCTTTTAAACTTTTTAGTATCTCATCATTTACATGTAAATTATTTGGGGCGTTCATAAAAAAGTAGTGATCGCCATCAAATTCAACTACTCGAGCATTATTCATAAGTTTCTGTATCTCATAAGCCGTGTAAAGCGGTGTCGCCGTATCAGCATCTCCAAAACACAGAAGTGCTTTACCTTTAAAAGTAGCAAATGATTCTGTAAAATCCTCATTGACCACATTTTTAAACGTTTCATACATGCCTGGTGAAAGAGTTGCGGCATCTGCTGCAACAAAAACAGAGCGAAACCTCTCTAAGCCAATCAATTTAAAAAACTTAAATAGTGTAATTTTAACCTTAACACTAAGAGATTTAGGAACCAAGATTCCAGATGAAGCCACCAAGACTAAAAGCTTTGGATTTAAAAGTGTTGCTACCTTGCCGCCAAAAGAGTGCCCTAAGATAACCTCACCTCTGAATTTTACTGCTTCTAAAAAAAGTTTTATGATTGCTGCATAGTCTGAGGTATGCAAAATACTTTCATTACTAGAGCCTCCAAAACCTGGCATATCTATGTAAATATGTCTAAAATCGGTTAATGTAGTCTCAAAGGAACCTCTCATAAGCTCTTTATTGGAACCCCAGCCATGCAAAATAGCAATATCTTTTTTTGATGCAGGATTAATAACTTCATAACTAATGTCATAACTGCATCCATCGTAAACTATGCTTTTAAGCGCCACTATTTTCCTTTAGCAGCAGAGATAGTATGAATGTATTTGTAGTCAACTTTAATGTTATTATGTTTTGGCAATGAGTTTAAAAGCATCTCTATAGAGCCTTGAAAATCTTTAAAAAGATAGTTTGCCATAGACCCTGGAATAGGATTAATTTCATTTAAAACCACTGCTCCATCAACAATAAAAAAGTCACATCTAATTAGAGCGCCTTCAAACAGTCCTGTATAAATCTTACTAAATGTAGTTTTTAACTCTGTAGCCATAACATCGCTTAGCTCAGCTTCGTTTACAGTAGATGAACGTGAAAAATCTAGATATTTCTTATCAAAGTCTAAAAAGTCATTTTTCTGTGGCTCTTCAACAATAGAGTAGTGCATCTCACCATTAGCACCAAATCCTGCAAGGTTATACTCTTTAACACCTTCAATAAATGGTTCAATAATCACACTCTCATCAAATTCAAAAGCGACATCAAGCGCATACTCAATCTCACTCTCATCTTTAACAACACTTACCCCAATAGAGCTACCTAGACGTGATGGTTTAATAATAAACGGCAGAGCAGTCTTAATCTCTCGAGAATCCTGTCTTCTAAGCACTTCATAATCAACGACATCAACTCCAATAGCATTAGCCAAATACTTTGTATAACGCTTGTCATAACTAAAGACTGAAGCATCACGACGAGGACCGATGTAGTTAATCTTGTAAAAATCAAGAAGACCGGCAACTGTTCCATCTTCGCCATCAGCACCATGAATAAGGTTTAAGATATCTACATGTATCTCTTCGCTTCCAAAACGTTTTTTACGAGAAAATCCACCTTGAATCATTGTCACGACAGGAGATTTTTTATATTCACCGCTAGAAAAAGTCTTTGCCATCATAATTTTTGGGTCAATAAGATAGAGTGCGTGGTCTTGGTCACAAAAAATAAAGCTCAGTTCAAAATTTGAAAGTTTCTCTTTTAGTGTAGCTGCACTTACAATGCTGATTTCATGCTCAAAACTCTGTGCTCCAAATAATATTGCTAATTTCAACGATTTCCTTTTAAAGTTTTTGTAATTTTTTCAATGCTTCTTTTACCAATGAAGCAGTATCTTCACCTTGACATGATGCAAGAGCAGATGTGATTTGATTTTTTTTGAAACCTAATGACTCTAGTGCCATAGTTGCTTCAGATGAAGCAGTAGATGTATTTGTTGATGAACTGACAAGTTCTAGATCAAATCCATTTAGCTCAACTAAAATACGCCCTGCGCTCTTAGGTCCAATACCAGGCACTTTCTTGAGACCTGCAATATCACTTGATGCAATAATAGAAGCAAATTGACTCGTAGTAAACGTTGAACAGATTGCCATAGCAACTTTTGGCCCTACGCCACTAATTTTAATGAGTCGAGTAAAGAGTACTTTTTCACTTAACTCCTTAAACCCATATAATAGCTGAGCATCTTCGCGAATTATATGAGACGCATGCAGCTTAACACGCTCATCGCCAACTGCAGCATAGGTCTGAAGTGAAACAAACACCTCATAAACAATGCCATTCACATTTACATGTAAAACATTGGGGTCTTTAAACTCAATTGAACCTTCAATACCGACAATCACTCGTCAACTTCTTCAATAAAATATTCAACTTCATCCTCTTCTAATTCCTGTTTTTTAAGTCCTAGAAGTTCAATTTTTGCTGCATTTGGAGGTAAAAAAGTCACCTCTTGTTTTGGTTCAACAAGGCGAAAAATCACCTCATTATGTCCACTCCACCGATCATGATTGATAACACGAGCATCAAAAATATCATTTTGAAATGACTTATGTTTTTGTGAAAGAGTACTATAACGATCATTTTTAACTTTTAACTCATCTTTTAAACTCTGAAGGTGCTCAAACATTGCTTGAAACTGCTTATATTTTTTCACAAATGCAGTTGGCATCTTAACTCCCTTCTTTTTATAACCGGCTAGAAGTTTTTTAATTTCATTGAATGAGTGCGTGTTATCTTTAAGCTTCTTACTCTGTACCTTAATCTCTGCTTCAACTTCTTTAATATGAACTTTAGCTTCGTTTATCTGATCTTCATTACTCTCTAATGAACTGTGAGCTTTCTTCATAACAACCGGGTCAATAATAAGCTTATTCTCTTCACCCTTGAGCCGTTTAATTTCAATTTTATGAGCTGCTTGGATATTGACATGTGAGGCTAAAGTATCAATGACGACCTCATTGGCAATAATCTTACCTCCCATCGCTTGAGAGATAGTCACCTTTTGTGCTTCAATAATACCATGTTCTAATCTAGTTATATGAATCTCATCTCCACTAATAAAGCCTTTGTGAATATTAACCTTGGCCTCATTTGCATAAATCTTTGAACTCTTATGCGTTTGGCCATCAACTACTGCTGTATTTGCTCTTACTGTTGCATTTGGACCGACATTTCCTTCAATATTAATTTCATTGACCTCCACATCCATACCCATACCAACGGCATCTTTTAAAACATCTTTCTCTTTAACATTTATTGAGACATCGGCATCTAATTCACTCTCAATAGAACCAGTTGTCTTAAAACTTATCTCTGCAACATCAATATCTTGTCGAATATCGTAAGTACCATTCTCAAAAGTAACATAACCGCCATCTTGAGCTAAATACGTAATGTTATCATCACCTACAACTACTTTGATTTTATCAGTTACATTAAACGTGGGTTCATTTTTAACTACAGGCTCTTTAGGCTCTAAAAACTGGCCTCTACAGTTTCGCCCGCTCTCTCCGGGTTTTGGCTTAATGTACTCTATTAGCATTTCACCTGGTGTTGTACTAAGCAGGTAACCCCTCTTCGAGTAATCAACCTTATCGCCATCCTCTTCACTCTCTTGCTTTTTTTCGTAATGTAAGATCAGTTTATCATCTACCGTTGCAAGAGGGTCTAAGCCCTCTGAGATTAAAAAAACCTCTTTAGTATCAAATGTAAAGCTGCCTGCTACTCTTATTTTTGCAATAATATTACTCAGCTCTGGACCCATCACTTCATCAAAGATATTAATTGTCAAATTAGCACGAAGTTTTCTCTTTATAATCTCAGCAAGCATATCTTTTTCAAGATCATCATAATAGGTAACCTCTGAACCTGCTTTAATGGTTAAATAGACTTTGGTCAACTGTGAATTAGCACCAACAGACATCTGTAAATTAGAAAGTTTATTCTCCTCTTTATCTTCTTTGGCAAAAATCTCAATCTCATACACCTGCTTTATTTCAAACTCTCTGCTTAATAGCACTGTTTCATCATGAAGTTCAAAGACCTCATCAGAGGTAAGCTCTTCCCACTCCTCTTCTTTGCCATCAACAGGCAATTTAGTAAAAGTCTCAACACTAAGCAATCTAAAGTCAAATACAGATACAGGTATTTTATGATTTGTAGAGACTGCTATAAGCTCTTTTGCGACATTACTGGTTCTAACAATAATAGGAGTAATCTTTTTTGTTTCTACTGTTTTTTGATTTTTCTTATCGCCAAAAAGTGCCATTTTATGCCTTAATACATTTTAAGACTATATTTTAATCACAAATTGGTTAAAATTACGTAAAAAGAAACAAATTTTATGTTTAAAACTATATTTACTAACAGTTTTGGTATTTTATTTTCCAGAATATTGGGTCTTGGGCGAGATTTACTCACTGCTTCTATTCTTGGTGCAAATATTTACACAGACATCTTTTTTATTGCCTTTAAACTTCCAAATCTCTTTCGAAGAGTTTTTGCTGAAGGTGCTTTTACCCAAGTTTTTTTACCCTCATTTACCCGCTCACGTCATAAAGCTGTCTTCTCCATACATATTCTTTTAATCTTTTTTTCCATCATAATGTTATTGACACTCATGGTAAATCTATTTCCCCATGCAGCATCTAAAGCCATTGCTCTAGGGTTTGATGCCAATACAATTTCACTCGCTGCCCCTTATGTCGCTATTAACTTTTTTTATTTACCCCTTATTTTTCTTGTAACATTCTTTAGCACTTTTTTACAATATAAACATCACTTTGCAACTACTGCTTATGCAACTTCCCTTCTTAACATCTCTTTAATTGGAGCACTACTACTTTCAGAAGGGATGAAAGAAGCCACTATTGTCGAGTACTTAAGCTATGGTGTAATTATTGGTGGTTTACTACAATTGGCTGTACACGTTGTAGCAATTTACCATCTTGGACTAACTCCTCTATTTTCAGGAGGAATTAAATATTATCGACAGAAAATAGAGACTATTAAAGCTGAAACTGCAAAATTTAAACAACAATTTTTGCCTGCTGTTTGGGGGAATTCAACAGCACAATTTGCTGCATTTCTTGATACCTGGCTAGCCTCATTTTTAAGCGTAGGAGATATTAGTTACCTTTACTATGCCAACCGAATTTTTCAACTGCCACTGGCTCTTTTTGCCATTGCAACCTCCATTGCACTCTTTCCAAAGATATCACGTTATCTTAAAAACAGTGATGAGACAACTGCCTTGCAATATCTAAAAAAAGCATTTTGGTTTCTCTTTTTTGTTTTAAGCTTTAGCACACTTGGAGGCATAGTTTTATCTCATGAGATCACCTGGTTGCTCTTTGAACGTGGTGCATTTGATGCAAATGACACATTAAAAACTACTACAGTTTTACAGATGTACATGATTGGCTTACTCCCTTTTGGTCTTAGTAAACTTTTTGCACTCTGGATCTATGCACAGCAACGTCAAGGTGAAGCTGCTAAAATTGCCACAGTTACCCTTACAAGTAATATCATACTCTCTTTAGCACTTATTGCTCCACTTCAAGCAGGTGGATTAGCGCTAGCAAGCTCACTAAGTGGTTTCATCGGTTTTATTATGACACTTAGAGCCTTTGGCACGCAACGCTTTTTCGATATAATTTCAAAAAAATATCTACTTATTTATCTTGGTAGTATGCTTATATTCACACTTATTTTATTTACCTTCAAGGAACTATTACATGGTTATTTATGATTCAGTAGCTAAAACAAAACGGGAGTTTATTCCCCAGCATGACAATAAGGTTAGTCTCTATGTCTGTGGCCCGACTGTATATGATGATGCTCACTTAGGTCATGCTAAAAGTGCTTTAGTTTTTGACCTACTCTCCCGTGTTTTACATGTAAACGGTTATGAGGTGACTTATGCTCGTAACATTACTGACATTGATGATAAAATCATAAAAAAAGCAGAAGATAAAAATCTCACAATTAGTGAAATAACTGACACCTATACAACTGCTTATCATAATGACATGGCTGATCTTGGCATTAAACGCCCAGACATCGAGCCTAAGGCCACAGAATCACTTGAAGCAATGATTGAGATGATTGAAAAACTCATTACCAACAATCACGCCTATAGAACTGACAATGGCGATGTATATTTTGACACAGCATCAGATAAAAAATACCTCAGCATCTCAAAACAGATTCAAGATGACAACGAACGTCAAAACCGTGTTGAGAATTCAAGTTTAAAACGAAATCCAAGTGATTTTGCTCTTTGGAAATCGGTTCATGATAACTCTTTTTCTTTTGACACTCCTTTTAGCAGAGGTCGTCCAGGATGGCACTTAGAGTGCTCTGCCATGATTGAAAAGCATTTAGCCACAACAGGTAAATACGCTATTGATATTCATGGTGGCGGTGCCGACCTGCTCTTTCCTCACCATGAAAATGAGGCAGCACAGACACGTTGCTCTACCAATCATGAACTAGCTAACTACTGGATGCATAACGGTTTTGTCAATATTGATGGTGAGAAGATGAGCAAGAGTCTGGGCAATAGCTTTTTTATTAAAGATGCTCTTAAAATTTATGATGGAGAGGTGCTACGTTTTTATCTTTTAAGCACACACTACCGCTCTAACTTTAACTTTAATGAAGAAGATTTATTAGCTTCAAAAAAACGTCTTGATAAAATCTATCGTCTTAAAAAACGTCTATTTGGACTAAAACCGACAGAGCTTAAAACTGCATTTAAACAAGAGTTAATGGATGCTTTAAATGATGACTTAAATGTCTCATCAGCACTTGCTTCTATTGATTCCATGATCTCACAGACAAATGAACAACTTGACGCTAACGCTAAAAACAAGCTTGCTAAAAAAGAGGCTATGGTAAACTTGTTACTTATTGAAGAAGTTTTAGGTTTTGGTACTAAAAATCCATTTGAATATTTTCAGCAAGGAGTTAATGAAGATACAAAAGAGAAAATTAACGCTCTAATTCACAAAAGAAGCCTTGCTAAAAAAGAGAAAGATTTTGCAGCTTCAGACAGTATTAGAGATGAAATTCTATCTTTTGGTGTCAATATTATGGATACTGCCGAGGGAACCTTTTGGGAGAAGAGTGAGTGAGAGAGACACTGCGCCGCTACTGGCCATACTTAAAAAACTATAAGTTTTACTATTTTTTAGTCTTTATAGGAATTATCTTAACTGTAAGCGCTACAGCTGCAACAGCACAGATTATGCAGCCGCTTATGGATGAGATGTTTATTGAGCGAAATGAAGATATGCTTGTATATATTCCATTAGGTCTTATTGGAATCTATACTATTAAATCTAGCGGACGCTATTTACAAAGTGTCTATATGAGCTACATCGGTTTACATGTAATTTCACTGCTTCGAGAGACTCTGCTGGAAAAGATGCTCTATTTAGATATGGAGTTTCTATATAAAAATAGAAGTGGTGATCTTATTTCACGCATTACCAATGATATTACCAGAATTCAATACTTTGTATCTAATATGCTACCTGAACTTTTTCGTGAAGCATTGACTGTTGTTGCATTAGTAGGCTATATCATCTACTTAAACCCTATGCTCTCATTCTACTCTTTGATTGTTATGCCACTAGTCGTATATCCTCTTATTAGAATTGCTAAACGCCTTAAAAAACTCTCTCATCGTTCTCAAGAGAAAAATGCTGATGTTGTGACTCGCTTAAGTGAAGTCTTCAACAACTCTGAGATTATTAAAGCGCACTCGACTGAACAGTATGAACTTAAACGATTTAGTGATGAGAACTGGAGATTTTTTAACATCAACATGAAGTCTGTCTATATTGCAGAGTTAGTCTCTCCAATCTTAGAGATTATTGCTGCATCTGGTCTGGCAGCCGTTATATACATGGGTGGTAAAGAGGTCTATGACGGAAATATGACCGTAGGTGAGTTTACAGCATTCTTAACTGCTGTTGGTCTAGTATTTCAACCTATTCGCCGTATTAGCTCCATCTATGCCAAAATTCAAGATGCCATTGCTGCGAGTGAACGTGTCTTTAGCATACTAGATATTGACAACAATATTAAAGATGGAGAGGTGGAACTTAAAGATGCTATTCATAATATTGAGTTTAATAATGTCAACCTTGACTATGAAGATATAGCCGTACTTAGAAATATACATGTAAATATTTATGAAGGTAAAACAGTCGCACTTGTTGGAGATAGCGGTGGTGGAAAAAGTTCCCTTATTAATCTCATTGTTCGCTTTTATGATCCTAAAGATGGCGCTGTAAAGATTAATGGCTTAGATATTAAAAAGTACACACAGCACTCTCTTCGCGACAAAATTGCTATAGTATCACAACGTGTTTACATTCTTCAAGACACTCTTGCAGCCAATGTTGCCTATGGTCACGACATTAATGAAGAGAAGGTACTGCAAGCACTTAATAGTGCTGATGCTACAAATTTTGTCAATGAACTTAGCAATGGAATCTATACCGAAATGGAAGAGTTTGGTGCTAACCTCTCAGGGGGGCAACGTCAACGTATTGCCATTGCCCGTGCCATTTACAAAAATGCTTCAGTACTCATATTAGACGAGGCAACCAGTGCGCTCGACAATGAGAGTGAAAAGCGTATTCAAGCTGCTCTTGAGGCCTATACTAAAGATAAAATCACTATTATGATTGCGCATCGTCTAAGTACCATTGAACATGCTGATGAGATTTTACATTTTGGACGTGGCGAAATTATTGCTCGAGGGACACACAGTGAACTCTTACAGCATTCAAAAGAGTACCAACGTTTAAGTGGTACTATGCACTAAGGAGCAAAAATGAACCTGATTAAAATTTATCTACTACCTTTAGTTCTGTTAATAACTCTAAGTGGCTGTAGTACGGCAAACCTCTCCTACAATGGGGAGCAGCTGGCACTACAGGTCGATAAACAGCAGTTTAGTGTCAATGGAGAACTGCTTTACACTCACAAAAGTGACTATACCAACCTCTATTTACAACAAGATACTTTACGCTTAGATGCTGGAAACATTGTCACTTACGAAGAAGCCACTACTGACATTAACTTTGAGTTTAATCTTGCAGTAAATCGTGCAATGAAAGCAATTTTTGATGCAAAAGATATTAAAATACTCTACTCTAAAAGTTTCTTTTTCATCTTTCAAGTCATACTAAAAGACAATAGCGTACTCAATATTGCTGCGCAACAACATGATGATCAACGACTCAGTTTTGTCTATGGAATGAGCACATCACAAACAGAACAACTTCTCACTCATCTAGACGCTCAAACCGATGAAAAACTCATTAAAGATGTCATCATTTTTAAGAATGAAAAAAATACTATTTTGAGTAAATGGAGTGTTGAGCTGGTACATTTTACACCCATTATTACGCCTGCTCGATACTTGCAAGGGCGCTAATGCACCACACTGCATTCTAAGTGATTTTCAACTGAGGCTATTTAGTTTTTGAATATCTTTTAAAAAACTTCTTTCATACTTAACAAGCATATACTAAGTGTTTTTTCTATCTCTTTATTATCAATTTGAAGTGATAGCATATATAATCCTTTTAAAGGTGCCATTTATAAAGTACATTTTATAACAAATAATTTATATTGTAAATTTTTATAATAAGCTCTCTTAAAAACACTCATACAGCCTCCTTAATAAGGCACTTTTTTTGTTATTCAAGGCTAAATAAATTCAAGCTTATTTACAACTTCACTAACAGGGAGCGGGTGACTATATAAATAACCTTGAATATGAATACATTCATGTGCTAATAAGAAATCTTTTTGCGCTTGTGTTTCTATTCCTTCTGCAATAATCTCAATATCAAGACTTTTTGCAAGTGCAATAATTGCTACAACAATAGCCATGTCATCACGACTATATGGAATTTCAGCTATAAAGGATTTATCTATTTTAAGTTTATGAATAGGTAGAATTTTAAGATATGCGAGTGATGAGTAGCCTGTTCCAAAATCATCTATAGCAATTTTAATACCCAAAGTAGAAAGTTCATTCAAAACATAAATTGCTACCTCCGGATCTTTCATAATTTGACTCTCTATCACTTCAAAGGTAAACCAGTGTGCTTCGCATTGATATTCTTGTAGCATATATTTAATACGTTGAATAAAATTATGATCTTCAAGTTGTGAAGGTACAATATTAATAGCTATTCTTCCAAAATCCAATCTACTGTCATGCCATATTTTAGCTTGACGCATAGCCATTGACATTACTTGGTTATTAATAGCAATAACAAATCCTGTATCTTCTGCTAATGGCAAAAATATATCTGGAGGAGTCATACCACCCTTACTATCTGGCCAACGGACAAGAGCTTCTAAACCTATAAGTTTATCTGTCTGTATATTATATTGTGGTTGATAATGAATGATAAACACTTTTTCATCAATAGCACGACGTATTTTTGTTTGCATCTCTACACGCTCTATGACTCGTGTTGTCATCTCATTGGTATAAAAATGATAATTATTCCGTCCAGCATCTTTTGAGCGATACATTGCAATATCAGCATTTTTGACTAACTCAAGTGCATCAGTACTGTCTTGTGGACATATACTGATACCTATACTACATGTAATACGCACTTGTTCCACTCCTATATCAATGAAAAGAGGTAAAATATCTAAAATTTTCTGTGCTAAGACAGACGCCATATAAGGCTCTTTTATATTACTCATAATAATCGTAAACTCATCGCCACCAAGTCGTGCTAAAGTATCATCTTCTCTAATAACACTCTTTAGTCTTGATGCAACCTCAATAAGAAGCTTATCTCCATATTCATGACCATAGGTGTCATTAATCTCTTTAAACTGATCAAGATCAATAAAAAAAAGTGCAAAATTCTCATCTTGACGTTTTGCTTTAGAAATACTTTGCTCTAATCTATCATTAAATAAAATACGATTTGGCAATGCAGTTAAAGCATCATGTGTAGCCTGATAAGATAAAGCATTTTTTTGTGCATTAAGCTCAACATGGTAATTATGCAACTCTTGAAGCATCCTGTTGAAATTTCTAGCCAAATCACCTACTTCATCATCATTAAATATCTCAATATCGTGATCAAGATTTTTAGTTTCAATAATATTATTTGTGATGATATGGAGTTTAAAAATAGGATCTAAAATAGATTTGTGTAAAATTACTCTAAATTTATATGTAAGAAGTACTGAGAAAAGAATAATCAATAAAACAGCAGTACTATTTTGTGCCATTGTGATATAAAAATTGTGTAATGATGCCATAACTACAAGTTGTCCTAATAATTTTGACTCATGCTTGATAGGAACGACACAGTAAAAATAACCATCTTTCCAAAGATTTTGATTTTTTCTAATGGTATAAATAACCTGACGTTGCTTAGAAAAGCCATCACCTTTATGAAAAGCACCAATAATTTTCCATGAAGAGTTTAATGCAAATGTTTGAGAAATTTTCTCATTATATTCAACAGATGCAAGAGTATTAGAGATAGCCAATCTATTCTCACTAATAATACTTGGAGCGATGTTATCTGCTAGGATTTTTGCAAAAGTATTAGCTTCCTTAACAGTTATTTTTCTTTCATTAATATATTGAACAACTATAAGCAGGATAATTACAATAAAGGTAGAGGTCAATGCAGAAAAAAGAGTTAAAAATCTTAATTTTCTAGCTATACTCAACTTGTAGTAATAAGACATTAAACCTTTAAACATATTGATCTACTTAAAATTTATTTTTTATGTCCGGGGTTGTCAGTGTTTTGGTGTTCATCACCTTGACCTGGGTTAGATTCATCATTATGATCATCATCATTTCCATGCCCATTATTGCCATCATCAATTTCGATTTCTGGTTCTATGACTTCTGGTTCTATGACTTCTGGTTCTATGACTTCTGGTTCTATGACTTCTGGTTCTATGACTTCTGGTTCTATGACTTCTGGTTCTATGACTTCTGGT
>JAYEKO010000035.1:0-50308 GCA_034661055.1 Campylobacterota bacterium
AATTAATGATTATGTTGATGAACGACTCGATTTTTTAAAATCTACTAAAGCAGCAGCAGAGTATCTCACTTACTTACATAAGCGATTTGGAAAGTGGTATTTAGCTGCTCTAGCCTATAACTGTGGTGAAGGACGTGTCAGCAGCGCCATAAGAAAAGCGGGAACAGATAATCTAAAAGTCTTACTAGATCCGAAAAAAAAATATGTGCCGCTAGAGAGCCGTATCTATATTCGTAAAATTGTTGCGCTCTCTATTATGGCAACCGATGAGTCATTTCTACTTAAAAGTGAGTATGGCTATCTATTAAATCGTGCAAGTGCCTATTCACTTTCTGTGGTAAGTGTTCCTAAGGGGGAGCGTATTAGTAGAGTTGCAAAACTAATAGATATGCCGGTAAAAGAGCTTAAAGCGTTAAACTCGCATCTAAAATATGACTTCATACCTCCTTATGAAGAGAAGTATGATCTCTACATTCCCTATATTAAACTTTCTGATTTTAGACAGAACTACAAACCGACAGATCTACAGTTGCTCTACAAGGTTCATACTGTAGTTTCAGGAGACAACTTCTCAAAAATCGGAAAAAAATATGGCGTAAAATATGGAATTATTAAAGACTTTAACAATATTACAAGCAATAGACTATCACTAAAGCAGAAGCTTATTATTCCTATTGTAAACACCAAAACTCAAAAAAGTACTCAAACCGTCTCAAAAAGTAAACGCAAAAAAGGGATGCATACTGTTAAAAGTGGTGACACCCTCATCTCAATCGCAAGATTACACAAATTGAGCGTTAAAGAGCTAAGACGTGTTAATAATCGAACAGGAAGCATGCTACATATTGGTGAAAGGTTATACCTTAAATGATGAAGATATTAGTTCTATTGACAGCACTGTTACTGCTTGCTGGTTGTAGTTCCCGTACAGGAAAAACACTGCCACAACAGTCATACTCTAAAAAACCAAAAACCTACAAAAAAGCTACTATGAGGCCCTATACTATTCGCGGTAAACGCTATTACCCTACGGTAGTTGAAGTGGGTGAGACCATGCACGGTAATGCTAGTTGGTATGGTCCAAACTTTCATGGTAAACTTACATCAAATGGCGAAACTTATGATATGCATGCAATGACCGCAGCACACAAAACACTTCCCATGAACACCATTGTCAGAGCAACACATAAACAAAATGGAAAATCTATTGTAGTACGCATTAATGACCGGGGGCCTTTTGTTGAGACTCGTATTATTGATCTATCTAAAGAGGCGGCACGACGAATCGATATGATTGGAACGGGAACTGCTCCTGTTAAACTAGAGATTTTAGGATTTCAGAATAAGGGCGAAGAGTATATACCGACACAAACTACCCTTAATCGTGGTCCTAAGAGTAAGACTGTTGGCTCATTTTGTGTACAGATCGCATCATTTTCTCGTATTGAAGGTGCCATGATTACACAAGAAAAACATGATAATACCTTGGGGTATAAAAGCGTCATTAAAGATACGCAACATGAAGATGGAAGACTCTTTAGAGTCTGGCTTAGTGGATTTAAAAGTGAAGAGGAAGCGCGAGATTTTATTGCAGCAGAACACTTTGAACACTCATTTATTGTAAGGGATTAAAATGGTAGAAAAAAACCGTAAAACTAAAGAGACAGAGATTGCTTTAAAACTTAATGTTTATGGTAAAGGCAAAAGTAGTATAAGTACGGGTGTTGGTTTTTTTGATCATATGCTTGAGAGTTTTTCAAAACACTCACTCATGGACATTGAAATTACATGTAAAGGTGATACTCATGTAGATGATCACCACAGTGTTGAAGATGTAGGAATTGTCTTAGGTCAAGCCATTAGTGACTCGATCTATCCAATTGAAAATATAGAGCGTTTTGGAAGTGCTACTGTCGTCATGGATGAGGCATCAGTAACATGTGATTTAGACTTAAGTAATCGACCATTTTTACATTATGATGCTAATCTAGAAGGAAAAGTAGGGGACTTTGATGTTGAGCTTGCTGAAGAGTTCTTTCGTGCCATAATCTTTAATGCAGGAATAACAGCGCATATTGTCATGCAACGTGGTAAAAATCGTCACCATATTATAGAAGCGGCATTTAAATCACTTGCTGTTGCTCTGCGTCGTGCTACTGCGAAGAATGAGCGTGTTGGAGTTCCAAGCACTAAGGGTATTCTTTGATTCAATTACTTGTTCTTGATGTTGATGGCTGTTTAACAGACGGTGGTATTACTTACAGTGCCACTGGTGATGAGATAAAAATCTTTAATGTAAAAGACGGTTTGGCAATTGCTAGTTGGATTAAAATGGGGCATGATGTAGCTATCATCACAGGACGTAAGTCTACTATTGTTAAGAGGCGTGCTGATGAGTTGGGGATTCAACACCTGTTTCAAGGCGTTCACAACAAAGATGAAGTCTTACGTTTGTTATTAAAAGATCTCAGCATCAGCCTTGAAAATGTGGCTGCCATAGGCGATGACTTAAATGATGCCAATATGCTACAGCTTGTTGGCCATTCATACACACCACAAGATGGCTCACGCTATATTAAAAAAATTGTCAATACTGTCTTAAAAAACAGTGGTGGCAAAGGTGCTGTTAGAGAGATGATTGAAGAGATTGTAATACAAAACGATGAAGAGGGAGCATTTTTAGCACTGTGGCAATAAACATAAACAGCTTTTTACTGCTTCTTTTAGCATCACTTTTAGCAATATATATTTTTTTTAAGCCGATGGAAATTAAAGCTTACAATACCAAAGAGACAGCACAGCTCGAATTAAAAGAGTTTAGACTCTATGATATTGGCTCTCAAGGCTTAAAAATGATGCTCCAAGGTGACTTTGGAAAGCGTTTTAATGACCGCTATGAGATTAGCAATATAGACTATATCAATAGAAGTGCTACAAAGCCACAAAAAATTAGTGCATCTTCATCTATTTATAGCGATAGAATGCTCTATCTAAACGGTAATGTAATATATCAGCAAGGTGAAGACTTTACCTTTGCAAGTGATGAAGCCCGTTATGATGAAAAAATGAAACGTGCCTATACTTCTGGAAAGTTTAATCTTAAAAGTCGCGATGGCATCTTTAGTGGAACTGCTTTAGAGTATAATAGCGAAACTCAAAATGTCAAAGCTAAAGCCGTTGCTGCAACATACAACTTAAATAAGGTAAATTAAAATGTTACGAATATTACCGCTAATAACTCTAGTGTTTTTGTCGCTACACTCAGAAGAGCTCAAAGTAAGTGCCGATCTTTTTGAGAGTGACGAGCAAAAAGGCATTACACTGTTTACTGGAAATGTTGCTATTATTAAAGGTAATGATACTTTGGATGCAAACAGTGTGGAAATTCATACTGATGCCAATCGAAAACCAACTAAGTTCATAGCTGTTGGTAGTGTCAACTTTAGTATTCATGCCAATAACAATGCCTATAAAGGAAGTTCCAAAAAAGCTATCTTTATGCCTCAGATTAAAGAGTACCATTTTTATGGTGATGTAAGCTTAATGCAGCTTGGATCACATAATACAATTAAAGGGGAAAAAGTTATTGTAAATCTCACTAAAGGTACTGCTACGGCACAGGGAGATTCTAAAAAACCTGTTAGCATGACATTTCAAATTGATAATAGTGATGAAAAAAATGATTGAAATAATTGACTCTAAGTTTACGACATCAGCACCTAATATTAAGCTATCTCCAGAAAATGAACTTCAAAATGAAGTAGTTTTTATGGCACGCTCTAATGTAGGAAAAAGCTCACTGCTTAACTCACTAAGCTCTCGCAAATCATTAGCCAAAGTCTCAGCAACACCAGGGAAGACCCGTTTAATTAACTACTTTGACATTACTTTTATTGACCGTGACAGTGCTATTAAGCGTGAAGCTAAGTTTGTTGACCTGCCAGGGTTTGGTTATGCGAAGGTATCTAAATCTATTAAAAAAGATTGGGAAAAAAACTTAACACAGTTTATTGAAAATCGCTCTCAGATTAAGGTTTTTGTTCATCTTATTGATTCACGTCATCCTAATCTAGAGATTGACGAGTCAGTATTTAACTTTTTACAAGAGTCTGCTGTAGAAGATCAGTATATTTTACAGGTCTTTACAAAAATAGATAAGCTAAATCAAAAAGAGCTTAACAGACTCAAGTCTGCCTACCCCGATGCTTTAATGATCTCCAACAGTAAAAAGCGAGGCATAAAAGAGCTTTTACATGTAATTTATAGTATTTTATATGAGGATGAAACGGTTGATAACTTATAGAAAAGCACATCTCTGTGATATTGTATTGATGCAGGCGCTTGTAAAGCCTGAAGTAGATGAAGGAACTATTTTGGTACGAAGTGATGATGAGATATCAACCAATATTCGCTCTTATATTTTAGCATTTGATGAGCAGGAACTTATCGGTTTTGCAGCACTGCATATTCACACCATAGCACTTGCTGAAGTGCGTTCTCTTATTGTAAAAGACGGCTATAGAGATAGAAAAGTTGGTACTGCTTTAGTTAACCTCTGTATTGATGAGGGAAGAGAGTTAGGTCTAAAAGAGATCTTATCATTAACCTATATGAAAACATTTTTTGAAAATTTAGATTTTAAAGAGATTCCAAAAGAGTCCATCCCAGAACATAAAATTTGGGCCGATTGTATTAAATGTAAACACTTTCCAATATGCAACGAAGTCTCACTCATCAAAACCCTGTAAAGGCGCTTGCGCTCCTTTTGCTTTTTAGTTTATATACAGCAATAGCAAGTATATACCTTATGATGCCGCCACTATTGGCGGTACTATTTTTCTTTTTTATTAAGCAGTTTGATAAAAATGATTTACTATCTTTTGTCTATATATTGGCATTTTTAGTTGTTTTTGAAGTAAGTTATGGTTATTTAACACTTAGTACACTAGTCTATTTTTTATTTTTATACTTTTTAGTTATGCCGACACTGAAAAAAATATTTATATGTAAACTCTGTATTGAGTTTTTACAGGTAGTTTTTGTATATATCGGTTTTTGGCTTTATACTACACTTGTGCACTCTATTTTTTGGCTTGATTTACCATCAATTGACCTCTATACTATCTTTTATGTTTTTATTGAGTTTTTGGTGATTATACTGCTATGAGAACCAAGATTATTATTGCTATTTTTTTTATTGCTTGGTTTACACTGCTAGTACGCCTCTATTACATTAGTGTTGAGTCCAACAAGTATTATGATAGACTATCTAATAAAAACACAATTAAAATAGAAGCCATCGCGCCTATTCGTGGTGAAATTATTGATATTAAAGGTAACCCCATTGCCATTAATCAGCTGGGATTTAAAATTGCTGTCAAGCCTCATATTCGTGATAAAAAACAGCTTAGCAATACTTTGGAATCTATTGTAAAGCTACTACCAACATTAGAGTACGAGAAACTATTAAAGCTCTATAGGCAGCGTAATTCAAGTTATTATCACAATCCAATTATTCTTGTTGACTTTATCTCTTACGAGACTATTATGCCTATATATACTCAACTAAACCTTATTGAAGAGATTAAAATCACAGCCGCCCCTAAACGTTTCTACCCCAACAAAAGTGTTGCTGCACATATTGTAGGCTATGTATCCAAAGCTAATAGCAAAGAGATGTCATCAAACCCTTATGCACGGCTTATTGGTACAATAGGAAAGAGCGGTATTGAGAAGTTCTATAACGGTTATCTTCAAGGCAGTGCCGGGGAACGTACCATCAAAGTGAGTGCTTTTAATGAAGAGATTTCTGAACTCTCATTACAGCAGCCAAAAGAGAATCAAGATATTCAACTCAATATAGATATGGACCTTCAAAAATATATTGCTAAACTCTTTAAAGGAAAAAGTGGTTCTGCTATTGTCATGGATACAGAGGGAAGACTTTTAGCTGCAGGAAGCTATCCGGAGTATGACCTCAATACTTTTGTTGGAGGCATCTCAAAAAAAGAGTGGAAAACACTAATAAATGACCCCAATGTACCCTTTACAAATAAAATTATTCACGGTCTTTATCCACCAGGATCAACCATTAAAACAGGACTTGGCTTAAGCTATATTACCTCTGAACTCAATGAGTGGGAGTCATTTAACTGTACTGGCTCTATGGAGCTTGGTGGTCGAAATTTTCGATGCTGGAAACGCTGGGGGCATGGTAATACATCTCTAATTAAAGCAATTAGAGAGAGCTGTGATGACTACTTCTACAAAGGGAGCCTTAAAGTAGGAATTAAGCGTATAAGTGATGACCTAAAACGCTATGGTTTAGGTAAAAAGACAGGCATTGATCTACCGCGTGAATTTATTGGTACGGTTCCTAGTCGTGCCTGGAAACGAAAAAAATATAATCGTCCTTGGTACATTGGTGAAACTCTCAACAGCTCAATTGGTCAAGGTGACTTCTTGGTTACCCCCATTCAGATCACCCAGTTTACCGCACTAATGGCTACAGGAAAACTACTCGTACCCTATATTGTTAAAGAGGTCGGTGGCATTAAAAACAGTGCACCAGCCTATGATGTTTTAACTGCTTTGGAAAAAAAGAAGTTACCATTAATTCAACGTGCTATGTATGAGGTATGTAACCATCAAAAGGGAACTGCCGCTAACTATATTGACTCTAAAGTGACGTTTGCTGGTAAGACCGGTACCGCACAAGTCGTTGGAATCTCGCAAGAGACTAAGAAACGCCTAAAAGAAGAGGATATGGAATACTTCAGAAGATCTCATGCTTGGTTCACAACATATGGTCCATACAAAAATCCTCAATATATTGTTACTGTATTGGTAGAGCATGGTGGTCATGGTGGTACTGCCGGGGGAGCCATTGTCTCAAAAATCTACAATAGATTACTTGAGACAGGTTATATTAAAGACATCTCTAAATAGTGTTTAAAGAGTTTTGTAAAAAGAGGGCGAGTAGTACAAAGAGCAAGATGGCTGCAGATTTATTATAAAGCTTATTTGCTAAAATAAGTAGTAATGCCAAGGAGGAAGCTACCATCAATGCAATATCATAACGAGTCGCTTCTAAGTTAATTACTAAGGGAGTGACTAACGACGCACTTCCTAGTACCATTGAAAAATTAGCTACATTAGAACCTATAATATTACCAATACTCATGTCGGCATGGCCTTTTTTAACGGCAACAATAGAGACAACGAGTTCAGGAAGTGATGTTCCAAGAGAAATTAAGAAAAGTCCAATAATCCACTCGCTTACACCAAATAGACGTGCAATAGAGCTGCCACTCTCAATAACAAAATTAGCACCACCGATGGTTAAAATAAACCCTACTAGCAAAAGAGCAGCAGTTTGCATCCAGTTGAACTTCTCTTTAACTAGGTCTGTATCTATCTCACCAACAAGATCCTCTTTAGCATCTTTAAATAAAAATAGTAGATACGCGACCATTAACATAAGAAATAAAATCCCATCAAAACGGCCAATTTCACCATCTATTATCATAATAATAAAGACAATAACGGGAAATAAAATCCATGCACTATCTTTTGCAAACAAGTCACGGCTTGGACTCATAGACCGAGCAATTAAAAAGACCACGCCCAGCACCATGGTAATATTAAACATAACACTACCCACAACATTAGCAACTGCCATCTCGGCTTTATTATCAACTGCTGCCATAACTGAAGCTGCCATTTCAGGTAACGATGTTCCAAAAGCAACCAAGGTTGCACCGATAACAAAGTGTGAAATTTTAAAGTGCAGAGCAATACGCTCAGACTCTTTAATAATAAAATCAGCTCCATATACTAAAGCTGCCATTGCTGCTATAAAAATAGCGAAATCCATTACTTCTCCTCGTTTCTAATAATTAAACTATCAGGCAGGTTAAAGTACCCAATAACAGCCTCTTCTTTAAGTCGCATTTCACCACGGTCTACCTCATGATCATAGCCAATTAAATGCAGTAGGCCATGTATAAACAGTAGAGACAGCTCATCTTCAAAGCTGTGTCTAAGCTCTTTTGATACATTGCGTACATAATCTACTGAGATTACAATACTGCCAACTGGCCCCATGGGCATCGGTTCATAAGGAAAGCTTAAAACATCAGTTGGCTTATCTATTGAGCGAAATTCTCTGTTAATCTCTTTTATATCCTGATTGTCTGTAATAATCAGTTCGATATCACCAACTTTTAAATAGCTCTTTATCGTATCAAGTGGCAATAAATTAATTACAGTTTCAGTTCTGTTTTCAAAATCTATCATCTAAAACGAATTATATCCATTTATGCTACAATCTGCTTATAATTTTAAGGGATAAATGTGGTAAATAAAAAAGCACTCTGTATTATGAGTGGTGGAATGGACTCAACACTTGCAGCCTACATTATTAAAGAGCAGGGGTATGACATTATTGGTCTGCACTTTAACTATGGACAGCGAACCCAGACAAAAGAGCTAGAGTGTTTTCATAATATCTGTGATGATTTACATGTAAAAAACAGATATGCGCTTGATATGGACTTTTTTAAAGAGATTGGCGCCTCTGCGCTCACTGATGAGACAATTGAAGTACCTACTTCTGGAATAGAAGGTGGGGTTCCTGTAACCTATGTTCCATTTAGAAATGGAATATTTTTAAGTATTGCTGCTGCCATTGCTGAAAAAGAGGGGGCAGAAATACTCAGCATTGGTGTTGTTGAGGAAGATAGCAGTGGATATCCAGACTGTAGAGCTGAGTTTATTGACTCTACAACCAAGAGCATCAACCTTGGAACTAAAGACAGTACGCATATCTCCATTGCTATGCCTCTTGTCGCACTTAAAAAAGAGCAGATTGTTGCGTCTGCCTTAGATTACAAGGTTCCTCTTGTTTTAACATGGAGTTGCTATAAAAACGAAGTAAAAGCGTGTGGAGTGTGTGACAGTTGTCGTCTTCGACTTAAAGGCTTTAAAAATGCCAATTATACCGATCCAATTCCTTATGAAACAGCAGATTAAACACGAGCTTTTTAAGCTTTTTCATACCCATAAGCCAAGGCAGAAACACACCTATATCTCAATAGAAAAAGATGGTACAGTCTCTTTAAGAAGTCCTATTAAAGACATAAATATATTGCTTAATATCATAAATGAGAGAGAGGAGTGGATTTTATCGCAACTAAAGAAATATGCTCTTGTCTATAGACCTAAACTAGGAGAAGAGTTATTATATTTAGGAGAAGTGCATTCACTTCAAGACCCTTTAGTCTCTGAACTTAAGGCTAAAGTAAATAGAGTAAAGCTAAAGACTCCAGAGCGACTAGAAAAGTGCTACAGTGAGTTTTATAAAAATGTATCTCAGGCATATATTCCATCTAGGGTAGCACTATTTTCAAACATTATGAAGGTCTATCCTAACACAATCTCATTTAGGAAGATGAAGCGGAGATGGGGAAGTTGTGATAGCCAAAAAAACTTAGTTTTCAATAGTAAAATTATGAAGTTAAAACCATCACTAATTGACTATATAGTTGTTCATGAACTCGCACATATTAAGCATATGAACCACTCAAAAAGTTTTAATGATTTTGTAGCATTGCACCTTGAAGATGCTAGAATAAGAGAACAAGAGTTACGTTATGTAAGCCCTCAAGTTTAATATTAGCGTCTAGACTGCTTATGTTCATACATCAATGCATCAGCTTTTTCAACAACGTCTCTAAAACTATCTTCATTACCAAACGGTGCTATTCCAAAAGAGAAATCTAATTTTAGAAGGTCACCATTATTTGCCTTGATTTTTTTCTTTGTGAGGCCTTGACGTGACTCTTCAAAAGTAATTTTTAATCTCTCAATATCGGTATCATCACTCAGCATAATAAATTCATCACCAGCAAAACGAATAAATTTAAATGCATTAAATGCTTTGTCTAAATAACGAGATATAAAGACAAGCACTCTGTCTCCTACATTATGTCCGTAGGTATCATTAATAAGTTTAAAGTTATCTAGATCAATGAAAATAAGAGCACCACTGTTTTTAAAATCACTTTTTCCTTCTAAATAGATATCATTAATCCAAAGTCTATTATTGACTCCTGTCAAAGGGTCTTTATAGATTCTAGACTTTAGAAGCTGCATCTCATGTCGAAGTTTTGAAACCTCCTTAGTTACAAGAATAAGTTTTTCGTGATCTTCCTCTTCCATAGCTTTTTGGGCATTTTTAGTTGTGTCAGAGAGCTTAACTATATTTTGATTAGCATTTTGAAGTAAGTCATTAGCTTTTTTGATAGATGCTTCATTGTGATTAAGTACATAGGCGTCATCATTTAAAAGAACATCATTATTTATAGCATGCTTCACAAATATCTCTTGATACTCCGAGGGTAGAACAATATCTTTACTTAAAAGATCCGAAAGAGCTAGACTAGTAACATCAGATAGACTCATTAATGGCGTTCCTTTTAAAATATAATAATCATTATATAGAATATATAATTAACGTACCTTTAAAAATTGGTCCATATTTGCACGACTCCAAGTCTTACTTTTTATAAAGTGACTCTGTGCACTATCTAGAACTTTTTTGAAGTCACTGCTTTGTTCACTTAGAGTAGTTAACACATCATTTAAAGCACTTTTTGCAGCAACAATTACATCATCTGGATACTGAGAAAGTGTAACATTAAGAGCTTCAAGTTTTTCCATGGCATTAGCATTTTCATACTGAAATTCATAGGTCATCTGTGAGTTTAACTGAGCTGCGGCCATCTCAATAATTGCTTTATGCTCACTAGAGAGATTACTAAAAGAGTGTTTATTAAATGTGAGCTCTAAAATTGACCCCGGTTCATGCCAACCTGCATAGTAATATGGTGCTACTTTATAAAATCCCATCTTAATGTCAAGAGCTGGTCCAACCCACTCAGTGGCATCAATAACACCACGCTCCAATGAGGTATAGATTTCACCGGCAGGCAGAAGAATTGGATTGACTCCTAGTTTAGCAAACACCTCTCCTGCAAGTCCAGGTACACGCATTTTTAAACCTTTCATATCCGCGAGTGATTCAATAGGTTTACGATACCACCCACCCATCTGAATATTGGTGTTTCCGCCCAAAAAAGGGTAGAGGTTGTATTTTGCATACATATTACGCCAAATATTAAGTCCATCGCCGTAAAGCATCCATGCATTAATCTCCTCTGCAGTAAATCCAAATGGAAAACCGCTAAAAAGAGAGAAAGCGCTGTTTTTCCCTTTCCAGTAATAGGGACCTGAATGAAAAATGTCTATCTCGCCACTGCTAGCAGCATCAAACACAGCAAGGGCAGGAACTAGTGTGTTTTTTGGATAGAGTTTAATCTCTAACGAGCCTCCGCTAGCACGTCGTACATTCTCAACAAAAGTCTCTACACCTGTTCCCATAATTGGAAAATGGGCCGGCCAACTAGTTGCAAGTTTTAGGGTTACTTTTTTATTTCTGTTGACATTTACTGACTCATAATCTTTTGAATGCTTTTTAGGATGCTTGGAGTAATCAATTGCTACATGACCACCTTCATTACAGCCATTTAAAAGCAATCCCGAACCTGCTGCTGCTGAGGTTTTAAAAAATGTTCTTCTGTCCACTAAAAACTCCTTATAGACTAAATGTCAACTGTTGTGTCTCTTTTGCGTCATTAAACCGCTCTTTTAATGAGCTATCATGCAAGAGCAGCATAAAATTATATTGCTTCTGTTTTAATATTGTCATTATATCAGCAGGACTCTCAAAAGTCTTATAGCTAATATTATCATATTTCTTAATATTAAACTCCAGAGGTGTTAAAACTAAAATAGTTGACCATGCTGCTTTGTCTCTCAAAAAGTCAACAGCCTCACAAAACAGGGCTTCATTACTCTCTAAAATAAGAACATTTTCACTGCTTCCATACTCTTTAATGACTAGTGCTCTATTTAAAAATAGAGGCTCAAAGTGATTAAGTTGCGCCACTTTTGTAATGCAGAACTCTAAGTTATTGAACTGAAAAAAGTCTAAAGATGTCTGTAGGTAGGGCAGAAGTAACGGTGAAACTCTAAGATTCTCATAATAGCTATTATTAATAAGAAGAGAGCTTTGAAACAGAAGCATCTCCTTGGGTTTAATCGTTACTTTATTTGCAGCAGTGAAGTTTTTACATGTAGAATAAAGAGTTCTATCTACAAGAGAGTCATCAATAAGTAAAATAGAACCTAGTGAGAGCTTTTTTATTGTTGAATAAACAGTCTGAAGTGATGCATCTGTTATTACATGTAATTTTGTATCTTGATGAATAGTTTTTACAATATTAACACTAATACGGTTCATTGAAAAGATATTTACATGTAATTCTAAAAGTAGGTGACGTAGAATGCGTTTTACTGCACTGTGAACACAATCAACTTTAATCCAGGCAATCTCGCTGTCACTTACTTCAATGTCAAAATCATAGAGTAGGGCATAGGCACCATTATTTATGGCTTCTTTAACGCTATTGGCATCTGAAGCTACAAAAAGATCTCCGCGCCGGACATTATTACAATCAAAGGCAATCTCATAACAGTCTCTTACATTAGGAATATTTTGTAACTCTGCAAATGTTAAAGAGACGAGATTATCTATAAGCATTGACTGGCTTAGCCGATTGAAGTGCCGGCTTTTTTAGGCTTTTCAGGGCGAACTAGAGCTAGACCATCTTCATCTTTAGCAGCTAAAAGCATTCCTTCAGATAGCATACCCATAAGCTTGGCAGGTTTTAAGTTTGCTACCACGCACACTTGAGTATTAAGAAGTGATTGTGCACTATAGAACTCTTTAATCCCTGCAACAACTTGACGAGGAGATGCTTCGCCTACATCAACTTGAAGTTTAAGAAGCTTTTTGCTTTTAGGAACTTCCTCAGCTTCTACCACCGTACCTACTCGCAGTGATGTCTCAAAGAACTGGTCAATAGTAATAAGGTTATCCACCTCTTTTTTAATATCCGCCTCTACCATCGCTTTAGGAGCTTCAGGCATTAGCGGCTCATCAACACGAGGAAAGAGCGGTGGGACTTTTTTAATAGTAAAAGGAGCTAAAAGATCTTTATCTTTAATGAGAGCTCTGTATGACTCTGTTTTTATCTCAAATCCAAGAGCATCCGCAATGGTGTTGGTAGTGTTTGGCATTACAGCATGAAGAAGCACAGAAGCTTTTGCTAAAATATTGGCAATGAGTGCTACAGTGGCGAGTGCCTCATCAGTCTTCTCTTCTTTCATTTTTACCCAAGGTGCATGCTCTTCAATAGCACGATTACCAATACTAAAGAGTTTCCATAAGTCTTCTAAGTAGCGGTGAAACTGTAGATTGTCAATATAGCTCTCAACACTATCTAGGACCTCATTCATAGCTGCAATCTCTTTTGCGTGGTAACTACTGACATCTTTAGAGTCAATATGAAAATCGGAATATTTACCACTCATGCCAATAATTCTATTAAGTAGGTTTCCAAGGTCATTACTTAGGTCTGAATTAATACGATCAATAAAAGCCCGCTGTGAAAAGTCACCATCTTGACCAAATGGAACTTCACGAAGCATAAAGTAACGGAAATTCTCAAGTCCATAATTCTCAGCAACTTCACTAGGAAAAACAACATTTCCTTTTGACTTACTCATCTTTTCACCATCTCGTGTCCACCAACCGTGCGCCCCAATGTGACGTGGAAGCGGAAGCTCTAGGCTCATTAAAAATGCCGGCCAATAGATGGCATGAAAACGTAAAATATCTTTACCTACAAGATGCATTGTAGCCGGCCAAAATTTCTGCATTTTCTCATCATTACCACCGTACCCTAATGCTGTAACATAGTTAAGTAAAGCATCTAACCAGACATACATAACATGCTTGTCATCATTCATACTATCTGGAAGCTTTACTCCCCAAGTAAAACTAGTTCGTGTTACAGAGAGGTCGTTTAAGCCACCCTTTACAAAGTTAATCACCTCATTTTTACGAGAACGTGGTAAAATAAAATCATCATGCGATTCATAATAGTCTAGTAACTTCTGTTCATAATTGGAGAGTCTAAAGAAGTAGCTCTCCTCTTTAACAACACTAGTAGTTCTTCCACAATCAGGGCAAAACTCACCATCAATTAGTTGTGTTTCTGGAAAAAATGTCTCACAGCTTACACAGTAGTGACCTTCATAAAAATCCTTATAGATATCACCTTTGTCAAACATTTTTGCAAATGCTCTCTGCGCTAAGAGTTTATGATCATCATCTGTAGTGCGTATAAAATAGTCGTAGCTAATACCAAACTCATCCCAAAGATTTTTAAAAGTTGCACTTATCTCATCAGCAAACTCTTTAGTTAACCTCCCATTACGCTTTGCAGACTCCTCTATTTTTTGACCATGCTCATCTGTTCCAGTCAAAAAATAGGTTTCATTTCCAATTAAACGGTTATATCGTGCCAATGTATCGGCAATAAAAGTGGTATAGGCATGTCCAATATGGGCTTCACCATTGACATAATAGATAGGTGTTGTAATGTAATAACTCATTATATTTTATCCTTAAAAATTTACTTATTAATCGATACTATTAAAATTCAAATCCACCAGTATCTCCTTTGGACATACTTTCATAGACAGACTTCACATAGGTTTGACGAAGTTCACACTCTAAGTACTGCTCACATAGCGAACATGACTCAAGCTTATGTTCATCTTGACACGCTTTTAGTTTAAGAAGCATTTCATCAAGTTTTGTTTCATAAGAGCTACTGTTTTGAGTAGGCATCTAATACTCGAGCTATCTCATATGAGGAGCCAAAAAAGCAGGGTGATGTATCATGAATATGTGATGCAGAGAGCTCTAAAAGTCTCTGCGTTCCATTAACTCCCTGACCACCAGCTTTTTCAAAAACAAATGCAAATGGAAAGACCTCAAAGAGCATTCGTAATTTTCCTTCAGGTTTATCTGAGGTTCCAGGGTAAGAGAAGAGTCCTCCTCCTTTTAAAAGAATCTGATGCAGATCTGGTACCATACCTCCAGAGTAGCGTAGGCGATAGCCATCTGCAAAAAGTCCATCTATCATTGCTTTGTGGTACGGTTCCCAGTTCTGCTGTGTCCCGCCGGGAGCATTTAACTTGCCTTTATCGTTGAGACGTATCTCTTTAACAAACTCCCAGTTTTCACCTTGGAGGAGATAAAGTTTTGTCTTATTGTGTGCAAAAACCATCTCAACTCTAGGACCAAAGACAACATAACAAGATGCCACTAAATTAACTCCGTCAAAGCTTTTTTCATAAATACCATAGATAGACCCGACACTTAGGTTGACATCAACAAGTGAAGAACCATCCAATGGATCATAAGCAATGAAGTATTGTCCCTCTTTATGAAGCATGACCGCTTCTTCCTTCTCTTCACTGGCAATGGTATGAATTGACTTAACATTTGAAAACTCTTCTTCAATGATTAGATCACACTGAATATCAAGTTGCAGTTGTGTCTCACCCGAACTGTTTTGCTCTTGCGAATAACCAATGTCTTTAACATCAATTGCTTTTTTTATACGTAATGAACTACGCTGTATAGCTTCAAAAATTTCAGTCATTATACTGCCTTTGCATGGGTTAAGATCCACTCAACAACTTGTTGAGGATCATTTAAATCTAAAATATCTACATCAGTTGGAATTGCATATTCTTCGCAGTTAATACTGTCATCAACTGCTAGTGCGTTCATATAAGGAAAATACTCTTCATCAATTTTTTCTCTAAAAATACTAATACGGGGAAGTGGTAGATTTTTAAGACCTTCCACCAACACAATATCAAACTCTCCAAAAAGTTCCACAATCTCATCAAGTTCTTTGTGACGCTGAGAGAAGAGGGTGGTTCGAGTTGGTGATGTCACCACTACTTCAGCACCTGTGTCTGAAAACTTGTAGCTGTCTTTACCAGGGACATCAAATTTTGCTTTATCTTTTGGATCATTCTTAACAATAGCTACTTTTAGATCTTTTTCGTGAATTAGTTTACGTGCTACTTTTAAAATAAGTGTTGTTTTACCACTATTAGAGGGTCCTGTAAAAGCAACAGCGAGACGTTTTTTCAAATCATATTTCCTACATGTAAATTAAGAAGTGATTATATAGAAACTATCATTAAAAAAATGTTATGCTATCATTAATAATAAATATGAGGTACATTAATGAGACTACTATTACTTGCAGCATCAGCGTTTTTACTTTTTACAGGATGTTCTAAAACAACAGCGTTTGATTTTTTTAAAATGGATAAAAACTATGAAAAAGCAATCTCTAACTTACAGTCTGGAACTATAGTTAAGTCATTTGAGACTGAAGCCATTCTCTCAAGTGTCTATTTAAACGAGGTGTATCCTAAAGAGTATAGTGATGGTGAGTATTTTTTTATTGCACTCTACCTTTCTGATGATAAACGGCTTTTTTTTAAATCAGGTTTAGCCGATCCTGATTATATTTTAACACTTAATACGCTTAACTTTATAGATGGAGAAGAGCTTCAAAGCGATCATAAACTACGTGCTTTGATGCCAATTAACAACGAGTGGAATAGATATTACTTAATTAAGTTTGATTCCCAAAACAGAGATAATCTCTTATTGCAACTAGAGAATAAGCATCTGGATAAAATCGAACTTCACTACTTAAAAGATAGTGCTATTGCTAAGAAGCAATAGCGCTTAAGAAGTTAACAAACAGTACATCAATAACCTGAAGACCAATAATAATAATCAGTGGTGTTAAATCAACACCATTAAATGTTGTGGGGATATATCGATTTACCAGTTTATATGCTGGTTCCGTTAAACGATATAGCACTTGGACAATAGGGTTATTTGGATCAGGACGAACCCATGAAAGTAGAGCAGCAATAATAACCACCCAAATATAGACATTAATTAGTGAATGGACTAAACCACCAAGACCTAAGACAACTCCGCTCATTTTACAACCTCCGCTAAATAATTTTTAAGATGTTTATAGATATTTGCAATCTCAGGTCCATCTTGTGTCCCTGTTAAAACAAGATATAGTGATTTAAGATACAACGTATCCTTTAAACCGCTGACGTTTTTTATATGTTTTTCAAAGTCACCGTACTCATCAAAGTAGGGTGCCTCTTTAATAGCGCAACGAAGTGTATCAACACTCTCTTCATACACCTCTGGAATCTCTTTAGGCGCAAATATGGGCTCAATCTTTGAACGTAGTTCCTTTAGTGTTCCCACCTCTTCTAAATAGATTTTTGCTAATGCACCTATGTCATCATCTGCAAAACCGACATAACGTGACAGCTCTTTAGCATCAAGACGTTTCAGGTGCTCTCGATTAATCCACCTAAGTTTTTCAATATCAAAATGCGCTGGAGACTTTGAAATAGACTCCAGCTTAAACCAATCAACAGCCTCTTTTAGTGTAAAAACCTCAGTAGGAGTTTTATTACCAATTAAAATAAGGTAGTTGCTAATAGCTTCTGGTAAATACCCCTCTTCTAAAAGCCACTTAACATTTGAGGTATTATCCTGTTCCTCTATTTTTTTACCCTCACTGTTTAGCATGATTGGCAAATGAGCATATTGAACGTCTTTATCATAACCTAGAGCATTACGAATAGCAATTTGTCTAGGTGTATCATCTATATAATCTGCACTTCGAATAACCAAAGAGATATCACTAATCATATCATCAACAGCAGAGGCAAAATTGTGAGTTGGATATTTATTTTGACTCATAATAATAAAACTATCGACATCAAAAGTTGAAAACGTAGTCTCGCCCTGAACTTTATCAACTACAGTAATCTCTTTTTCAGGTCTACGTAACCTAATGGTAAAAGGATTCATATTGTCTATGGTCTCTTCTGCCCTTAAATAAGTACACGTGTCATCGTAGTGATATGCTTCACTGTTTTTCTTGGCGACTTCACGCTTAGCATCAAGTTCAGCAGGAGTACAAAAACAGCTAAATGCACGTTTGTCATGCAGAAGTTGAAGCGCCATAGTTCTATGATATTTAAGATGATTACTTTGATGAATAACATCTCTGTACTCAATGTTAAAAAGGGAAAGAAGCCCTATGAGTTCTTTGTCTTTTCCTTCAATATTGTTCTCTTGATCACCATCTTCTATACGTACAATAAGAGGTTCATCTCTTTGAATAGAAATTATTGCGTTAAAAAGAGCAATACGAAGAGTTTCTATATGCATATCTCCCGTTGGACTAGGTGCAAAACGTAGCATTAACATTCCTATAATATTTTTTGTAATAATACCAAAGTTTTGGTCGATTTCAATGATGATGAAGTTTAATTTATGCTTCTGGACTACGTAATGACGAGCCAATACAGAGCAAAAACATATGAAATCTTCTAATATAATCTGAATTAACACAAATCTCTCTTCAGTGAACACACATACATCTACATAAAAACTAATATATATCATAAACTATCATTATCTTTAAAGTACTGATACATAGACAGTATAAAAGATCTAAAATAAAATTCAGGAGAAAAATCATGAATAAATATTTGACAAAACAGTGGTCCTTTATGTGGGCTGGTTTAATCTTTGGTATAGCACAGATCATCTATATGATTGGTAACTTTGCAGCATCTTGGTCACATGGTAAAGAGGCTTTAGTTAAACCAATTACGGTTACCACTGACCTTGGTAAGATGTTTCGTGGTATGGAAGTATGGGTATGTAAAACTTTAGGTATTGCAGATACACAAATATATGGACATTCAGTTGCATTAGCAAGTGGGGAGTGGGTACCAACAGCAACAGGTGCATTTTATCCAGGTGTTGGCTGGCCAATTGTTGGTATGATGATTGGAGGATTGATTGTTGCGCTACTTGAGAAAGAAAATCGAGGATGGGCAAAATATGACTTACAGGTGCTACTTATAGCATTTATTGGTGGTGCATTCTTCTCATATGGCACAAGACTAGCAGGTGGATGTACATTAAATCACCTTCTAGGTGGTATCCCAATGATGAGTATCCACTCGTTGGTTGCAGTTCTGTTTATGTCAATAGGTGGTCTCACAGGTTTCTTTGTTATGGGACTTATGGATAAAGCAAAATATTTTAAACATCAAGAAACATTTGAGTATGCAAAAGAGTCATATGACAAGGGTGATATGAATGACTGCGTTTGTTATGATCCTAGTTACAATCCAAAGACAGACATAGTTCGTTGGTTTGGTATTGCTTTTTCTATTATCTTCTTTGGTGTAGGTATCGTTGGTGGTCTTGTTAATCCTGAAACTCTTATGCATGTTAAAGATGCAGCAGCGCTTGAAGGGTATGATAGTATCGCTCAGGCGACAGGAGCATTTGCAGATTTTAATAAATCACTTGACCATAAAGGTTTCTGGTACTTTTTACTTACAGTGGGTGCGGGTATCCTTGGTGGGTTTGCTATGGCTAAATCTGGTTTTGGTACTGAATGTGGTCTTTTAACTGCAGAAGCACACCACTTTACAACTAAAAATGAGACGGTAATGGATCGTTTTAAAATGCCAAATATTACTAAAACACTATTTAGAGGCATGATGCCGCTCATTGGTATTTCTGCTATGTGGGTACTTGTAATGGTATTTGTCATCATAACATGGGGATTTTTAGGATATGAACACGGTTTTACTAACAGCATTAAGTACGCATTGACAGCAGGCGTGCCAATAGGTGGTTTTTTTCTTGGAGTGGGTGCCGTGCTTATGATTGGTTGTGAAATTCGTTCATATATGCGTATAGGCCTTGGTTATACAAATACATTTATAAGTTTTGCTGGTTTCGCTGTTGGTTACTTACCATTTACACTATTCTATAAAGAGCATATGAATTTTTACTATGATACAGATGTTTTGGGTACACATAAAGTATTGACAGATGTTACAGGAAATGTATTGTACGACTCAAAAGGTGTCTATCAAGTAGCTCTAAACAACGATCTTTACTTCTTACCACAGTTATTTAGTGATAATCACTGGTTGCAAGTAGGTATTGCATTTATCTGGTTATTCATGCTTTACAAACTATTCCGTTGGGCATTGAAAAAAGGTGTACGTGCACTTGGTACGACACCTGATGTACTAATGCATAAAAACACAGAGGATGTTCACCGTATTACTTGGAGAAATGAGCCGTTTGAAGATACCATTGAGCATTTAGGATTGGATGAATATCGTCACAAGTCAAAACTTGATATCTGGATGAATAATACATTTGGTGTTAAAAACAGAGTCTTAAAATAGTGGTAAGAATTCTACCTCTATAGATGGCAGAATTAAATACTTAGTAATCATATAGTATATTATTATTTAGATAAGGGTACCTCTAAAAACCCTAGTATCACTCAGAGGGATAAAGAGAAGAGCTTGTACTCATCGTTACTCTTTCTTGACTTAGCTACGGCTAGGTCTTCAAAAGAGCGCCTTGATTATAAACTCTTCTCTTATGCTGAGTGATACTAGGGTTTTTAGAGGTGCCCATAATATACTATATGATTAAAGGTGATGTTATGTCAATATATACGTTTCAAAAAAAAGTTAAAAATAATATTGTAATATTAATATTAGCAATTGTAGTACTTGCTAGTGTGATTAATGTTATGTTTATTTACCATGAACAGTATCGTTCAGTAGAAGGACTTCTTGCACAAAACCTTAAGCTAAACAATAAAATGTTTTATTCAATAGTGAAAAAAAATACTTTAGTGCTTGAAAAATTGATGAAGAACTTACAAAAAGACGACTCCCTTTTAGAAGAGTTTGCCAGACATAACTATAATAGACTTTATGCATCTTCAGCATCATATTATGATTTGCTGACACTTTTAAGTAAAGATGTTCCCAATATGCATTTTTATCTACCCGACTCTACCTCTTTTCTTAGAATGCATCGTCCAAATAAGCATGGGGATAAACTTAAAGGTCTCAGACCAATGGTTGAGAAAGTAAATAGAACTTTAGAGACCCAAAAAGGGTATGAGTTAGGGAAGTATGGGTTTTATCTACAAGTAGTATCTCCTATAGTTGTAGATGGAAAACATGTAGGAGCAGTAGGTATTGGAATTAATATATCATCCATACTTGATGAGCTGAAAGCCTTAGGTGGAGAAGCATATTTAGTTGAGATTGAGGATGCATGTTTTAATCATGATCATGCAAATCAAAGACATCTGTTGGAGCATCTTCAAACCAGGCATATAGGTAAGGGGTTACTAATTGGGAATATTGATGCTACTACTCTTAAAAAACTTTCTATAGGTCAACAAAATAACTATGAGATAATTGAAAACTACGGTAAGAAAAAACTTATTAATTATGCTATGCCTATTCACAATTTTGAAGGAGAATACATTGGACGTCTTATAAGCATACAAGATATTTCCCATATATATAAAGAGTTAAATGCTTCAATTATACAAGTAGTTTTTCTAACCCTTATATCAGCCATGATGATGATATTTGCTATCAACCGTGGTTTTGTTCACTTCGGTCAATATATAGGACAGATTTATAGAGAACATGCAGATACAATGGTAAAACTTCAAACAATACATATGAAACTTAATCCCCATTTTATTATTAATTCTCTCAATAGTGTCAGTGCACTGATATACATAAATAAAGAGTTAGCTGAAAAAAATATTATTTTGCTTGCAGATCTTATAAGAAATTACCTAGGAGAAAATAATGAGTTAAGCATACAAGACGAACTTAAATATAGTTTAGATTATTGTGAACTGATAAATATGCGTCATAATGGAAAACATAATTGGAAGGTTCATATTGCAGATAAATCATTGATTTTTTATACAGTTCCAAAATTTACAATACAGCTATTAGTTGAGAATGCCTTCAAGCATGGTTTAAAAAACAACAATGCTTTACACTTAAGTATTAAAATTTTTAAACGAAATGGACTGTTAGTCCTTTCAGTTTCTAATTCTAGTACACCTGTTGAGTCTATTTCAGACGGAATAGGGCTTAAGAGCCTTAAGCATCGTATTAGGTACAATGATCATAATAAAGTTACATGGCGCTATCGTTGTGGTGTGATTAACTTTAAAATCTATTTAAAGGAGATGCTAGATGAAAACAAAAAAAATATTAATAGTTGATGATGAATATTTAGCTATAGAAAATATGACAAGACTCTTACGTAAAATAGGGTACAAGGATTTTGATAGTACTACATCTTCAGTTGAAGCGATAGAAATTTGTAAAGATAATGACTATGCTCTTATATTTCTCGATATCAATATGCCTATAAAGGATGGTTTAGAAGCTGCCAAAGAGATTCGTACTTTTGACATCAACACACCTATTGTGTTCTCTACCGCCTATAGTGAGTATGCTCTCAAAGGTTTTGAAGTTGGTGCCATCGATTATATTATGAAACCTATAAATATTGATCGTCTTAAAGAGAGTCTCGAACGTGTTTTTAAAGAACCTACTAGTGATATAAACGAGGGGAGTAAAAACTTAAAGATACTTGTAAAATATCATGAACGAATTTTTATGATTGAAAGCGATAATATTATATATGTAGAGGCACAGTTAAATGATTCAATAGCTTATACAAGTGAGCGTGCTTATTTTACAGGTAAAAGGATTTCAGAAATGGAAAATCTATTGATAAGCAATAGTAAGTTTATAAAAGTGCATCGTTCGTGTATAGTAAATCTTGATAAGGTAGATTTCTTTGAAACCATTGAGCAGGGAAAATACTGCATACATTTTAAAAACTCCAAAAATGTTGTTTATACAAGCCGAAAAGGTGCACAAAGTATTCGTGAATATTTCCATGACCTTTCTTAGTCCATGGCTTACATTGTACAATCTATAGAAGATAAAAAAATACTATTAGATAAGCTGAAGGTGTTTTAAGTGGTGACCCCTAGGAGAATTGAACTCCTGTAACATGGATGAAAACCATGGATCCTAACCGCTAGACGAAGGGGCCACTTATTTTGTAGAGACAGAATTATAGTCATCATAATCTTAAAAACATATAAAAATCGGTACAATACTCTCATGAATAGAGAAGAATTAGAAGCTGAGTTAGCAGACCTTAAAACAAAAAACGAATTATTGGAAAGGCTTCTTGCTAATGAACAGGAAAAAAACTTAGAAAAAGAGCAGTTATTAAGTCATAAATCACGTTCTGCTGCTATGGGTGAAATGGTGGAGAACATTGCTCACCAGTGGAGGCAACCACTTAATATATTAGCATTGGTACTTCAAGATATCTACATTTCAGGCCAACTCGGAACACTTGATACCGACAAACTAGAAGAGAATTACTCTAAAGCCAATAATATGCTGCAATATATGTCACAAACCATTGATGATTTCAGAAATTTTTTGAAAAAGTCAGATAATCTAGAGCGGTTTGCACTGAACAATATTTTTAAGTCAATTGATAGCATATTACTACTCTCTTTAAAAAAGAATAATATAGCCATTACTATGGACAATAGTAATGGCTACTATTTACAAGGCAATCAAAATGAGTTTCTTCAAGTCTTTATAAATATTATAAATAATGCACAAGATGCTATTATATTAAACAATATTAAAAATGGAAAAATTATTTTACATGTAAAAAAAATAAATAACACAATTCAAATATCCATTCAAGACAATGCTGGAGGAATTAAAGCAGAAAATATAGATAGAATTTTTGACCCTTACTTTACAACAAAACACAAGTCACAAGGTACTGGAATAGGGCTTTATATGTCAAAGCAGATTATAGAAAAAGATAATGTATCAAGACTGTATGTAAGAAATTCGGAGGAGGGCGCAAACTTCATAATTGAAGTTCCCGCTAAATAGTTTAATTATTCTTCTGTATAAAATGAACGTAATGCACGAATGATTACAGCATTTTTAGAGATACTTTCTGCTTTTGCATTGTCATCAACAAGCTCATAAAGATCAAGAGGTAATGAGATTGAAAATGTTTTTGTCTCAATTTTTTTCTTTTTACTTACTAACGATGTAACATTTCCTAATAGCTCAATAATTTTTTTAGTATCAATCGGTTTTTGAATAAAACTGTTTACACCAATCTCAATCGACTCTGCAATTTTCTCAATATCATTGCTTGCTGAAATAACAATAATAATCTGGTTAGGATTAAGTAGTCTTAATTGACGAGAGAGCTCAAGTCCATCCATGCCTTCCATTACAATATCAACAAAAACAATATCAGGTTGTGCATTGTTATAAAGTCTAAGTGCTTCCTTTCCGTTAAATGCCGAAGTCACATCTGAGAAGAAATTTTTAAATGTTGAACTCAGAAGAGCGTTCGCTTCACCTTCATCTTCAACTACCATTGCTGTAAGTTTTTTTGTCTTTTCTGTTAATTTAACTAAGTCAACTGTTGCCATTTTTATTATCCTTTTTTGTTTACGACTAATATAATTACTGAATTATAACATATTCTTTGGTTAATAAATAACAAATATAATTCTAATAACAGCAATAACATCATTTATATCAATAAATTTGATACTTTTTAGCCTCTTTTGAAACTAACTAGAATGATATTAATGATGCTTTTTGAATTGTTCTAAATACTCTATATTTGACTCATTAACGTTCTCTTTTTGTGTTAATAAATCATTGATTATGTCTTTTAAAGAGGAGTTATCCATATATTTAAGGATCTCTGGATTAATTGTGGATTGAGGTATATCACTATAACTGTTGAGTAAGTTTTCTATATCTTGTATGAGTTCATTTTTAGTAGTTTCCATAACTGATATTATACATTTAGATAAATAATATTGCATATAAAGTTACTAGATTTTCAAGAATAAAGTGCAGTGTTGGTTATGTACGGAATTACGTATAGTACTATTTAAGATCATTTTAGTTAACATAATATATATTCTCTCAAAATAAATCTGCTTATTCATGCTGTGAACAACTGTTCTTTAAAGAGACAAATATTATGAACAAACGTTCATGATTAGATAAGCTTAGATTAACAACTGTTCATATATACTACACTTTACATTAACAACTGTTCTCTAAGGAGCTTAAAATGCCTATAAATAGGACTTCAAAAACAAAATCTGCCATATCCAAAGCAGCTATGGAACTCTTTGCAGCCCATGGCTACAAAGGTACTTCAGTAAGAAATATTGCCTCTAAAGTAGGTATTAAACAGAGTGCTTTGTACAACCATTTTAAAAATAAAGAAGATATTTTTCTCACGATCTGTGCAGATATCTTTTCAACACCTTTCTCAAGTAAGAACAACTTAGAAGATGCAAAAAGTGGTAAAAAATTTTTTGCAAATTATGTGGTTCAATATAAACTCATTAGCTTTGATGCAACCAAAGAGAAACTCTTTCGAATAATGATGATTGAACTTCTTCAAGACAAGAGCCTCAGAGAGAGTTTTATGAGTGAATATCACAATAAGAACATAGCCCTACTCTCTGAAGCACTCTTTATTATGATGCAGGCAGGTCTTATACGATCATCTGATCCCATGCTAATGGCAAATGAGTTTTTAGCACCTCTGTTTTATTACAGGCTCCAAGTTACACTGCTTCGTATTGATTCACTGTCAACAACGTCACTCTCTACAATTTTCGAGAAACATGTTGATTTTTTCTGGGATAGCATATCTAAGTAGTGCAACACAAATAACTTCATAGTTCAATGAGAAAAGAAGCTATAAGATGTGAGGCAAAACTTCTTGAAGCACAATAATTAAACACAAGGGATTTTAATGTTTACAATATCTAATTTTAAAACAGCTCAGCTGGACAATCCACATTTTGTTAAGCCGTTGCGTTTAAACTATGTACAAAACGGAACCCATAAGAGCTGGGAAGCAGTAAAAAGCTTTGATAGCGTCTCTGTATTGCTCTATCATCAAGACAGAGATGTCTTTGTTTTAGTTAAACAGTTTAGAGCAGCTGTCTATATGAATGACAGTAGCCATACCTACACCTATGAACTCTGTGCCGGTATTATAGATAAAGATGTTTCGTTAAAGCAGATTGTTAAAGAGGAGATAGATGAGGAGTGTGGCTATGAAGTCTGCATTGATCATATTCATAAGATTACCTCATTTTTTACTAATGTTGGTGTCTCTGGTGCTAAACAACATCTATTTTTTGCTACAGTAGATGAGACTATGCATCGACATAGTGGTGGTGGCATTGAGACTGAAGAGATATTTGTTGAGTATTTACATGTAAATGATGCGCAAAAGTTTATGTATGATGAGACAAAAGCCAAAACTCCAGGGCTGCTTTTTGCCTTTGAGTGGTTCTTTAAAAATCATATTAATTAGTATTAATAAAGGTGCATTTAATTGTTAATCTTTTTAGATAAAATAATTTTAATTCATGACGTTAAAAGGAAAAATTAGTGCAACATATCATTGATATTGTAACAAACCCTTTGGTTCTTGGAATTCTTATTGTTCTATTTTTTGGTGAATACCTACCATTTACAAAATCTTTTTGGAAATATATCGGTTTAAAACTAAAATCATTTGGAAACTGGTTTTTAACAAGCTATGAGAATAGACTCTACGACCTCAAAGAGTCAAAGGTTGAAAATAGAAAAGTTACCATTAAACTCAATAACTTTTTTGCAAGAGCACTCTTCTTTATTATCTCTACCCTAGTAGTTACTACACTTGAAATCGTTTGGGAACTTGGCTTCAAAGGGATTAGAAGAACTATAGAGCATACCAAAGTGGCACTGTGGGCTAGAAAGAAGATTGGCTTGCTGCCAAATTGGGCTGTTCTAGTGCTGTTTAGTTTACCTTTTGTCTTAATGGAACTTCTGGGTATTTTTGCTTTAGCTGCATTTGTATCGGGTCAGGTTTGGATTGGTATTATTATGTATGTTTTAAAAGTACTTCTATTTATTCCTGTACATTTCATACTTCATGCTGGTGAAAAACAGCTCATGGCCATTACTTGGTTTAAAAGACGCTATGAGATTATTTCTGCAGCGTTTGAGTGGTTTAAAAAAACACAAACTTATGTTAAAGTACATAATATCACCAAAATGATAAAGGCATATATAGATGCTTTAAAAGTCATATTCTTTAATATGATTACTTTGCAGAAGAAAGTATTTAAACATGAAGATATTCTCTCGCCTGAGTGCGAAGAGATTCGGCAAAATATTATTGAGTTAAAAAAACTTGGCAATAACGTTGATAATATGTATGTTGAGTTTTTTAACTGCATTGACGCTCATATAGAAAAATCTAAAGTATAAGGCAAATAATGGAAAAAGTAGAAAAAAAGAGTAAACATTGGTTAATGATTGCTGTCAATTTTGTATTGGCGCTTATCTCAGTCTATCTATTTGAATTTTGGTACAAACAGGTCATTGGACTCCAAACTCTTCAACTAGTCGAAAACATTGCGGTAGTAGTGTTAACTGCCCTCACCTATTTTATAGGAAAGACATACTACATCAAAGGGGTAATGAATACTGCTAAAAAAATCATTATTTTAATACTGCTCTCATTAGCTATTTTAGGTCTTATGCTTCTTTCAGTAAAAGTACCTTCAGATATGGTCTATCCTTTTAGCGGTGTCTTAATTGTCAGTGTCGCTTTTTATATGCTCTCTTTAACAGCAGGAACACTTAACACCATTGGAATTATTGGTCTCTCTCTGCTCTTTACAGCTGCTATTGCATTTTTAAAATGGTTTAATGTTGTTGACTGGAATATGGCAGGAGAACTTGGGCAGCTTGCTATTTTTATAATTTTGTTTATTGGTGGAACATGGGCAGAGATTCGTGCGCTAATTCACGGTATTCGCGGAACCAATGCCGATGGTGGTTTTGGAGATGGAAATGATGGTGATGGTGATACAGGAAGCGAATAGCGTTTAACAGTTATGCTTGAAAAATATAGACCAGTATTAATCATTCTCACATCATTATGGATTATTATTTTAATTATCCATTTTTTTGGCTGGTGGGAGACCTTGGGAATTCTATTTTTAAAGTTTGGTCTAGGGACTAAAGTTGCTGGTGCCAAGACTTTTGCTCACGCAATTAGTAAGGCAGGAGGACAAAAAGTCATTGCCTCTGCAACAGCAGGTATGTTGGCTAAACGTCATATTATTGATCTGTTTTCTAAGTTTTTTACAGAACACTCCGTTAATAAATATAGAAAAAACCTCATTGCTGTTGTCAAAATTAAGTTAAAAGAGATTCAAAACTCATCTTTAATGAAACGAGCTAAAGCCTTTGGAAGTATGCTACTTTCTATTCCTTTACTGTATTTTTTCTGGACAAAGGTTCTTACTACCGCCATACAAAAAATTGTTTACGCCTTAGTGTTGCCTCTTTTTACACTGCTTTGGAACTTTGTAACTACTGGATTTAATATTGTGACCTTTATACTTAAAATTTTAATGCTAAATGTCTTTATTGATACTCTGGCTCAATATAGCTGGGGGAAAAAGCTCTTAAACTTCATTGATAATGTTGTTGAATTGATTTTAAAACTCTTTAAACTCATTAATAGTGCGTTTGAATTTATAGGTCTAAGTCCAAAATCATGGCTTATTAAACCATCTCTTAAGTTTAATGCATGGCTTGAAGATATTGTAGACAAAGGTCTAAGTTATATTATTAAACTACAAAATAGAAGAGATAGGTATGTAAATGCTGTTGAAAAAATCTCTCTGAAACGTTACTCCTATACTCAAAAGAGAGAGGAGAAAACCGTCTCTTTTTGGAAACATACAAAAAAACTATTTTCACAACATATTTTAAAAAAGAGAGACTGGAGAGAGATGCGAAAGCACAAAGAGGCTCTCAAACGAGAAAAATTCAACACCTCTTCTAGAGCAAAAAGAAAACGGAACCTGAATAAAAAGAGAGAGCGAAATCCCCTCTTGCTACCTTATAGAGCCTAAGCTTTAAAAGATGCTTTGGCAATAATCTCCACATAACATGCTTCCCAATTCTCTTGACGAGCTATATCTAGTGACGTTATGACCTCATTTGCAGTTACACTTTTAGCACTGCTCTGCTCTGCTCCAAAACGACAGTCAAAATCCCAAAAAACAGCATCTTCAGGTAACTTTTTTTTGCGTTCACGTTTTAAATATTTACGAATTTCATTCTTTATAGAGTCAATAACTCGGTCCGGTTTTTTGTTTTCAAGTTGTAGTTTAAATACTTTTTTCAATAGTTTTCCTTCGGTTTTTTAAAACCTGTAATTATCTCATCTGCACCAATATTTTCAAGTAACTTTTTAAAATTCTTCACACTAAAGAGTTTAAGGTTCTCCCCTTTTAGCGCTTTTAACTCATTTGAAAAACCTCGTTTTGAGATTAAAATATTAATGTCGGGTTTAATCCCTGCAAGCTCACACTTCTCTTTAAGTCTTGTCAGTTCATTTTTTTTGACTTTAGCGTTCGTGTATTTACATGTAGCAACAATCACTTTACCAGATTTTGTCTTGGCCATAATATCAATATCAACTTTAGCGTCCCAATAACCTCCAATTTCAACAATGGGATCATCTTTGAAATTCTCTTTTAAAAGCTCCTCTGAAAGTTGCGTGAATATTAAGTCAGTAAACTCCTGTTTTCTATTAATAAAACGATCTTCAACTTCATCATAATTTCCTTTCACTACCCCTTTAAACAGCGGAGAGACAAAAGCAAACCAGAAGCGCATAAAGGGCATTGAGAAGTGTAATTTATCTGAGACAGGAGCATCGATACTCTGTGAAATAGGTCGTGACTCTTCTGTGCCAATAATTCCATTTTGACATAAATAACGAATAGCAGGTTTACCCATGTCACTAGAGACTCTTGCACGTTTGTATGCAGAATGGACTCTACCATCACCCATAGCAATGCCTGTTAGCAGTGAATGATAAACACTGTCACCTAAAGTAATATCAATAATCTCTTGATGAATTACTCCATAATGTCTTAAAACAAGCTCTTCAATAAGCTCAAAAATCTCATCATCAGTATTAATATTCCAGCCAAGACCTCCAAAAATAGCAAAATACTCTACTGCTTTTTCTAAATTTTCTGGAGAGTTTTGTAAATAAAATGAGCGAAACTGCTCTAAGAGTGTTGGGTATTTAGATATGATAACATAGCCTTTAGGAGTGTGATTTTCTCTGTTGTGAAATTATACACTAAATAGACTTGTTGAAATACATGCATCTATATTGAGTCAACTACCCATACAGCATCTAGCGGCCAATCCTGACTCATTGGCATCTTAAATCGTTTATGTCTTGAAGCTCATGTGCTGGCACAGCTATATAGTATCCTTGCATATAGTCTATGTCAACTGTAAGTAGTTTTTTGTATACTTCAGCAGAGTGAACAAACTCCGCAATTGTCTGCATATTTGCTTCCTTAGCGAAGTGTATGATGCTCTTGACAACTTTAAAATCTTTCTCGTTTTTATCTATGTTTTTAATTAGAGAACCATCTATTTTTAAGTAGTTTGCTTCAATATCCAGAATAGTTTTAAAGTTTGAGTAGCCACTACCAAAATCGTCAATAGAAACCTTAGCACCATATGAGCGCAAGAGGTTAATTTTCTCTTTAAATAGCTCTATGTTGTCTATCTCATCACTCTCTAAGATTTCAAAAGTGATACGTGATGCTAAGTCGGAGTTTTGTTTAAATCTATCTATGATAGTTTGTTCTATATCTGAGTTAATTAAATCTGAAAAGTTTATATTTATGCTGACGGACTCTTTTAAATTTTCAAACTTATCAAACACATTAAAGAGAATTCTCTGAGTGAGTTTATAGTGAATATTAGTATGCTTTAATTCTGGTAAAAAGTATACAGGTGATATTATTTTATTGTCTTTATCTATAATCCTAACAAGTGCTTCATATTTAAATATTTCATTAGTAGTGCTGTTGTAGATAGGTTGATAATGGCAAATTACACGGTTCTCATCAAGAGCAAGTTTCACAAAATTAATATCTTTTGATTTTGATAGCGTGGAGTTTTTTGATTTTTCACTGTACCTTACTACTCTGTTTCTACCTTCACTTTTTGCAATGTATAACATCTTATCGGCTATTTTTATAGCTTCGTGCAGATTTTTTTCTGAAGATGGATTTTCATGAAGGCCTATTGAGACTTGTATATGTATTTCGCTGAGATTGTAGTTAAAAATGTATGCAGCAATATTTTCCCTTATTCTATTAGTGACTTTAAATGCAGAGTCCTCCACGTCTCTGTTGTAAATAAAGAGTAAAAACTCCTCTCCTCCATATCTAATTATAATATCACTTTCACGCATAGAGTTTTTTAAAATTATACTGCTTTGAGAGAGTATATAATCTCCTGTTTTATGCCCGTAGGTGTCATTTATGGCTTTAAACCTATCAAGATCAAGCATGGCAATACTATAGTGTTCAAGATTGAGAGTTGGTGCTATCTCTTTGAAGTAGTTTCTGTTAAACAGTTGCGTAAGAGGATCTGTAAATATTTTTTTTCTAGTTATGAAATAGTGAAAGACTTGAGTTGTACTCATGATCATGAGTAAAAATATAAAAATAATAAGAACAATAAAAAATGTCTCTAATGGTTTTATAAGCTCTAAAACAGTGTATTTAATCTTAGTGGTAATATCAACACTTAAAATTGCTATAACTTCACCATTTGCTTTTAAGGGATAGAGGTAGGTTAAAAAAAGATTTTCCATCTCTGTTTGGTGTATTACTTGTGCTTTTTTAGTAGTGTATAACTCTTCATATTTTTTATTTTGGACATCAAATTTTTGGTAAAATTCAGCCTTATCAGTTTTTGAAGCATCAAGCAGGAATCTAAATCTTCTCTTCTCATCCTGAGAGAGAAGATATACATACTTCATAGATGGTGTAAGAAAATATGAGATATGCTTTTCATACTCTGATCTTGTTTTTTCATTGGAGAGAAGATTAACTAAATCATCACTGTTTTTTATGCTGTATGTACCAATAAGATCTTTTTCAATATTTTCAAATATATATGAAATATTTTGAATCATATTAGCTTCAATTTTTGCAAATATATCTTGCTGTACCTGCTTAATATAACCATAAATATATATAAAAAATATACCGAGGATAAGAAGAGCCAAAAATAGAAAGAGCTCTCTTCTCTTTACCACACTTTTTCCTCTAAGTAAGGCTTGAGGTTTGTTGTTATTTGTATATTCTGTCTTTGTATCCTTGGCTCAATAATAACTATATTTGGTCTGCCTTTTTTCCAAAAAAGTGCTCCAAAACTTTGAGGAATATCAGATAAAAGTTTATAGTTTAACACGAAGATATGTACGCTGTCACACACTTTAGAGAGATTTTTTTTCTCTTTTAAAATAATAAAACTAGCCCTATAGCATTCAGTTACAGTTTTAAACTTTTTACTGTTTTTAAGTGCATATAGAATCTCTTTGTCATCACTCCAAATTTTTACCTGCTTATTAATAGAGATTTCTGAAACTATTTTTTCTAAAATTTTTACTTGATGATTAGTATCTGAAGCTGATAAAAGTAGTGCTGATAAAATCGATAAAAGTAAAATTCTCATTTAAAAAGTATACTCCATAGTTAAGATAGCTCGTCTCTCAATTGCTGGAACTTGAACTAATCCCTGAGGGTCTATAAGAGTTTTGCTAGCTTTATCTAAAAGGTTTTCACCTTTAGCTTTTATCTTCATTGTTCTACTTATGGTGTAACCAACACTAAGCGTATAGTCATAACCCTCATCTATATCTACATCTCCAGCACCATAGTTTAGTGTATAACCATTTCTATATACTAGCTCATTATAGATATCAAAATCTCCAAGTGTGTTAAAAGCTTGAAACAAAATACCAGAATCAGGAGAGGCATAAGCATCTTTGTAGCCCTTATAGTACTCAATAATTACTTTGTTATCATAGTCAAATTTATACTCACCTCTTACATAAAAACGATTGAAATCGACTATCTCTTTATTGTTCACATATTGTTTTTGTGCTTTAGAGAAGGTTATACCATCTTCTATAATCTTATATGCATAACCAAAAACTGCTCTATGCTCTCCATCATCATACTCAAGTTCACCAGTTATCATATCTATGTTTGAAGCATCAAGTTCTGGATTTATTTTATATACAGGTGGGGGTAAATGTAGTTTGAAGCATATTTGGATATGCATATCGTCTAACTGCAAAAAGTTTTGTTTTCCAACTATCACTAAGTAGAGCAATATACCCTAGCCTTATTGCATACTCTGTAGAGTTTTTAGAGAAGCTATCTCTATAGTGGTCAAGCTTACCACTAAAAGCAAGAAGATGATTTTCATTAATATTATACAACTCTTCTATATAGAACATATACATATCAAGTTTATCAGGACCAATAGTTGGATTTACATTTATTCCCTCATAAGTCTTAACATTTAGTCTATTTTGTTGAAACTGAGCCCCTATCAAAAAGTCATGTTTACCTTGGAGTATTTTTTTATCTAAAATTACTTTGTAAGTGTTTGATTCTACATGTACATCTATATTGTTCGCGAGTGTATTGTCTGGTTGCTTTATGCCTATAGCATCACTATTAAAAAACTTTTTAGTCTCTAGAGAAGCTGCTACAGATAGTCTTATATCTCCATCAAAGTGTTTTATAGCATTTATATACCCATAGTTTCTGTTGCTATCATCACCAGTAGCAGCTGGACCCATTCCGCTAAACATATCAGTTTGATTTGCTATAGCATCTACTACTACTTCAAAGTCATCTTTTTTTGCTACTTTAAAGTGGGCTTGGTATCTTTTAGAGTCACGAGATAGCTCTTGGTTGTTTCTTGTCGGTTTATCAAAGTTTGTGTTTGAGCCATCTGCATATAGAAGGTACTCATACTCACCCATAGTCCCAGCACTAACAGCTCTCAAATCAACACTTGATTTTGAATCAACACTAAGTTGAGCAGAGGAGCTATTTTCTCGTGATGGGTCTTTTGAGTAGAGTCTTATAACCATAGAGCCAGGAGAGTTACCAAAAGCTATAGAACTACCACCTTGGTATATCTCAATATGGTTAACAAAGTAAATATCCATTTCGCCATACATATCAAGAGCATTACCTTGTGCAACAGTGGTAACTTCAAAATCATCAATATATAGTTTAATTGGAGGTAGTGTGCTTGGACCTGCCCCAGCTTTTTGCATTCTAGAGATACCAATATTCTTAACTTGAATAGTGTACATACGAACAGTTTTAAGAACATCCATTAGAGTAAATGCTTGCATCTTCTCTAAATCTTCTCTTGAGTAAACTAGCAGATATCCAGCACTCTCTTTTTTTGTTTTTTTATAGAGTGATGCTGAGTCTTCGTACTCCTTTAGTAGATTATCAAGCATAAGTTCTTGGGAGAATAATAAAGAGCTTAGGAGTGTAAGTAAAAAAAGAACTTTCATAATATCTCCTTAAAATATAGCAATAATTGAATAGTATAAGACTATTCACCTTATTTCAAACTTACGTTTTCAAATGCTAGGCTATTTAGAGCTGCCCTATATTAAATTCTTGATATAATGGTATAAATAAAATCATGCCGATTATATCATTTAGACATGAGAAAAATAGTCATACAGGGTTTATATAGTGTTGTTACAATTATTGATTTTAGTTACTGTTTCTCTTCCACTTTTTGCTGCTATTGACCTAAAGCAAGAGTATGCATTTAAGGACGCTACTATTTACAGTACCACCCTATTTCCCAAACTAAAAGATAAATTCAAACTATTTAATATTAACAAAAATCGTACCAAATACAGAGTCAAAAGTTCCAAAATTCAAAAGCTTTTTAAACAACACAATGTTGAGATAAATATTGGTAAGGTGCGTTATGTAAACTTCAAAAAAGAGAGTCCTGTTGACACTTCTGTCTTAGCATCTCAAATAAAAGAGCGCTACGAAGCATTTTATTCTAATATACATGTAAATCGTGTCCATATCACACCGAGAAATTATCTTAAGGCATTTGACCCTGATTTTCAGCTAATACTAAAGAGTAAAGATTTAAAACGGTCTCATAGTATTTTTAGTATTAAAACATCAAAAAAAGAGCGTATATTTTTTGACTATGAAATAGATGCTACTCTAGATGTCTATCGTTCACTCCATCCACTTAAGCGTGGCCATACACTCTCCGCTCTTAATACAATATCTCAAAAAATTAAGTTTGACTCTTTTAATGCCATACCGCTAAATCACATTGGTACTAAAGAGTACCGTCTAAAACGCAGCATTAAGAAAAATCACATCCTTACCCAGCGTGATGTTGAAGCCTATCCTATTGTAAAAAAGGGAAATAGTGTTTTAGTAGAGTTAAAAAGTGGCTCTGTTGTGCTGGAATTTACCGCTATTGCCTCGCAAGATGGCTCAAAAAATGATATTATTTCAGTTCAAAAAAAAGATGGACATCGCATTAAAGCTAGAGTCATAGGTCCTGGACGCGTGGAGATTCAATGAAAATTGTTGTTGCTATTAGTGGTGCTAGCGGTGCAGAGCTTGGATTAAAAGTATTAAATGCCCTACCTGAGAGCTTTGATAAACATCTCGTACTCTCAGATCATGCACATGTAGTGCTCAAAAAAGAGCATAATATTACCATGCATAGCAACAGCAACATTGGAGCTAGCATCGCTTCTGGATCATTTGGTTGTGATGCGATGCTAATCATTCCGTGCAGTATGAATACTTTGGCTAAAATCAGCTGTGGCATAGCTGACAATCTTATTACCCGTGCCGCTAGTGTTATGCTCAAAGAGCGCAAGCAACTATTGCTAGCACCACGAGAGATGCCTTTTTCAACAATAGCTTTAGAAAATATGCATAAACTCTCGACACATGGAGTTATTATTGCTCCACCGGTAATGGCATACTATTCACAGCAGCAGAGCCTAGAAGATATGGAAAACTTTATGATAGGCAAATGGTTTGATCTTTTAGGAATTGAGAATAATCTATATAAACGATGGGAAAATAATGAATAAACGCGCACTATACCCAGGTACTTTTGATCCTATTACCAATGGTCATTATGACATCATAAAAAGAGCAGTAAATCTCTTTGATGAAGTCATTGTAGCCGTAGCTGATTCACGTGATAAAAAGCCGATGTTTACACTTGATGAACGAATTATTATGGCACAAAAGGCAACTGCAACATTAGAAAATGTCACGGTAGTAGGATTTGACAACTTAACAGTAGATCTCTGTCATTCACACAATGCCAGTATTTTAATTAGAGGACTGCGTGCAGTAAGTGACTTTGAGTATGAACTACAACTAGGCTACCTAAATCGTTCACTTGACAATACAATTGAAACAGTCTATTTAATGCCAAATCTACAACACGCATTTATTAGCTCATCAAGTGTACGCAACCTTCTAAAATTTAATGGTAAGACTGAACATCTACTTCCTAGTGAAGTTCAAGAAATTATAGGGGGAATGACTTCATGTACATTGCAATAGAGGGCATTGATACGGCAGGTAAAAGCACCCAGATTGCACTACTTAAAGAAGCTTTTAACGATGCTATTATCACCAAAGAACCTGGTGGTACTGATATGGGAACAAGAATTCGTGATATTGTCTTACACCGAGAAATTCAAAGTTCAAAAGCAGAGTTCTTGCTCTTTTTAGCCGATCGCGCAGAGCATATGTGTCAAGTAATAGAGCCTAACAGTAATAGCGTGATTATTTCTGATAGAAGTGTCATCTCAGGTGTCGCTTATGCACTTGTAAAAGGGGACCTATCAGAGACTGCTATTGTTCATATGAACCGTTTTGCAACTAATGGAGTCTATCCAAGCAAAGTATTTTTGTTGCAACTTACTCCCGCTGAATTAGAATATCGACTCTCTCAAAAAAAGCTTGATGGTATTGAAAAAAGAGGAACAGAGTATCTTCTAAGTATCCAAGAAGCGCTAGTTAAAGCAGCGCAACTGCTTAAAGTGGAGTTGGTCATCATTGATGCAACACAGAGTATTGAAGCTATTAGCAATACTATAATAACTAATATTAAGGAATATGAATGATTCGCTCACTTCGTGGAATGAATGATATTTTAGAAGAAGATTATGAGAGGTTTGAGTACTTTATTAAGGTAGCCTCTAGTGTTGCCTCACGCTACGGATTTCACTATATTGAGACACCACTGCTTGAAGAGACAAGCCTTTTTAAGCGTTCTGTAGGTGAATCTAGCGATATTGTTGGCAAAGAGATGTATCAGTTCTTAGACAAAGGGGGCAATGATGTCTGCCTTCGTCCTGAAGGAACTGCTGGTGTAGTTCGTGCTTTTATTCAAAACAAATATGATAAAAAAGGTGGTATTCACCGTTTTTTTTATCACGGCCCAATGTTTCGTTATGAACGTCCTCAAAAAGGACGCTTACGTGAATTTCACCAATTTGGAATAGAGAGTTTTGGTATTGCTTGTGTCTATGAAGATGCATCTCTTATTATGATGGTCGGCGATATCTTTAAAGAACTTGGTATTGGCTTTACCCTGCAACTTAACTCTCTTGGCTGTCAAGAGTGTATGCCTCCATACCGTGAAAACCTTGTTAATTTTATTGAGCAAAACAGTGAAAATATCTGTAGCGACTGTATTCGTAGAAAAGACACTAATCCTATTCGTGTTCTTGATTGTAAGAATGATAAGTGTCAGACAATTTATGCCGATGCTCCCAAACTCATTGACAACTTATGTTCTACATGTAAATCTGACTTTGATACACTCAAAGCATTACTTAATGAAAATGGTATTGCTTACGAAGTTGATACGCACTTGGTACGTGGACTTGACTACTACTCTAAAACCGCTTTTGAATTTGTCAGCAGTGAAATTGGTGCTCAGAGTGCCATTGCTGGTGGTGGACGCTATGACCGATTAATTGAGTTCTTAGATGGAAGGGCGACTCCGGCAGTTGGTTTTGCCATTGGAATTGAACGACTACTCGAACTTATTAAAATCCCTGAAGTAACGCGTGAGGGTTACTATTTTGGTGCCATGGACGATGAAGCACTACCCCTTATCTTAAAACTGGGACAGAAAAAACGTCAAAAAGAAAAGAGCATTATTGAATATGCCGCTAAAGGTCTTAAAGCCCACCTCAAAGGTGCTGACAGAATTAATGCTCGCTACTGCGCTGTTATTGGTGAGAATGAACTTAAAGAGAACAAGATCTGGGTTAAAGATTTAGTTCAAAAAGTTGAAACTCTTATTGACATTGACTCAATTTAGGATAGTAATATGTATGGTATAGAGATATGGGGTGATAATAATTTTAGTATTAATGATGACCTGATTCACATTAACCATTTAAGTAAGCCCTCACTCTTAGAAATTACAAAAGAGATACGAGATAGCGGCTTACGGGGGCCAATGCTTTTAAGGTTTCCTCATCTCATTAAAAAGCAGATTGATCTACTCTATAGTAATTTTACTTTTGCTATGCAGGAGTATCAATACAGAGGCTCTTTTAATGCTGTCTTTCCATTAAAAGTAAATCAACTTCCTAATGTTGTTAATACTATTATTGATCATGGTAAGCAGTATAACTATGGTCTTGAGGCAGGTTCCAAAGCAGAACTACTTCTTGCAATATCAAAAACACCTTTTGGCTCTCCTATAACTGTCAATGGTTTTAAAGATACAGAGATGATTACCTTGGGCTTTATAGCGTCACAGATGGGTCACAATATAACACTGATTATTGAAGGGATTAACGAATTAGAGTCTATTATTGAAGTGGCTTCTTCAAGTAATTTAAAAGTACCTTCAATTGGCATTCGTCTTCGTCTTCATAGTATAGGCAGTGGTTTTTGGGCTAAAAGTGGAGGAATGAACTCTAAATTTGGCTTAACTACTACTGAGCTTATTGAAGCTATACATCTTCTAAAAAAGAGTAATCTTCTTAAAAACTTTACTATGGCCCATTTTCATATTGGATCTCAAATGCAAGAGATATATCCTATGAAAAAAGCTCTTAGAGAAGCTGGTAATATCTATGCGGAACTTAAGATGATGGGAGCTGGCAATCTCTCATCAATTAACATCGGTGGCGGATTAGCAGTGGAGTATTCGCAGACTAAAAAAGATAGACAAAACTACTCCTTAGAAGAGTTTGCTAACGACATAGTCTTTTCTCTTCGTGAGATTATGGATGCCAAGGGAGTTGAGCATCCAGACATCTACACAGAGTCTGGACGCTTTATTGTGGCATCACACGCGGTATTAATTACTCCTGTTCTTGAACTATTTTCACATGATTACCAAGAACAATCTTTAAAGTTTAAAGATAGTAATCCACCTCTTATTGAAGAGCTGCGTGACCTAAACAATCTCTTAGACAGAAAAAACTGTATTGAGTTTATGCATGATGCTCTTCATCATCAAGAGTCTCTTTTGACACTTTTTGACCTTGGCTATATTGACCTGCAAGATAGATCAAATTCAGAAATACTAGTACATATTATTATTAAAAAATCGCTTTACTTAATGGCATCAAATCATACCAATGAGAGTATGCATCTAGAAGAGCAGTATCAAGAGCGTTTTTTAATTAATGCATCTATTTTCCAAAGCCTACCTGACTACTGGGGTATCAAACAGAATTTTCCTGTTATTCCTCTTAACAAATTAGCTACACAACCTATTCAAGCTGCGAGTTTATGGGACATTACTTGTGACAGTGATGGCGAGATACCATTTGATGTAGATTCGCCACTATATCTACACGATGTAGATCTTAATGAAGAGCCTTATTTTCTAGCTTTTTTCAATATAGGTGCCTACCAAGAGACTCTTGGTATGAGTCACAATCTTTTTGTTAATCCATCTGAATGCAGTATCACTATTACTAACGACGGCTATAAGCTTGAAAATTTAAATGAATCCCCAAATATATTAGAGATTTTAGATACATTACATTACGATAAATCAGAAATATTAAGCAGACTTAAAAATAATTTAGCCAACAGCCACTTTATTACAGAAAAAGAAAAAAGTGATACACTTCAAAAATTAGATTTGTACCTGCATCAAAACGGGTATTTACGCACAGCAAACTAAGGAAAACATTTGGCTCTTTTTAGAGAAATAGCAGAAGATTTTAGCAATGTCTATAAAAACGATCCTGCCATTCAATCACGCATGGATTTTATTTTTAACTATCCCGGTGTCTGGGCCATTGTATGGTACCGCATAGCACATCGACTCTACAGAAGTGGTTTTAGACGCTTCGCACGAATGATTATGGGAATTAACCTACTTATTACCAATATTGACATTCACCCTGCTGCACGCATTGGACGACGAGTTTTTATTGACCATGGCTTTGGGGTTGTTATTGGAGAGACCTGTATTATTGAAGAAGATGTTGTCATCTACCAAGGGGTTACACTTGGTGGTGTCAGTCTAGATCAGGGAAAACGCCACCCTACTATTCAAAACTCTGCTGTCATTGGTGCTGGTGCAAAGGTTCTTGGAAATATTACTATTGGTTCCTTTGCAAAAGTTGGAGCAAACTCGGTTGTAGTAAGAGATGTCCCCGAGTGTTCCACTGCTATTGGAATTCCGGCACATGTTATTGAAAAAGGACGTGATAAAGATCAGTTTTCACACAACAAACTTCCTGATATTAACAAAGAGATTTTCGAATATCTTATTAAACGTGTTGCTGTTTTAGAACATGCTGTTATGAAAGACAATAAAGAGATTATTGATGAAGATATTAAACTAGAGCATATTTATGAGTCGTTTATTAAAGCGATGAAGAACTAATTGTTTTTTAAACTTCTCTTTTTTATAACTCTACTCGCTATATCTATCTTGGCAGTTCTGCCTGATTACAATGCCCTACCCCCTGTTGTATCTATGAGTGATGTTATTAACCATATTTTAGCCTTTTTTACTCTTTCTTTTTTATTTAAACTTGCATATCCAAAACTCAAAACTATTTTACATGTATTTTTACTAAGTGCCTACGGAGTAGCTATTGAAGTCGTACAATATTTTCTCCCAACACGCTTTGGTGACCCTTATGATGTTCTATCTGATATACTTGGAGTTCTTTTAGCACTTATCTTTATGTTATAATTTCGAAAATTTTATAAGAGGTTATTATGCTTACAAATCGCGTTAACGTACTTTCAGAATCCATTACTATTGCTATTACAACATTAGCTCAAGAGCTTAAGGCTGAAGGGAAAGATATTTTAAGTTTCTCTGCTGGAGAACCTGATTTTAACACACCACAGGTTATTAAAGATGCTGGTATTAAAGCTATAGAAGAGGGTTTTACTAAATATACTGCAGTAGATGGCATTGTTGAACTGCGCCAAGCCATTGTAGATAAATTAAAACGTGACAATGGACTAGAGTATGAACTAAACCAAGTTATTGCCAACAATGGTGCTAAACACTCTCTATTTAATCTGTTCTCTGTAACTATTGATAAAGGTGATGAAGTTATTGTTCCTGCACCATACTGGGTGACGTATCCTGAACTCATAAACTACTGTGGCGGATCAGTTGTTGAGATTGAGACACAAGATACGACTGGTTTTAAAATCACTCCTGAGCAGCTTAAAAATGCCATTACACCTAAAACAAAGATGTTAATCCTAACAACACCTTCAAATCCTTCAGGTGCCGTGTACACCAAAGAGGAACTTTTAGCACTTGGCGAGGTTCTAAAAAGTACAGATATTATGGTTGCAAGTGATGAGATGTACGAGAAACTGACATACAGAGGTGAATTCACATCTGTGGCATCAGTAAGTGATGATATGTTCAAACGTACTATTACCATTAATGGACTTAGTAAGTCAGTAGCAATGACAGGATGGCGTTTTGGCTACATGGCCGCTGCGGACACTGACCTAATTAAAGCGACTAAGAAGCTACAGAGCCAAAGTACATCAAACATCTGTACAATTACACAAAAAGCTTCAATTACAGGGCTTGATGGAAGCGCAGATGCCGATATTGAAATTATGAAAAAAGCATTTATTGAGCGTCGTGATGAAGGGGCTAAACTCTTTAATGCCATTGATGGTCTTTCGGTTTTAGTGCCTGATGGAGCTTTTTATCTGTTTGTAAACATTAAAGATATTACCAATGATTCAATGGAGTTCTCAAAAGGATTACTTAGCGATGTCAACGTTGCTGTTGTTCCTGGTGTTGCTTTTGGTTTAGAAGGATATTTTAGATTTAGTTTTGCGACAGATATTGACAGTATTCGCGAAGGAATCTCCAGAATTGAGACTTACGTAAAGAGTAGAGCTTAATAAGCTCTACTCTACTTTATTGCTTGTAACGCAGCAATAACATCTTCTAAATTGTTTAGAGGAATGTGTACTTTCCACTCTGGGTTATTCTTGTTACCTGCTAGTGAGATGCCTACACTGGCAACACTGTTACTACCTTCACCATAAGGCTCATCAATTTTTGCAATTGAGATAACACCATTTTTTGTTCCATCTAGCTCTAATGTTGTCTGATTACTTACTTTTTCGCTCATAATTTTTCCTTATTTATTAACTTTTTAATAGTCTAGCTAATTTTCCTTGAAGTTTCAACCACTGTTTATGGTCCATAAAAGGAAAACCTGCAAACGTCTTACCACTTTGCTCAATACTTTTTGTTACTCCGGTGCGTGCTGCAAGTGTTGTAAAAGGAGCTACACTTAGATGTCCAGCTGTGGCGCTTTGACCGCCCATAACAACATTGCGACCAAGAGTGGTTGAACCCGCTACTCCAACTTGAGCAGCAATTACACTATGTTCACCAATAACACAGTTGTGCGCTACTTGAATTAAATTATCAAGTTTTGAACCATGTTTAATCCGCGTAGATCCAAATACAGCCCTATCTATTGCGCAATTACTACCAATTTCAACATCATCTTCAATAACAACATTTCCATTTTGATAGATTTTAACGTGCTCTCCTGTAGCCGTATGAGCAAATCCAAATCCATCACACCCTACTGCAGTGTTCGCATGAATAATACAGTTACTACCTATTTCACAGTCTCTATAGATTGTTACATTTGGATGAAGCACCGTGTTGTTTCCGATAATAACATTGGCACCTACATAACAGCCTGGCATTATAGTACACTCCATGCCAATCTGTACACCATTTGCAATGTAAACATTCTCGCCAATATAGGAAGTTTCGCCAACCTCTGGACTACTTCCATCGCTCTCAAAAGGTAGCATTGAAAAATACTTTGATGCTTTTGCCATATATAAGTAAGGATTGGACTCAACTAAAAGAATCTCACACTCATTTGGAATTGAGGTTAAAAACTCTTTTGTTACAATAACAGCTAACGCCTTAGTAGTTTTAAGATCTTCAATATGCTTCTTATCTACAATAAAACTTAATTCTGTGCTACTAGCATCTTTTAAAGTATTAATAGCGGTAATAGGTGTCGATTTACCACCATACTCAATACCAATATTTTTAGCTAATATATCTAAGGGAATCATCTCTCTAGGGCTACCGATCCACTTCTAACAACTTCTTTTGGATGAAATATCTTAATAACATTTAAAAAGTTTGTGACACGTTTTGGCTCATCTGCAATCATTACAATTACCGTATCATTACCAACATTGACAATACTGCCATTATAAGCAGCTGCCAATGCAGAGATGTCTGATAGGGACTCACTCATTGGAAACTTCACTAGTGCCATCTCTTTTTCAACCAAATCAGCATGTTCGTAAACTTTTAAAATTGGAATAAGTTTATGTAGCTGTTTAACAATCTGTTCACTTACACGAACTGAACCAGAGGTTACAATAGTAAGTCTTGAATATTTAGATTCATGAACTGGCGCAACAGTTAATGACTCAATATTATATCCACGACCTGAAAAAAGATCGGTAACACGAGAGAGCACACTCGCTTCATTGACAACAATTACTGAAATAACACGTCTTGCAACACTTTCCATTACTTCTCCTTACTCTCTAGCATCATATTAAACAGTGAACCACCTGATGGTACCATTGGCATTACATTCTCTAAGCGCGCTACTGAGACATTAATTATTGCCACTATATTCTTCTCAACAGCATCTTTAAGTGCTGCATCAAATTCCTCTTTTGTGGAGACATCGTAACCGATACCGCCAAAGCTCTCAGCCATCATCTTAAAATTAGGCTGACCTGTAGAGAGATCTGTTGATGAGTGACGCTTATCATAAAAAAGTGTCTGCCACTGACGTACCATTCCCAAATATTTATTATTTAAAATAATATTAATAACAGGTAGCTTATTCTCAACTGCGGTCATTAACTCTTGAATATTCATTAAAATAGAACCATCGCCTGTAATATTAATACTTACTCGCTCCATATCAGCACGCTTTACACCCATTGCTGCCGGAAAACCAAAGCCCATAGTTCCTAGTCCACCTGAGCTGATAAATTGACGAGGACGTGAGAATGGATAAAACTGTGCGGCCCACATCTGGTGCTGTCCAACATCAGTAGAGATATTAGCATTAGAACCAAGAAGCTCACCTACTCGCTCAATGACCCATTGAGGTTTTATGACACCCTTCTCTTCTCTGTAGCTAAGAGGATGAAGCTTTTCGAAGTTTGCAACCGTCTCTAACCAAGCCTCATAACGAGAAGGATCAACACTCTCTTTAATCTGCTCAATCATTGATGCAACTACGCCTTTAATATCACCAACAATTGGATAGTGAGCATTTACAAGCTTAGAGATACTTGCGGGATCGATATCTACATGAATAACATCAGCATTCTTTGCAAACTCAGAAAGTTTACCCGTTACACGATCATCAAAACGTGCACCTAAACCAATAATTAAATCTGTCTCACTCATTGCCATATTTGCTGCATAAGATCCATGCATTCCAAGCATTGAAATTAGTAGTTCATCATCAAAACTTAATGTTCCACGTGCCATAAATGTCTCAACTGCTGGAATACCTGTCATCTTAGTAAATGTACGAACTTCTTGAGTAGCATTAGAGTTAATAATTCCTCCACCTAAATAAAAGAGTGGACGTTTTGCCTTTAAAATAGCTTCAACAGCTTTTTTAATCTGTCGAGCATTACCTTTAGTTGTTGGCTTATATGTCTCTAAAGCAGCTGGTTTAGAGTAGTCAAACTCAGCAATTTGCGCTGTTACATCTTTGGGAATATCTACATGAACAGGGCCTGGACGACCTGAAGAAGCTAAATAAAATGCCTCTTTTAAAACTCTAGGAAGGTCTCTAGCATCAGTGACTAAATAGTTATGCTTTGTACAAGAACGGCTAATTCCAACAGCGTCAATCTCTTGAAATGCATCTGTTCCAATTAAACTCATTGGAACCTGACCACTAATGACAACTAATGGGATTGAGTCCATATACGCATCTGCAAGTCCAGTGACTGCATTAGTAAAACCAGGCCCCGATGTAATCATCGCAACACCCACTTTTCCGCTCGCTTTTGAATAACCCTCAGCAGCATGAACTGCTGCTTGTTCGTGACGTGTTAAAATATGCTCAAATCCATCTTGTTTATAGATTTCATCATATACATTCATAATCGCCCCACCAGGGTAACCAAAAACAGTATCTACACCCTCAGCAATCAAAGCTTCAATAACCATTTGTGCTCCGCTTATTTGCATGGCACTCTCCTTAACATTTTACATGTAAATTAAAAAATTCGGCTATTATATAAAAAAGTAGCTATATTTTACGTTAAATGACTTTAAATAGAAGAGGTTAAAGCTTAGATTTATTTTTAACCCACTTCAATTTTCTCAACAATATGAGAACTGTTCCAAGAGTCAATACTACCTTGGTGAAGCTCTTCAATATCAAAGGTCTCGCCAAATTTTTTGCAAAACTGTACATAAAACATCTGTATTAAATCTTCTAACCCAAACATCTCTACATAACGTTTAACTCCACGCTGTATAACAAGGGGATCTTTTGACTGCTTAAGCAGCGTCTCTAACTGTCTAATGTAACACTGTCCAAAAAGGTTTGCAATGGCTGCTTTTTTAGCATCAATATTTAAATATTCTTGTATTGAATCTCTGACACCAAAAGCATCTCCCTTAGATGATAATTTAAGAGCAATATCAACTTGAACTGTCCAGAGTTTTTCCAATTTTGCACCCTCTTTTGTCTCATATAGAAGCGGATAACTGCTCATATAAGCAAAAGCATTGGCAATGTTATCACTATGAGTTGCATCATAAAAAAGACGATATGCTTTAATTGTATCACTCATATCTCTTGCCTCTTCAGCAAAGTCAGGAAAATCAAAAAGAATTTCACATAGCTGTTGCGCCTTAGGATATTCCCTATTTTTGAAGCTCTCTTGAGACTTAATATATATTGTATCTGCATAGTTTATTAGAGTGTCATATTCGGAAAACTCCATTAAAAATGGGTGGTTTTTAATGAGTTCAAAGACCTTTTTAAACTCTTTTATTGATATAAGTTTTTTAAAATAAATATACATCTTCTGTTGTGTAAACAGCTGCTGCATCAATTGAGTTTTATCTGATATTCCTCTAAATGGGGCTAAAATTTGACGAGCCTGGTTTTCTCCATCTTTTTGAACTACAAGCTTTTGAGCCTGTAAAAAAAGTTTTTTCCAATGTAACTCCAACTGGTTAAATATTTTAGACTCTTTAAACTCTGGGCACTGATGTGCCATTGTATAAGCAAGCGGGTACTTCTGATTTTTAATGTGAGATTTAAACTGCTCAAACTTTTCAAAATTCTTCATAAAATTTGTAATAAACGTTCGTTTTTTTGGTACGCTAAGAAAAGGAGAGAAAATTGCATTTGCTCTCTTGGAATCACCTTTTTCCATAAATATCTTGGCTTGAAGAACTGTTTTTTCCCACATTTTTTCTACCATTTTATAGGTGTCTGAGTACATAATAATAGGATTATCTTCAACCTCATCATAATACTCTTTATATAGCCTGCTTTCTATTAGCTCTTTTAGGTGTGCTTCATCTCCCAAGAGTAAGAATATATTGACGTTTCCATCTGCAGTACCAACAGCTAATCGATATCCATCTTCAATGAATCCCAACGAAGTAATACTTTCAGAAATTTTCATATAACGCTGTGTTAACTGTTGATAACTACTAGTGTCATATAGCGAGACATATCCTAGTTTTGTACCGACAAAAAGGAATTTCTTATCTGTACTCAAAACTATGCTTGTAATATCATCATTCATCTTTTTAAGACGAGAAAGTACTTTTCCTTTTTGAATATCCCAGACAATAAGTCCTCCATCTCTATCGGCTGAGAGCAGTCTCATATTAGGCAAAAAAAGCATTTTTATAATAGCTGAACTATGGGCACGAAGCTTTAGTGGTGGTTTCATAGTAGCAATATTTAATAGGTTAATAGTTTTGTCAAAACTTCCAGTTGCAATAAACTGCCCACTGTCATTAAATACTATGCTAGTCACATAATCTGAATGAGGCGGCATCGTAAATGCCAAACGTGCTGTTTTAAGTGCCCAAGCAAAGGTCTTGCCATCTTCACCACCAGTCACCAAATAACGGGAATTTGGGTCAATAACAACGCTCTCTATCTCTCCTTGATGTCTCCCTACTTTGTAGAGAATCTCTTTTTTTGCTACAGAAAAAAGAGCGGCTTTTCCACTTTCAGGAATTATAGAAGCACTGAAGTTTCCAGTTGCGACAACATCTACAAAACTTCCCACGGTTCTACTTTGAACAATGTTAGTCTTAAAACCACCTACGGCAGCGTAGTCATTAGTATTGTAAAGTCGTAATGTAGTATCACTATCAATAACAGCCAAACGTCCATCATCTAAGGTCTTGAGCAGCAATACTGCTCTTTTAATATTAAAAACTTTTATCGCTTCCACTGCCGCCTCCTTACATCATCTCTTTATTTATGTAACCCTCAGAACTTAATAGTTCTCGTATCTGCTTCTGATGCTCTTCACCTTTTGTCTCCAGATGAATCGTCACATTGGCATCACCATAATCAAGGTCAGTAGAAGTCCTATCATAAGCGATTTGTACTATATTGGCACTAAGTTCTTTTAGAAGTTCTGTCAGACGCATTAGTGAACCTGGCTTATCTACTAAAGTTACAATTAGCTTCATCTTGCGGTGTGATTTAATCAGACCTTTTTCAATAATAACTGAAAGAAGCGTTACATCAACATTGCCACCGCTAAGAACAACAGCAATATTCTTACCTTTTAAATTTGGAAGTTTACCATGAAGTAGTGCTGCGATGCCAACAGAACCCGCTCCCTCAACTACTAGTTTCTGATTTTCAAGCAGAAATAAAATAGCACTAGCAATCTCTTCATCATCGACACTAATAACACGATCCACATGCTCTAAAATATAATCTAAAGTGGTAGTAGATGTATCACGAACTGCAATACCATCAGCAATAGTGCGTACAGATGTACTATCTACTGCACGTTTTAGTTCAAAAGAATTTTTAAGAGCTGGTGCACCAGATGCACTAACTCCAATGACTTCAACCCTAGGATTGAGTGCTTTTATGGCTACAGCAATACCGCTAATAAGTCCACCGCCACCCATAGGCACAACAATGGCATCAAGTGCTTCACATGACTCTAAAACCTCAAGCGCTACAGTACCTTGTCCAGCAATAACAGCATCATCTTCAAAGGGATGAATAAAGCTTAAGTTATGCTCTTGAGAGTAGGACATAGCGTAAGCGTAGGCTTCATCGTAGTTGCTGCCTGCTAAGATAACTTTCGCACCAAAATATTTAACCCCATTCACTTTAGTAAGTGGTGTAGACTCCGGCATGACTATGACAGCTGGTATCTCGAAATGCTGTGCAGATAGTGCTACACCTTGGGCATGATTTCCAGCACTAGCAGCAATAACTCCCCTGACTCGTTCTTCACTACTTAATAGTGAAACTTTATTATATGCTCCACGAATCTTAAATGCACCCGTAACCTGTAGGTTCTCTTTTTTTAAATATACATTAGCTCCACTGACTTGACTCAATAGTGGAGCATGTGAAAATGGAGTCTTTACAACAACATCTGCTATTCGCTGTGAAGCCTCTTGTACTGTTTTTAAGGTAATCAAACTGCTAACCTATACAAGTTCACGGTGCTCAACCATACTGCACTGGTTTTGAACCACCTTCATGCCAGCATTTTCTGCTTTTTGTGCAGCTGCATTATTTACGATACCCTTTTGTGCCCAAAATACTTTAATATCTCCACGTGCAATCGATGCATCTGCAATAAGATCAAGTGCAGCCGGCTTTCTAAAAATATTTACCATATCTACCTCAAATGGAATATCTGCTAATGAACGATACACCTTCTCACCTAAGATGGTCTCCTCTTTTGGATAAACAGGAATAATTTTAAAACCCGCTTGCTGTAAATATAGGGCTACTCTATGACTATCTTTTGTGGCATCAGGGGAGAGACCAAGGACTGCAATGGTCTTTATTGAAGCAAAAATCTCTCTAATCTCTTCTTGATTACTGTTTACGCTGGGAAATTCACATTCCATAATCATCCTTTTTCATATCTTATCACCTATTATAGGGCTTAAATCAATTTTTTATGTTATCATCACTTATCGATTTTAGTCCGATTAAATCATTTATATCGGACTATCCTCGGACTAAAACTACATCCAAGGGAGTTATATTGAAAACACTTCCAAAACGTATAGCAACTAAAACAATAGGCGTTTTTTACAAAGAGATTATATCGAAAAATAATAAAATTGTAGACAAGGTAGATACAGGTAAAATACCTTTCTTCTATGGTTAAATGTTTATATTTCAATCTTTACTTCCTTATATTCTGTGGTTAGAATTGAAGAAAGATTTTAACATTTAACCTCTTCAAATCTAAAATTACAATTTTTTATTTTCAAATTTTCAAAAATTGCACTTCAGATTTAAATTTTGGATACATTGAAACTAAATATATATTTTAATTTATACTAATTAATCTATATGATATAATACATATAGATTAAAGGTAAAGGATACATAATGCTAAGTTATGGAATTACAGATATTCAATCAAAGCCTTCACTTATTAAAAGTATGGATATAGGTGAAATTATAGATAAACGAGCTCATACAACTTTAGGTTATTTTATTTCT
>JAYEKO010000036.1:0-15964 GCA_034661055.1 Campylobacterota bacterium
CTTTTTTCATTGCAACTGCTCCCTCCACATAACATAGATAATTATCATCCATATAAAGGTTGGTTGACTTATCTCTCTTTTGAGACACTCATCAACAAGAGATTTTAAGACATCAGGGTAAAAGATATCATCATGTTGTAGTATATCACTTTGTAGACTTCTAAGAGCTAAATCATTTAATTCTCCCTCCAGCCATTTTTTAAGAGGAATGGCAAATCCTGATTTAGGTTTATCTACGAGTGAGGCTGGTACATAGTTATAAAGAATTTTTCTACTGAGGTATTTACCACTGCTATTTTTGTACTTCAAAGAGAGAGGAACACGAGCAAGATACTCAATAATTCTATGGTCTAAAAGAGGTTCTCTTCCCTCAAGTGAGGTGCTCATTGTAGCTCTATCTATTTTAGTCAAAACATCATCAACCATAAATGTAGTGTAATCTACGGCCATCATTTTATCGCCAAAAGAGCTCTTTTTTAATGCTTTAACACGACTGAAATTGAGTTGTTCAAAACCTTTAAAAGCCCCCTGCTTTAAAGCTTTTTGTAAAAAAGACGAATCAACATAAGAGCTAGCATTAATAAACATACTATCTTCAGAGGAAGCATTAAGTGCTCTTTGAAATTTAGAAAACTTGTCTATAATATTGGTCTGTCTTATATTTGATGGAAGATATTGATTGAGTTTTTGAACAAGATTCACAGAGATAAGCTTTGTGCTATATTTGAGTATTTTAAAGAGGAGTGGATGTAACAGTTTTAACTTTTGCAGAGCAAAATACTTACTGTAACCAAAAAATGTCTCATCGCCTCCATCTGCTGAGAGTGCTACAGTGACATGCTGTTTTGCAAGTTTTGAAACAAGCATAGTAGCAATAGCAGAGCTATCTGCAAAAGGTTCATCATAATAGTAAGGTAAATCTTCAATGAGTGCTAATAAATCTTTCTCACTACAGTAATACTCGGTATGGTCTGTATGTAAATAGTTGGCAATACTTTTAGCGTGTTCTGCTTCATTAAATTCTGGATCTTGAAATCCTATGGTAAAGGTATTGAGTTGTGTGTCAGCACTTTTTTGCAAGATAGCAGTAACTAAAGATGAGTCGTAACCACCAGATAAAAAAATACCGACAGGAACATCAGAGACCATTCTTAAATTAAAAGCATCTGTTAGCAAGGCTTCTAAATCAGCAGTAATCTCCTCTTCACTCTTAGTAATTTTTTCCATGTTATAGAATTTAAAAATATCCCAGTATTTTACTATCTCAAAACTCTTGGTATGTAGGTCAAATTCAAGATAGTGACCAGGCTGGAGCTTATGGCTCTTCTTATAGATTGTAAACGGAGCAGGAATATACCCAAATTGAAAGTAAAAGGGCAAAATCTCCCTGTTGAGATCTTTAGTAAATTGAGGGTGTTTTAAAAAACTCTTTAGTTCTGATCCAAAAAGAAAGAGCTCCTCGTTTTGATAGTAATATAGTGGTTTAACACCGGCTCGGTCTCTAAAGAGGACTATCTTGTTTTTATGTTTATCATAAATACAAAATGCAAACATGCCAATAAATCTATCAACAGCTTGAGTACCCCACTCCATGTAAGCATGCAGAATTACTTCAGTATCACTCGAGGAGTTAAAACTATAGTTTAATGTTAATAACTCGTCTTTAATTGCTTGGAAATTATAAATTTCTCCATTGTGGATTATTACATAGTTTTTACATGTAGAAATAAAGGGTTGATGACCTCGTTGTGAAACATCTAGAATTGAGAGTCGTGCATGTGCAAAATGTAGTGTTGACGTACCAACGTCATCGAGATACACTCCACTATCATCAGGACCGCGATGGGTAATGGTTTTGATCATTGATTCTAAAATATCAGGTTCTCTAGAACTGTTAATAAAACCTACTATTCCACACATAATAGCGCTTTATATTGGGATGCAATTCTATCAATACTAAACTCATATGCTCGCTCATAAGCAAGCATGCTGTAGTGTTCTCTTTTAGCAGGGCTTTGTAATAGTGTAGTAATGGCACGGTTCAGTGCAGAAGCGTCATTTACTGGGGTTAATATTCCATACTTTGATTCATGGATAGTCGTAATAGGCAATGCAGATACTTCAATATCTGGTGCTAAGATCTCTCTAGGCCCGCTAATACAGTCAGTAGATATAACAGCGGTGTGACAAAGCATTGCTTCAACTAAAACATTTGGAAACCCTTCTTGATGAGAAGATAAAACAAAAATATCGGAGTGTCTAATATATTTAAATGGATTGGATCTACTACCTAATAGATGGACTCTATCTGAGAGTGATTGTGAGGCTACATACTTAGTTAACGTGTCATGCTCCTCACCCTCACCAATAATAATAAGCTCTGTATTTACATGTAAATCTTTTATTGCATCTATAAGGGCGATGTGATTTTTCTGCTTTGAGAGCCGTCCCACAGTAACAACATACTGTTTCTCAGGAGTGAAAATAAAGTCAGTAACTGCTTCACGAGAGTCTGTTTCAATTTTTTTAATATCGTAAGGGTTATTAATAACGGTGGTATGCGTTGAGATAGGCATGAACTCTAACAGGTTATATCGCATCTGTTGCGCTTTAAAAATAATGGTATCTGCATAGTTGTAGAGATGCTTAATTAAAAAAAGATTAACACGACCCGAAAGTCCATGTTTTTGAAAATAATCTACACTAATTACATCAACAATCTGTACCTTGTAGTCTCTCTTAACTCTACTTGCAAGCAGATTAATATAGTTGGCACGAAATATATGGCTTTGAACCGTATGTACACGATTCTTAAAGAGATAGATAAGAAACCTTATAAGAAGCACCGGTAACCATAGAATTTTAACAACTCCAGATTCCTCTCCATTTAAACTAGAGAGGTAGGTAACCTTTATCTCCTTGTCGAGTTCTTGAATACTATTTCTCTCCAGGCAGACTAGTTCTACATTAAGACCCTCCTTATGAAGGGCAGATAGTAGGAGTGTAATAACTTTTTCGGATCCGCCATGCGTTAGTGAGTTAATGAGAAACACTATTTTAGGCATCTTGTGAACTCTTCTTAAAATAGAACTCAAAACTTAATACCATCATAAGAACAAAGACAATAAATGAGGTACTGTAGAGTGTTAGTTTTGGAACACCTGAGCGGACTGCTGAGAACATATCAATCATAATAAAAGCGTAAAAGATAGAAAAAGCGATATCTTTTTTTCTCATTGATATGAAGAGTGTATCAAGTTTTTTAATTATAAAGCCAAACGTGAGCCCTACGCCAATAGTGCCAATAATGCCAAAAGAGTAGTAGCTAAATGCGAGTAATCCTGGTGGAACAATTGATTTATATTCACCATTGAAATAGTAGGTGTTGAGCTCCATAGTAGAGATAGAGAACTCCTGTAGCCATGAAAAAGGGACAATATTTCCTCGTAAACCATAAATAAAGTCATCAAAGAGTAAAAAAGTGTATTCTCTATTTAAAGCAAACTCCAGACTAATCTGCGGGAAGGTGAAGTACTCTAAAAACTTTAAAACAGAGAAGAATTGAATATTTGCAAAACTGAGATCTTGTCTTGAATCTATTAGAGTGTCCATAACAGGAAGAGCAAAATAGAGCAGAACTGCAAAGAGAGTAAGAGGCAGAAGATAGGATGATTTAGCGCGAATTGAGAGATAAAAAATAATAAGTAGCGCAATGTCAATGATAGACTCTTTCCCAGAAAATAGAAATACTCTTGAGACAAGCGTTGTGATGAGGGGAATAATCAAGAGAAAAATAATATAAAAGAGGTTGCTTTTTTGTTTAATAAAGAAAAAAATAGTAAAACTAATAAGAGAGAGGTAGATAAAACGGTTGACAAAAATATATTGACTTGAGAGTGCGGCATCATCAACATAACCGGCATTGACCCAGTTGGCATAGTAGATAGCCTGCTCAAACCCACCAAATTGTGAAGCGTAGATGAACATAGAGATAAACGATAAGAGCGACAAGAAGATGCCAATACTCTTAACAACGGAGAGTTTAAAGAGTGAAAAATCGAGATATCTCTCTTTAACCTTAATGAGTATATGGTGTTGTGTCGTTGCAAAGTAGCTGCCGGTAAAAAAGCCAAAAAGAGCAATTAGAACTATGCTAAAAGAGGTGAAACTATAGGCACTAAAGTAGGTAGAGTAGAGATCAAGATCTGGACTTGAATATTCTTGAAATATAAAGTTATGATTAATAATAAAACTAATAGGAATAACAACATAAAATAGAATAAAGAGGCTGAGAAAAAAGGTCTCTAAGCTCCACCCTTCTTGAATGTTTTTGTATATATAAAGAGAGAGTAGGCAAAAAACTGTAATATAGCATAGTAGCAATACAGCATTTAAAAAGACTTCCATGACCACCCTTAATTAAATTGTCTGAAATATATCCTCATACTCTTTTATGACCTTGTCAATATTATAACTCGTTATTATTGTATTTTTAATTAGTTGTTTCTCAAATGGGAATTTTGAGGCTAAGTGTATGGTTGTTGCGAGGAGTTCTATGTCACCGTCTTGAACTAAAAAACCGTTAATTTTATCATTAATAATCTCTGCTGTTCCTCCAGGCGAGTTGAATGCTACAACAGGAAGACCACAGCTATTGGCCTCAAGTACAACATTAGGAAGTCCCTCAAAACGAGAAGGAAGAATAAGAAGGTCTGCTTGACTCATATAGCTGTAAGGATTTGATTGGTAGCCAAGAAAAGAGACCCTGTCGGTAATGTTTAGGTCATGGGAGAGTTGCTTAAGTTCTTGTAAAAGAGAGCCATCACCCAAAATACTTAGATGAAATGTTGAATCAAGCTGTGCCATAGCGTGCAGAAGACGATCGAGCCCTTTTTGGTAATTAAGTCTCCCTACGCAAAGTAGGTTGACTCTATTTTTTATGGGGTATGACGTGGGGGTCTCTTGAGAATAGGCTCTGATTTTTGCAACGTTTACAGGATTATAAATTACATGTATTTTCTGTTTAGCAATTTCATAGTTTACAACAAGATCATTTTTCATATATTCTGATTGCGCAATGATAAGCTCAAAGTTTTTATAAAATCTTCTATAGAGCCAATTGAAGAGTCTTGGAAATTTCTCTTGAGGGTTCTTAATACTCACAGTATTGGACTCTCTAGCAATAAAGTGTATCTCCTTTTTAAATAGAGGAATAAAACAGGAGATAATAAGGTTTAAGTATCCAAAAGCTGAAAAGACAATGTCTGGAGAGAGGGTATGAATGGCTTTGATAATTTTAAAAATGGCATATCGGGCATGCTTGGTCTTTAAATCAATAACTTTTACATCATCAGGAATCTCATCGGCTAATGGACCCTCTCTTGAAAGAAGCAGTAATGAGGGAATGAATTTCTCTCTGCTGAGGTGCTGTAAAATATTTAAAACAACTCTCTCAGCACCGCCTCCATTAGGAGAGGGAAGAATAAAAAGAATACTTTTTTTACTGCTTGACATTCTTTATGTACCATTTAATACTCTGCTGCATACCTTCATCAATAGTATGGCTTGGCAGGTAGCCTAAGAGCTCTTTTGCTTTATTAATATTAGCATTGGAGTGGCGGATATCTCCTGCTCTGAAATCTTCATATAGAGCCTCTTTAGCATTAAAATCAGGAAGCTCTTTTTTGAGCTGTTTTACAATAAGGTCATAGAGTTCATTTAGTGTTGTCTGAGCGCTTACTGCAATGTTAAATACTTCAGATATAGCATCTTTGTTTTGTGTAGTGGCAGCCAAAAGGTTTGCTTGAATGACATTGTCAATATAGCAAAAATCCCGGCTTGTCTCTCCATCACCATAAATAGTAACATCTTGACCATGCAGAAGTGCCTGAATCCATTTAGGAATAACAGCAGCGTAAGCACCCAAAGGATCTTGTCGTTTTCCAAAGACATTAAAATAGCGTAAGCCGATGGTGTTGATGCCATAAGACCTGCTAAAGACGTCAGCGTAAAGTTCATTCACCCGTTTTGTAACAGCATAGGGAGAGAGGAGGTTTCCTGTTCTTGATTCTACTTTAGGAAGTTCTGGGGAGTCACCATACACAGAGCTTGAACTAGCATAAACAAATCTAGTAACATCGGCATCTTTTGCAGCAGTAAGAAGATTCAAAAACCCTGTTACATTTGATAGGTTAGAGGTGATAGGGTCTTTAAGTGAACGCGGAACAGATCCTAAAGCAGCCTGATGCAAGATAATATCAACATTGTGACAGATTTTTTTACATGTAGAATAATCGCAGATATCACCCTCAACAAAAGTAAAGTTCTTATGAAATTCTGTATCTATGCTGTTTCGTATAGCATCTATATTTTTTTGATGTCCTGTAGAGAAATTATCAAGTCCAATCACTTTTTGATTATGACGTAGTAAAAATTCTGCTAAATTTGAACCGATAAAGCCGGCACATCCTGTAACTAACCACTGTCTCTGCTGGGTTTTAAAAGATTCTAAAAGAGTGTTAAATTGACTCATGCTACAGCCTTGCATCTACAATATCACGAGGTAAAAAAGATTTAATATCATAAATTACCTGTCTCTCTTGCTTATTAAGCTCAAGTGTTTTAAACTCTTCATGGGCTACAGCAAGGACGATGCTATGGTACTCTTGAAATTGGGGATTGTCTATAAGAGTAACTCCATACTCCTCTTTGACCTCACTGCTTTCAGCCCAAGGGTCATAAACATCAGTGTTACAACCAAATTCTTGAAGTTCGTTAATGACATCAATAACATGAGAGTTTCGAATATCAGGACAGTTCTCTTTAAACGTAATTCCTAAAATTAGTACTTGGCTCTCATTAACAGGTATGCTCTTTTTAATCATTAGTTTAATGATCTGGCTGGCAATATAGACACCCATATTATCATTTAATGTACGGCCAGCCAGAATAATTTTTGGATCGTAACCGACATCTTGTGCTTTTTGGGTTAAATAGTAAGGGTCTACACCAATACAGTGACCACCTACAAGACCAGGCTGAAAAGGTATGAAGTTCCATTTTGTTGCTGCTGCAGCAAGAACATCAGAGGTGTCAATATTTAGTTTATTAAAAATAATGGCGAGCTCATTCATAAAGGCTATATTGATATCACGTTGGGAGTTTTCAATAACTTTGGCTGCTTCGGCCACTTTTATTGAAGGGGCTAAATGTGTTCCGGCAACAATAATACTTTGGTATAGTTCATCTACTCTCTTACCTATTTCAGGAGTACTTCCTGAGGTCACTTTTAAGATCTGCGTAACGGTATGCTGCTTGTCACCTGGATTAATACGTTCTGGAGAGTAGCCGCAGAAGAAATCTCGATTATATTTCAAATGGCTTCCCTTTTCCAAAATAGGGACACACTGCTCCTCAGTTGCACCAGGAAAAACTGTAGACTCATAAATAACAATATCATCTTTTTTCAGTATATTTGAGATGGCAGCACTTGCTTTAAGTAGTGGTGTAAGATCAGGTTGTTTATGAGAGTCAATAGGAGTTGGAACAGAGACAATATAGACATTGCATGATGCAATCTCTTCTATGTCCGCAGTAAAAGAGAGTGTATGGTTTTTTAAGACCTCTTGCAGATAATGTTCCTGAACCTCTAAAGTTTTATCTACACCTTGATTAAGTTCATCAACTCTTTGGGGTAGGAGATCGTATCCGATAGTCTCATATTTTTTCCCAAACTCAACAGCTAGCGGTAATCCTACATATCCTAAGCCAATGATTGCTATTTTAGTTTTCATCTGTAACCTTTCTCTCTTTTGTATAAAAATTTTGATACCACGTCACAAACTTGTCTATTCCCTCTTCTAAAGATGTTTTAGGTGTGTAGCCTAAGTCATGCATAAGACCGCCGACATCGGCATAGGTTGAGACAACATCACCGTCTTGTAGGTCTGACATTATTTTGGTAGCGGTACGACCTAATTTTTTCTCAAGTAGTGTAATAAATTCCATAAGATTTACTGGTGAATTGTGACCTATATTGTACAGTTTATAAGGGGCTATAGAGCTTTGAATTTCTGGATTTTTTGCATTCCAGTCAGGATTTTTTTTAGCGGGGTTGTTGATGACCTTAATACACCCTTGTACAACATCATCAACATAGGTAAAATCACGACTCATGTTTCCGTGATTAAAGACTTTGAGTTCACGGTTATTGCTTATAGCATCTGCAAAGATTATGGGTGCCATATCAGGTCTGCCATAAGGTCCATATACGGTGAAAAAACGTAAGCCTGTAGCGCTTATGCCGTAAAGATGACTGTAAGAGTGTGCCATCATCTCATTAGATTTTTTTGTTGCCGCATAGAGGCTAACGGGATGTTCTGTTGTATCTGAAGTTTTAAATGGCTGCGACTCATTTAGTCCGTAAACAGAAGAGCTTGAGGCAAATGAGAGGTTCATAATTTTTTGGTGTCGGCATCCCTCTAAGATGTTTAGAAAACCTACAATGTTGCTTTGTGTATAGGCATGGGGGTTCTCTAAAGAGTAGCGCACACCGGCTTGTGCTGCTAGATGGCATACAGCATCAAAATACTCCTCTTTAAAAAAATTATCCATTGCTTCTGTGTCTGCTATGTCAAGTTTAATAAACTGATGAAGCGTAAAAGAGGAAGACGTTACCAGTACATTGTTACTAATCTCTTTCTTATCAATACCGAGCTCTTGAAGCCGGGCATATTTCAAATTTACATCATAATAGTCATTAATATTATCTAGTCCAATAACCTCATGACCAAGTTCTAGTAGTTTTTTTGCTAAATGAAATCCAATAAAACCTGCACTTCCTGTTACTAAAATTCTCATCTCTCTTCCTTGTTCGAAAGTTTAGAAATAGTGTATAAAAACTTCCCTGTTTCTGTCTTTGCAATATGCTCTACAAATTCAAAACGTATTTTACATGTATCTCCCATGACGACTTTTATTTTCTCTTCTAGGAGTTCTAAGTCTTCTTTGGGAATATCACCATGCTTTACTATTTTTATGATAATAAGATCAAGGGCTTCTTGTATCACTTGATAGGACTCAATATATCCATGATTACAACGAACACCAAGTAAAAATTTAAAAAAGATTGGAGTGATAACATCACCACTCATAGTTTTAAACATGTCTGTAGTTCGTCCAACTACCTCTTGAAGTTTTGGATAGGTGCAGCCACAACTGCACAGTTTGTACTCTTGCATAATGGCAATATCACTCATTTTATAGCGTATGAGAGGCATAGAGAAATTATCAAGAGTGGTAATAACTATCTCTCCCTGTTCTCCTGTTTTGGCAGGCTGTCCACTACTGTTTATTACCTCAACGAGGGTATGGTCCATCATTATGTGGAGCCCATTATGCTCACTACACTCTGAAGCAATAGCGCCAGTTTCTCTACAGCCGTAATGATCAAAAACTTCACATTTAAATACTGACTTAATTGCCTCTCTCATATAAGGGTATAGTGTACTAGCTGCAGTGTGAATAGCGTGCTGTTTTTTAATAGGGATATTATGCTCTTTAGCAAAAATAGCAAGCTCATAGATGGATTGAGCGTAGGTAACAATTATTTGAGGCTTATGGTTATTAATAAGTTCTATATAGTGATGCATATCTTGAGACGACATCTTAAAACTGTTAAGTACAATTCGATTTCTACAGAAGTCTTTAAGCTTCTCAGAGATGGGCTTTGTATCACCAAAAGTATCTCTTGGTGCTCCCCAAATGGTTATTTCAGAGTCATAAGGAGTAGCACCCCTCCACGATTTAACAAGATGAAAGTTTGCAATATTATTAATGTTATAGAGCTTGTCTTGCAAAAAATACAGAGGCTCTCCGGTGGAGCCTCCCGAACGGTTTATAAAACTATTTCTTGAATTATGATCGTCAGAGTGAAGGTTATACTGTTGATCTCTTATGATTGATTTTCTTAAAAAAGGAAGAGCTGTTATCTGATTAAGTGAGGTAAGTTCAAACACTCCATCTATAAGTAAGTCAGACTCTTTAAATACGTTTTTATAGTATGGCACATGCTTATAGGCATGATTTAGGAGAGCATTTAGTTTTTGTAGTTGTAAAGCTTCGTTACGCTGTTTAGAGAACTGAGAAGTAGCAGAAAGTTCACGAAACTTTTTTAACTCATAGTGCTCTCTGCATAATAAATAGAAAAAGTTCAAATATTTTTGAAGTATTAACATTGACTTCTTCTCCTCTTATACTATTGTACCAAAATTATTGTGAAATCTAACATTTTTTAGAGGTGTCCTAAAGTGTATTTAATCATTTCTAGCCTAGAATTAAAAGAAAATTTAACACAAAAGATGACTGATGTGGTATAAGTTAAAAAGTGGTTTTAAAGATACTGAGAATAGGGTATTGCTCTCTAACTTTTTTTCACTCTCTGTGCTACAGGTTGCAAGTCATCTATTTCCTCTTATTACCTTTCCTTATCTTGTACGTGTATTGGGTGTAGAGCTTTTTGGCGTCTTGGCTGTAGCTACGGCAGTAATAGCATATTTCCAAATTCTAACAGATTATGGGTTTGATCTTTCCGCTACCAAAGAGGTCTCAATATATCGAGATGATAGTGTAAAAATAGTTGAGATTTTTAGCTCTATTATGATTATAAAGTCTATGCTAGTAGTTTTAAGTCTTATTATATTGACTGTCTTGGTTTTTAGTATTGAGAGGTTTTCACAAAACTGGGAAGTGTATTACTTTACATTTGGAGTGGTTATTGGGCAGGTTCTTTTTCCAATATGGTTTTTTCAAGGTATGGAGAAGATGAAGTACATTACAATGTTAACCATCACTTCTAAATTTATCTTTACACTCTCCATATTTATTTTTGTACAAGAACAGAATGATTTCATCTGGGTACCACTACTAAATGCTACAGGGGCAATTACAGCAGGTCTTATATCTTTGTATATTATTAAAAAAGATTTTAAAGTTAAATTTGTCTGGCAGTCAGCTAGTACTATTAAGCATTACTTTCAAGGGGGTTGGGATATTTTTGTACAGAGGTTTTATGTTAACCTTTACGGAAGTACCAGTGTTATTATTTTGGGACTATTAACTAATAATATGGTCGTGGGATATTACGCTATTGCAGAAAAGATAGTTGGTATTTTTAGTGAGTTTTTCAGTGTTGTCTCTACAGTATATTATCCCTATTTTGCTAAAAAATTTGTGGCAAATCCAAAAAAATCACTTACAAATTTAAAAAAGGTCTCACTCGTAATGCTTGGCTTAAGTATAACAGCCACAATACTACTGCTGTTTCTAGATGATTTTGTAGTCAAAATGGTTTCAGGTGAGCAGTATAATGAACGAATTACACAGACGCTAGAGATTTTAACCTACGGTATTATCCTTTTCCCGTTTTTTTCTTTGTATACTACTGTTTTAGTCGCCATTGACCAAGCTAGAGCACTTAATATTGTAGCCAGAGACAGTGCACTGCTTAGTTTAATACTTGCACCAATTTTAATCATACTTTTTCAAGAGAAGGGGTTGGCTTACCTGATGGTACTTTTATGGTTTATTATCATATTTAGGTACGTTAAAGTAATTTTACATGTAAATAGGTCACTTGTGCAGAGTAATTAATGTAGTTTATTGTCGTTGTTTATGTCTTTGGTCAAACAGTGTAAGAAATATGTAGAGAATAATTATAAATTGAATAAGATTAAAAAAGTCATCATTATGGATTGAGCTGTAGCCAATCATAGATAGAACTATCTGGATCAGAGTTAATGTGACAACAGTAAAGGTAATGTTCTGTTTCTCAAATAAGATAAGGTGATGCAGATGAATTCGATCTGCTTTAAATGGGGAACCATGTCTCTGCACCCTTCTGTAAAAGACAATCACTGTATCAAGAATTGGAACTGCTGCAATAAATAAAATGGATGTTGGCGTGATATACTCAAGAGCCTTAATACTCAAAACGGAGATAAGAAAGCCTAATGTTAAGGAGCCTGAATCTCCCATAAATATTTTAGCAGGGTACCAGTTGAAAAGTAAAAAAGCGAGTAAAGAAGCAATTGACATGCTTGAGAGTGTAATAATGAGAGGGTCTGAGAAACGTATTCCTATGGCTAGCAATGTTGAGAAAATTACAACTGACACGGAGCCAGCCAGACCATCAACCCCATCGACAAGATTGAGTGCATTGGTGTAGCCAATTACCGCAAAATATGTTATTGGAAATATAAAAAACCAGTGAAGTGATACTTTATGAGAGAAGTAATTACCCAGTGAGTCAATATAGTAACCATTGTAACATAGTAGAAGAATGGCCAAAGTGATACCTAAAAACTTATAACGTGGTGCAATATTTTTAATATCATCAATAATTCCGACAATAAAAACTATAATAATAGATAAGAGAAGATACCAAAAGCTAATGACAAGCTCATAATGAAAGAGTGTAACAATAATTAAAACAGAGAGTATGACACCAATTCCTGCTGAGGTTGGCATAGGAATTCTATGAACACTTCTCTCATTAGGATTATCTATTAGTTGATATTTTTTAGATAGAAGTATGACACCCTTAATAAGCAATAATGACAGTAAAAATGTAAAAAGAGATTCTAAATATATCATCACTTTAACCAAAAATTATTTTTTACAATTAAGTTTAAACAGCCCAAGTATAGCACATTACAGATAAGACTTTAGTGCATATTCTCGTTATGCCAAAGTTGAAACGTTAGAAGCGCCCAGAGCTTATGTTTGTAGATGGTGTGTCCAGCAAAAAAATTATTTTTTATTTTTTCTACCTCATAAGGATTTAAAATTCCATCTGCTTTAAGTCGGTCTTCGTGTAGTGTATCAAGAAGAAGTGGCTTTAAAGAGCCGTTAAACCAATGTTCTAGAGGAATGGAAAAACCACTTTTTTTTCGATCTAAGAGGCTTTTTGGTAGGTACTGATATGCAATCTGCTTAGCAATATATTTACCAATAGAGTTCCGCATAGATATTGAAGTTGGGACTGTACCCATGAATTTAATTAGGTCTTCATCTAAGAAAGGGGTAGAAAAATCAATATTCATACTATTTAAAGCGGTATTGGACTTGACAAGTTCACAGTTTAATAAAAAGCCAAGTATATCCGTTCCTTGCCAGATATTAATAGGAGAATAGGTGTTGTCAAAATGTACGGTATCAAAGGGAGTATTTAAAGATGTAAAGTCCCTCTGCAAGAGTTTAGTGACTTCAAGAGGAGTGTATTTTAAGTTAAGCGTTTTAATGATTTTTTGGATGTTATTTGCTTTTAACAGTGATAGAAGTTTATACTGTTTTGTAGGAAGATTATTCATATTTTTGAGTAAGGGTAAAGAGTCCATGGGTAAAAGTCTTAGTAGTTGGTAGAGTACCTGTCTTAGTGATTTTGGAATGGATAGCGTGTTATTATAAGGGTCTAAATATAGTTCTGTACCAAAGACTTCATCACCCCCGTCACCTCCAAATAGCAAAGAGACACCTGCCTCTTTTGCCAACTGTCCAATCATTACACTAGGTGTTGGTGCACTATCTGCCAAAGGTTCATCATAGATATGGGGTAGTTTTTGTACAATATTGAGTGCATCTTGTTGAGTAAAATAGTATTCAGTGTGTCTTGTCTCTAGAAACGAAGCAATTTTTTTTGCATCAATAGCTTCATTGATTTTACTATCATCAAAACCAATTGTGAATGTATCTAGTTTGTGAGAGCTGTTTTTTTGTAAGATGGCTGCTATTAATGAACTGTCATATCCTCCACTTAAAAAAGAGCCATATTTTGATTGTTTATGACTTCTTGCCTGTACAGCTTTTTTAAGATATTCGTGAGTTCTATTTACTGCATCTTGTTCTGTAAGATTATGATTTTTTTGTGTAAAGGTAGATTCAATACGCCAGTATTGATGTTGTTTACAACTTTTATTGGCTAAGTCGTAACAGGCAAATCCACCAGGATGCACTTTATGAGTATTTTCATAAATGGAGTAAGGTTGAGGTATGTATGAGAATTGAAAATAGAGTGCTAATGCATCAGTATTAAGGTGCTTTTTAAAATAGGATGTCTTATTGAAATCTTTTAAACTTGTTCCAAATAAAAAAATATTATTATCGGTATAGAAATAAAAAGGTTTGGTTCCTACTTTGTCACGAACTAAATATATTTTATTCTCATATTGATCATACAAAGCAAATGAAAAAGAGCCATTAAGTAGTGTAAAACAGTCGGTACCTTTTTGTTTAAATAGTTTCACAATAATTGATTCTATGGTTGTGCTGTGCGGTGAGATATGTAAAGTGTCGGCAAGTTCGTTTAGATTATAAATTTCGCCATAGAAAGCTACAGCATATTGCTTATGGCGATAAATTTTTGCTTTTTTATTATTCTCTTGAAGTTTTAGTGAAATATTACATGTATTTTTGATATGAAGGTAATCACAATAATGATTGTTATTGTCATTTTGGTTGCACGATATATTGTCTGTGTACTCATAAAGTATATTCCCGAACAGTCCACCCATCTATTGTCTTTCAGTTTTATTTACTACCAATAGGTTTATTGTATCTAAAAATTAATTTTTTATTATTGAGTATTTTGAAGTGGTGCTCGCTACAGGACTTGAACCTGTGACTCTTACCATGTCATGGTAATACTCTACCAACTGAGTTAAGCGAGCAAGTGGTAAATTTTGATTGATTTTTTAAAGAAGTGCTGCTGATGAAAGGATATTGATTTCTTTCATATGCCGTCATAGTTGGTAATACAGAGGTTTTAAACTCTTCAATAAAGTTCCCGCTTCCAAATCAATGATAGGATTATATTTAAATAGAGTTTAAAATATACTGTAAAAGTATCACAACTTTCCACTTTTAAATAATAGAATTAGCCCAGTTGAGTATTTTTCTTGGATTCCATTTTTCATATTGGTACTGATGCTCTTTAGGCATATACTCTATCAGTGTTGAATCGTAGTATTTTTGTGATTGTCTTGGATGGTGTGTGCAATTGTCTCGCCATCAAGTGAGATTACTACAGATGTTGACGAGTATGTGACATCCACTTCCCTCTAACTCTATATGATAATCTACCCCTAATTATCAAGTTCAGCTTGCGCTTCTGGTAGAAACTCAATTTTCATTAATTGAAAACTTCCTCAAAAGGAATAGCTTGTACTTTGTTGTCTCTATAGCTTTGAAGTCTTTTTTCAGCTTCATCAGCCCAAGCATTATCAATATTCTCATCAGGCTTATCTAGGCTTTGTAATAAGTGCGGATGAGAGGATACTGATTTTCTTCAAATACCGTCATAGTAGGTAATACAGAGGTTTTAAACTCTCCGATAAAGTTTCCCATAAGTTTCTCTTTCACATACATCGACAAAATGATACCTTTTTAATACTGATTATTATATAAAATTATTACGATTAAATGATACAATAGGACTATAAATTGCTTTACCAATTAAAATGTGGTAAAATTCCACACAAATTTTAAAGAGGAGTATGTTATGGATGCTAATATTATTTTAGAATCATTTTACTATTTAGCTAAAAAGTTAGAATCACCTATTGATAAATTAGCAGCCGTTAAACTACTTTTTTTTGCTGATAGGTATCATTTAAGAAAATATGGTCGTCTTATATCTGATGACACATATTATGCTTTGCCTCACGGTCCAGTAGCTTCTAATTCACTTGATATTATTAATCTTGTGCTTACGGATAGTAATACTGGTACTGAAAAACAATATATTAAAAAAAATATTGCTACTGCCTTTTCTGCTGTAGAAAATGATTATGAATTAGAATATCTATCTGATACTGATGTTGAAGCCCTAGATTTTGTAGTTACTGAATTTGGTAGTATGAAAACTTGGGACTTACGAGATTTAACACATGAATATCCAGAGTGGAAAAGA
>JAYEKO010000036.1:15974-18681 GCA_034661055.1 Campylobacterota bacterium
ATAAACAAACACTTGAAAGTCAATCTTCAAGACGAGAAAAAATTAAAATGGAAGATTTTTTTGAAGAAGCAGATGTAGATTACGACCCTTTTTCTAAAATTCCAAAGAGGGCTGTAGAATTGTCAAAAGAAGTTTATTTTAATTAATGGACTTAGGTGAAACTTTAGAGTTAAATGGCATTCGTCCAGTTCTTACAACTGTATATTATTTTGAAAATCTTGAACATGGAAAAAAAGACAATCCGCACTATCATATTTCTATCCCTACTGTTGATGGAGGTTTTCTTTTATTAGTTATGTTTACGAGTAAGATAGAGAATAAAAAAGAACATTATGGTCTTGTAAATCAAAATGCCTTATCTTCACTTGTTTTCGCCGATAAAGATGACTTTGTTTTTCTTTCAAAAGACTCGGTTATTGATTGTAATCAACCAATTTATAAGACTAAAGAAGAACTAGGTGCAATTATAAAAAACTTAGAATACAAAGAAGCTAACTTAACTCAAGAATTTATTGAAGAAATAAAAGAAGCAGTGCAAAGTAGTCCAATAGTTAGAAGAAATATAAAAATATAATGAACCCTTTTTTCAAGACCACTAAATCAAGTTTTTTAATTCCACCTCTTTACGATACTGATGGTAACAGTTTTTCTCCTTTAGAATCTAAATTATTGACAGCTTGATAATAAATTTCATTTGGAGTTTTGTACCCAATTGCAGAATGTAATCTTTTTTTGTTGTAAGAGTTCATATATTTTTCTATGGCTCGATTAAGAGCTTTTATGTTTTTGTACTCATTAAGATAAATTTCTTCATACTTGATACTTCGCCAAAATCTCTCAATGCAAATGTTGTCAGTAGCTCTACCAACTCCATCCATAGAGATTTTGATATTGTGTTTTTTGAGAATATCAGTATGAGCTTTGGAGGTGTATTGGCTCCCTTGATCTGTATTAAATATTTCAGGTTTAGGATAAAAAGCTAATGCCTCTTTTAAAACAGCTGTAACTAAAGGTAAATCCATAGTGTTTGAGAGTTTCCAAGAGAGTATTTTCTTTGAGTGCCAGTCAATGATTGCTGCCAAGTATACAAAGCCTTTTTCCAATTTAATATAGGTAATATCTGTGCTCCAAACTTGATTAGTTTTTTCAATTACTACTCGTCCAGCATAATCTCTAAAGTCCTTTAGAAGATATGGATACTTATAGTGCTCTTTATTAGCTAGAGTTGTTTTAGGCTTCGGATATAAGGCTTCTATCCCCATATACTTCATAGCCTTCTTGACAAGCTTTTTACCTACACTAAAACCATCTCTGAGTAGTTGAGAGTGGATTCTTCTACTTCCATAGCTTGGGAAGTCTGAGTAGATATTATTGATAGCATCTAATAGTCTCAAATCACTATTTTTGCTGAATGGTTTAGTTGGCTTATAATACAAAGACGACTTACTCACATTGAGTAATTTACATTGCTTATTTTGTGATAATTTATGCTTGAAATCAAGTAGAGATTTTCTCTCATTAGATGATGCCAAGCTTGCGAGCTTTTCCACAAGAAAATCCTTCTCAACAATAGTCTCTCCAAGTTTCTTAGCTATTGAATCTTTATCTTTTTGAAGAGTTTCTATTTCATCTTTATACTCTTTTACAACAGCACTTTTATCAAAAGCTAAACTCATATTTTCAAGAAATTGCTTTTTCCAGTTCTTAAGATTATTTGGAATAATCTCATATGCACTTGCAATCTCATTGATTGTCTTTTCACCCTCTAAAACTTCTAAAACTAATTTTGCCTTGAACTCTGCAGTATATGTTTTTCTTTTGGTACTCATATTTTTAATCCCTATTTCTTCATCTTTTTATTCTAACATTTTGGAATTAAAAAACTGAATTTACTGGTTCGAATTTAGGAGTTCATTATACCAGAGGAACTAACAAGTTTTGAAACAAAAATAATTAAAACAAATTATGAGTTTCAAAAAGGAGCTAATGAACTTCTATCTATAAAAGTACCCTACCAAACCCTCATAAATGCTTTACTTAGAAAAGAGTTACAAGCAGTATGACAGAGGAGATCAATAATTTACCTTAGAGGGGAAAATATTGCTCACGACGACCGTTATAACCTAAGTATTTGAACCTCATTATCTTTACAAAAAATTATTTCTAGTGTATAATACTGTAAAGATAAAGGAGCCGTCATGAAAAGAGCAGTAAATTTACGACTAGAAGAAAGCGTTATTGTTACACTTAATCAATTAACAGAAGAACTTCATACAACCAAAACTGAAGTTATAGAAAAAGCAATAAGCTTTTTTTCAAAACAAAATAATTTAAAGCATAATCAATTATTACAGTTTGCAGGCAAACTAAAAAGCAATGATGCTGATAATATTTTGCAAAATATTAAAGATAATAAAAACTCTAAAGACTTTGATCTAGACCTTTAATGAAAAAGTATTTAATTGATAGTGATATATTAATATACTTTCTAAAAGGAAAGCAAGAAGTTGTTGAGAGACTTTCCAAAATTGCAATTGATAATTTATATATTTCAAGAATAAACTATACCGAATTAATTTATGGTGCTTACAATTCTTCTAAAATAAACCAAAATTTAAAAGTAATTGAACCTTTTTTAGAGAGTTTCAAAATATTAGAATTTACTCAAGTATCAAGTCTTATATTTGCAAAAGAAAAAGCACGATTG
>JAYEKO010000037.1:0-18633 GCA_034661055.1 Campylobacterota bacterium
ATTTTATTGGAATAAGAGAACCTATAGCTAAGAGATTAATGGATGAGCTAAAGATTGAGTCAAAGCTTACTTTTGACTGTGCAAGTATATACTTAAGTAAACTAGATCAGGAATTGCTCGTAAATGTCACTCCTTATCAAGAGTATATTGTGTTGTCTTCTTCTGTTATAGCAAATCAAAAAACAGAGGTTATATTTAAAGATAGCATTATTGAGTTAATAAGGCAGAATAAAAATGTTGTATTGTTAAATGGTGGACCGCATGAAGAAAAAGTATTTTTAGAAAATCTTTATAAGCACTTTAAAAGTGAGAAACAAGTTAGTTTTTTAGAGACTAAAAGTGTAGAACATTTTTTAAGTATTATTAAAAATGCGACAATGTTAATTAGTGGAAGATTTCATTACTCCATTATTGCAATGTTTTTACAATGTCCATTTGTATTATTAAATTCAAATACATCAAAGAACTTTGGTTTAATCGAAATGACACAGTTGCCTAATAAGATCTTAAGTTTTGATTTAGCAAATTTAAAAGACGAACTGCTTAGAGAAGTTTTAAAAATTGAAAAAGAGCCAAAAAAATACAGCCTACAAGAGAGCGAATTGAAAAGGCTTGAAAACCTAGCTAAAGGTAACTTTATTACATAAAGCTAATGCAGACAGTATATTAATTATCTGAATTAAGCTCCGCTTGAATCATCATTTCCAGAGAAGAGAATTGAGAGTTGATTCTGCTAATAATAGCATCATAAGCCACAAAACGTTTAGTCATAATCTCGTAGCGGTCATCTAGAGAGGCTTTGAGTCGGTCATACTGCTCTACAAGTGAGTCTTTAGAATTTTCTAAACCATCAGAAAATGTAGTTAGTAGTTTATTGTATCCGGTGTAGTTGGCCATTCTCTCATCAAGTGTTGTAAAGATACCGTCTGTGTCACTGTCACCGCTAAAAAAGAGCTCCATCGCTTCTGGGTCTTTTGCAAATTTTGCCGATAAAACCGAGTTATCAAGACTCATAACACCATCTCTGTCAATAGAGATTCCATAGTCTACAAGAGACTCTCCGTTGCTGTTGACACTGAGGATGATGTCATTAAGTTCACGTGAAATAGACTTAATAAAACTCTCTCCATTAAAAATACCGGCAACACCGTTCTCAATGTCTGATGTCGTCATATCTTCAAGATTACTTATTAGGTTGTTATAGTTCTGTACAAAAATAGACATCTCAGAAGTTACAGCCGTCTCATTTTGAGAAATACTGATATTTGCAGAGTCAGTAGTTTCGTTTTGATTAAGTGTTAATGTGACACCATTAATAAGGTCACTAACCTCATTAGTGTCACGTGTTACTGTTATACCGTTGTATTTAAATGTAGCAGCTTCAGCAGGTTGAACATTATTTAAAGCTAGTAGGTCTGTAAGACTGTCTGCAGTTGGTACACTTCCATCATTACTATCTGCATAAGTGATGGCTTCATTAGTGTTTTCAGCAGTAATAATCAGTTCATAGCTATCTTCACCCACCTGTAGGACTGATGCAGTCATCTTCTCTCCAGCAGATTCATTGATTTTATCACGAATATCGTTAAGTGAATCAGCAGCAGTATAATCAACAGCATAGTCCTCACCATCAATAGTAATAGTTAGTGTACCCGCACCTAAGTCTGTAATAGGCGTTGATTTTGCATCAAGAGCTGTAGAATTCCATACATCTTTTTCTGCTTTATCAATGTCAGTTATACTAAAAGACTGTACATCCGAACCTGATTCTGCTGTGACTGTAAGAGCATCTGTATTCCCGCTAACTGAACGGCCTAAGTAGAGGTTGTCCCCATCAAGAGCCGAAGTACTACTTTTAAAGGTAGTCATTAAACTGGAAAGAAGCTCAAGCGCGTCTTCTTTCTGGTTTGCCAATTCTACTTTGTCTTCAACAGGTTTAATAATTCGAGACTCATCATTGGCTTTTAACTTCTCAATAATTTCTGCAGTTAAAACACCTGAACCAATCCCAAGTGAGCTAATTTCTCCAGCCATGATAAACTCCTTCTAATTGTCGTATGCTATTACATCGTCTAAAATACTAAAAACTTTAATGTTTTTTCGTGATTCCAAACCGTTGTGACCTTACTGTAAGTTCTGTTACTGCAACTCCGTGACGCATAGCCAAAACCTGCTCAACAGCATCGGCAATATCACTGCTCTCAAGTCGGCTATGATCTGCCTCTGGCACACCAAATTTCAGTTCATCAAAAAATGCTGTGTCTGTCATGTCGGGGTTAATGGTGACTACAGTCAAATCACTTTTTCGTACCTCTTCAAAAAGAGAAGATCCAAAGGCACGAAGACCTGCTTTTGTAGAAGAGTATAGAGCTGAAAACTTACTAGATCGTGTCGCTTCAATAGAGGTGATATTAATGAGGTAACCACTGTTTTGTTTAAGGGTTCGCAGTAGTAGGTTTGAGAGTAAAATTGGTGCTGTTAAATTTACATGTATCATCGCTTCAATAGTTTTGGGACTTAACTCTTCATGAGGCTCAAACCTTCCAAAACCGGCAGCATTAATTAAAATATAGGCACCTTTTTCAGTTTTGAGCTTTTCCCCTAGCGCTATTGTCTCTGCAGTATTTGCCAAATTACTTGTAAATTGAGAGAAGTTTCTATCTTCTATATTTGAAGCACGTCGGCTAACTCCAATGACCTTGTACCCAAGATGTAAAAGCCGAATAGCAATAGCTTTTCCAATGCCTGAACTAGTTCCTGTTACTATAGCTGTTTTCATTAACAAGCTCCTTGATGGTTGCAACTCCACTGTTTAGAAGAGTCGCAACGGTTTTTTTATTTACATGTAAAGGTTCAAAGTGATCTGAAACGATTTTGATGCAGTGACATGTTTTAAATTTGTCTATTGCAGTTTTAAAGAGTGCAAACGCTTCCATATCTATTGCGGTATTATGCTTGGATGAAGCAGGAGTGTCAACTGTCATTAACTTGCATATAGGATGAGAACATAACTCGATTGACTCTTTTTTATAATAGATATGACTACACTCTAACACATCGCCAATGGCATGATTTTTTGGAGCAGCACAAATTCCAAAGTTAATGAAACAATCATTCTCTTTTGGCGGTAGATACTCTAAAAGTGCTACAAGAGCGTTAGAAGCATTCTCCTGTCCCATCTGTGTAATAACTAAATAGATATCATCAGAAACATACAGTTTACACGGTGCATTCTTATCCCGTTTAAACTGCCAAAGTTGCAATAACGGTTTAGCTTCCTCTTTAAAAGCGACAAATATATAAGTCATAAACATATTATATTTGAAAATTACAAATTTTTAGATATAATCGCATTTCACTTTTAAGCGCTGAGAACATTGTTATGTTTTGAGCGCTTCTCTTTAGACCTGTGCAATGGTGTTTTTAGATACTGTGTCAGGGTAGGAATACAGCAGCACGCCTAGTTTCGCTATGTGCCGCAGGTATCTGAAGGGGAGTACTTCTTTATTTGTCAAAAAATCAGTATACTATTTAATAATTTTACATGTAAGGTCTGTAATGTTTCGACATTTACTACTTTTTTTATTTTTAACGCACACCACCATGCATGCAGACAACACCAGTAGTTCTAAAACTCTTTTAGAGAGACTCTCCAAAGAGGAGAAACTTGTCTATACCAATGCCGCAATAGCTTCTGGTGTCTTAATTTGGGGATTTACACAGTGGGGTTATGGAGAAGAGAAGTTTCATTTTGATGATGAGGGCTGGTTTGGCAAAGAGACAAGCAATGGTGGTTCCGATAAGCTGGGACATTTCTATACCAACTATTTGGTAACACGCATTTTAGCTCCTATCTATGAAAATTGGGGTTACAGCAATACTAATGCGGGTCTATATGCTGCTCTTACTGCTGGAATAACTTCTGGCGTTTTAATTGAACTTGGCGATGGCTTTAGCGAGCACGGTTTTTCCAAAGAGGATTTTATAGCTGATGTTTTAGGAGCAGCTGCTGGGTATTTTTGGTACATCAATCCAGCGTTGGCAGAAAAAATAGATTTTCGTGTAGAGTATGCACCATCTTTAAATAGTGACAATACGACAGATTTTACTACGGACTACGAGCATATGAAACACCTACTCGCAGTCAAAGCCAATGGTTTTGAGACATTTCAAAATAGCTACATGCAGTATTTAGAACTTCATATTGGGTACTACACACGAGATTTTAACCACGATACCATGCCTATTGAAGATAGAAAACGCTACCTATATGCAGGTGTTGGTTTGAATTTGTCTAAGTTATTACGACCCCATATTGGTAAATACGCTACAATATTTAACTATTACCAAATGCCATACACCTATGTTCCGGTTGAGAAGCAGTTTTAGGACTTTATGATGAGAAAAATATTAGAAATTATTACGCCACTGCTCTATATAATAGCGTTAACGACTGTTGCATTAACCGCTAACATAGGCGGTTATGAAGATTTTTTAAAGACAATGACTCAAGAGAACGGCTTTTTTGAGAGCGTGAGCGTTGTACTACTTTTAGGGATTTTTGCTTATGGACTCTTTGCAATATACATGTATAAAAAAGTATTTAACATATTCATGCTTGCCGCAGTAGGACTGTTTGCATTTTTAGCATTTTTAGCTGCTATGGAAGAGATTAGTTGGGGTCAGCATCTATTTCATTTTCAAAGCAGCAGCTATTTTGTAGAGAACAATCTTCAAAAAGAGACAAACCTGCATAACTTTATGAATGCTAACCTCTTTAGCTCTATAATCTACTCAACTATTTACACAGTACTGGTGTTTTTACCACTACTCTATAAGATTTTTTTAAAAAAGTTTAATACGCTTGAGTGGCTACACTGGTTCGATATTAATCCACACACTATTTTAATAGTACTTTTTGCTTCATCTTTTCAGATCTATTTTTATGATGATATTGGCGTTGTTTTTGATATGGTGACACTGCTTGCAGCCGTAGCCATGTTTGGAGCTTTTCTTTTTACCCAAGAGTGCACAAAATTTCTTAAAATTCATTTTGGGTTTATACTGCTCTCTATTGGAGTTAATATGCTGCATTATGAGATTTTTAATTTTTTCAATATGCAGTATGAGATTCGTGAGATGTTCGTTGTATTGGCTGCAATGTTAGTGTTTATGGAGCTAATTCACAAACAGCGACTTAGTCATTGCGATATTTAGAAATTCCACAAGCCTGATTTGGTGCTGGTGGATTTGCTTCTAAGTACTCCAAATCTTCAAGCGTCTGTTTTAAAACTTTTTGTTGTTGCAGCAGGGGTAACATGACATTGTCTTTCTCTGTTAGTGAAAGAGAGATGTTTAGCAGCGTGCTCTCAACCTCTTTATCTAAATCTTTAAGTGCATTTTTTATGTGTTGTATAGGTTTCATAGGTTGGATTATACTAAAAAAGTGTGGCTTCTAAAGCCTTAATCCTAAATGTTTTACGATGTACCTCACAATAGCCATGCTCCTTAATAGCATTTACATGTAATTTTGTCCCATAGCCTTTATGTTTCTCAAATTCATATTTAGGGTACTGCTTTGCAAACTCAAGCATCTCTCTGTCATGAGTTACTTTGGCTAAAATAGAGGCAGCACTCACTTCAGTAATCTCAGCATCTGCTTTAATCATAGTACGAAGCCCAGTAACACCAAAAGTGGAGTTGCCGTCAAAAAGGTAGTCATCACTCTCAATATTTTTCATAATATCTTTAAGTCCACTGCTAATGCATTTAGAGATTCCCAGTTCATCTACTTGAGCAGCTGAATAACTCACTATGTGATAGGTGCTGTTTTTAACTATCTCTTCATAAAGTGCTTCACGTCGTTTTTCAGTCAGTTTTTTAGAGTCATCAAGCCCTTTTACATGTATGTGTAAAATAACACCAGCCATAACTAAAGAGCCTGCAATAGGACCGCGACCAGCTTCATCAATTCCACAAAGTGCCATAACGTTACTCCCCCTCAATAATTGCCCACTCGCTAAATGGTAACATCTCAACATTAACAAAAGGGTGGTGCAGTTGTGCTTCTGAACTCATAGTAACGACTTTAACATCAGTAACGCCATGAGTAATAATAAACTCTTCTATCTTCTCAACAGTCTTAAAAAGTACATCTTCATTGGAAAATGGCATGCATAAAATAATACGGTTTTGTGATGGAACATAGAAGTCAATGTTGTCATCATAAAAAATCTCGCGTTTACGTTTATGAAGTTCTAAATAGATTAGATTCTCAAATAGAAGTCGAAAGTTCTTCTGGTGTGTTAGTGCATTTTTAAATGCAATATCACAGAGATAAATTTTTTTGACTGCTCGTAAGTGCTTATATTTTGGTACCTGAAAAAGATAGTCTCTTTTTAAAAGTGAATCAACACTTCTATAGAGCATGTCTTTAGATATTTTTCGTTCACTTCGAAGTTTTTCGTACATACTAAAGGTAGAGAGTTTTAAACTATTACTCTTAGCAATAAATGAAACAATTTCAAATTCAACTTGAGAAAGTGATCTCATAAGAGCCTGCTGAATATATAGATGACGCTCTTCACTGTTAATTGTATGCATAGCAGGTAGCCCGCCAAGTTGCAAGAAATGGTTTAGTGCGGTAGAGTCATACTTTGGCTCATAAGCTAAAAACTCCTCATAATCGAGAGTTGAAAGCTTAATAGAAGGTAGGTATGGATTGTTCAGTGGTTTTTCTGTGGTAATAAGTAGTTGCTTGACATTAGGTAGGTTAAAGTGTTCGTTGTAATTATCTAAAACTACAATCTCAATACCATTTTGATTACAATAGCGTGTTAAAACGCCATTCATAGTGTTACTATCAATTCGTATATCACGACAGTCAATATAGATGTAGGTTGATTTTTTACATGTAAGCAGATATTTTTTTACAAGCGTGGTTTTTCCACTTCTAGTAATCCCATTTATTTCATAACTCTGCTCGTCTAGCTGAACCTTTCGTTCAACATAGTTATTTACATGTAAATTCTGCTTATAATATTCATCAAGTAATATTTCCACTATTTGGCTCCAAAGTTGTATTTGAAATTTTATCATTTCCTTATTAAAAGGAAATAAAAATAGAGTAAATTTAGTTTTTACCCCCAAAAACCTTGAATATGAGAGCAGTCTTGGATATAATTTCGCTCCCTTTTATAGTTAGGCAGTGACCTAACGAGTTCTTTGTAAGGAAAAAATATGGAAAAAATTCGTTTAAAACTTAGAGCATATGATCATCGAGTTCTCGATCGTTCAGTTGCATCTATTGTTGAAGCTGTAAAGCGTACTGGTGCAGAAATTCGTGGACCAATCCCTTTACCAACTAAGATTCGTAAATATACAGTTCTTAAGTCTGTACACGTAAATAAAGATTCACGTGAGCAGTTTGAGATCCGTATGCACGCTCGTTTAATTGACATCGTATCTGCTACACCAGACACTGTTGATTCATTAATGAAATTAGATTTAGCGCCGGAAGTGGATGTAGAAGTTCGCTCTATGGATAAGTAAGGAGTAACCAATGGAATATATTGTTGAAAAAATCGGTATGAGCCGTACAATCACAGTACCAGCAAAACCAGTTACTCTACTTAAAGTAGTTGAAGCTAAAGTTTGCGAAGTAACAGATGGTACAGCAATCGTTGCATATAGCAGTGGTAAAAAAATGAATAAAACAATTGAAGGTCAACAGAAGAAATATTCTCTTGCTGCTGAGTTCAATCGTTTTGCAACAATGAGTGTTGCTAACACAGAGGCTGGCGATTTAGATATGGCACCACTGGGTGAAGCAAGTGTAGTTAAAAGTACTTTTACTACTAAAGGTCGTGGTTTTTCCGGTGCTATGAAGCGTTGGAACTTCGGTGGTGGTCCTGCATCACACGGTCACAGATTTGGTAGACGCACTGGTTCAATCGGTAATGCTGAGTGGCCAGGTCGTGTAATGAAAGGTAAGAAAATGCCAGGTCAATATGGTAACGTTCAAGTTACTGTAAAGAACAGCATTGTCTCTTTTGACGCTGAAAATGGTGTATTGGCTGTTACTGGATCTGTTTCTGGTCCTAATGGCGCACTAGGTCGTGTAAAGGTTGTTAAATAATGAATGCAATTGTATTAAATGAAAATTTTGAAAAAGCGTCTGAGCTAGCATTGCCAGAGAGCTTTTCGGATATCAATCCACATAACCTTTATTTGTATGTTAAGTCATACCAAGCAGGTATCCGTGCTAACACTGCATCGACTAAAAGTCGTTCAGATGTAAGCGGTGGTGGTAAGAAACCATGGGCTCAAAAAGGCCGTGGTGGTGCTCGTGCCGGTTCAACTCGTTCTCCTATCTGGGTAGGCGGTGGAATCGCTTTTGGCCCTCGTGCTAACCGTAACTATGATCAAAAAGTAAATAAAAAGCAGAAAAAACTTGCTCTTAAATTTGCTCTTGATGCATTAGCAGCTGATGGTAAACTATTTATTGTTGATAGCATTGAAGTAGCTTCTGGTAAAACAAAAGATGCTGTAGCAATGTTCAACAAAATTGGAACTCGTGATGCACTATTTGTTAAATCAATTATTGATGAGAAGACATTTATGGCATTTCGTAATATTCAGAAAACTTATTTAGTTGAAGAGAACGAATTAAACGCATTCTTAGCAGCAACATATCGCTCAGTAGTGATGGAAAAAGCTGTTTGGGAAAATCTTGTAAGTGAGGCTAAATAGATGGCAGATATTACAGATATTAAATCAATTATCTATACAGAAAAGACTCTTGGTATGCAAGAAGATGGAATTGTAGTAGTACAGACATCTCCACGTATGACTAAAACAGGTCTAAAAGAGGTATTTCGTGAGTACTTTGGAATTGTTCCAACTCGTATTAACTCACTTAATCAAGCGGGAAAAGTTAAACGTTTCCGTGGTGTTGCTGGTAAACAAAATAACTTCAAGAAGTTTTATGTTCAATTACCAGAAGGTGCACAAATTGAAAGCTTGGCGGTGTAATTATGGCGATTAAAACATATAGACCTCTAACACCGAGTCGTCGTTTTTATACAAACGTTGATAGCTCGGACATTACAGCAAAAGCGTCAGTACGTTCACTGCTTGTTAAACTTCCAACTCACTCTGGTCGTAACAACAATGGTCGTATTACATCTCGTCACAGACAAGCGGGTGCTAAAAAGCTTTACCGTATTGTTGACTTTAAACGTAACAAATTAGATATTCCTGCTACAGTAGCTGCGATCGAGTATGATCCTTACCGTAACTGTCGTATTGCACTTGTTAACTATGCTGATGGTGAAAAACGTTATGTGATTCAACCAAAAGGTTTAAAAGTTGGTGATGTAATCCAGTCTTCAGATACCGGTCTTGATATTAAAGCTGGTAATGCGATGAAAATTAAAAATATCCCAGTGGGTACTTTAATTCATAATATTGAGCTTAAGCCTGGTAAAGGCGGACAGATGGTTCGTTCAGCTGGCGGATCTGCACAGATTATGGGTCGTGACGGTAAATACGTTTCAGTACGTCTTCCATCTTCAGAGATGCGTTACGTTCTTGGTGAGTGTATTGCTACTATCGGTAGTGTTGGAAACGAAGAGTTTGGTAATATTGTTATTGCTAAAGCGGGTCGTCAACGTCACTTAGGTAAGCGTCCTCAAACTCGTGGTTCTGCAATGAATCCAATTGATCACCCGCATGGTGGTGGTGAAGGTAAAACGAATTCAGGTCGTCATCCAGTTACTCCATGGGGTAAACCGACTAAGGGTGCTAAGACTCGTCGTAAGAAAGCAAGTGATAAACTTATTATTACACGTCGTAAACCAAATGCTAAAAGGGTAGGTTAATAATGGCTCGTTCAGTAAAAAAAGGCCCATTCGTTGATGATCACTTAATGAAAAAAGTGCTTCAAGCGAAAGAGGAAAATAGTAAAAAGCCAATTAAAACATGGTCACGTCGTTCGACGGTAATGCCTGAAATGATTGGTATGACATTAAATGTTCACAATGGTCGTCAATTTGTTCCTGTATATGTTACAGAGAATCATATTGGTTATAAACTTGGTGAATTCGCACCGACTCGTACATTTAAGGGCCATAAAGGTTCTGTACAGAAGAAGGTAGGTTAATCATGGCTAGAGCATTATTAAAGTTTATCCGTGTATCACCAATTAAATCACGTCTTATTGCACGTGAAATTCAGGGAATGAATGCTGAAGAAGCTCTTGCAGCTTTAGAGTTCACTCCAAACAAAGCGGCAAAAATCATCTCTAAAGTTCTTGCATCAGCAGTAGCTAACAGTGGTGAAGAAGCAGAAGATTGTATTGTAAAATCTTGTCGTGTTGACAACGGTCCGGTTCTTAAGCGTCACCGTCCACGTGCTCGTGGAATGGCGTCTGGAATTCGTAAACCAACAGCACATATTTTAGTAGAAGTAGAGGGCAAATAATTATGGGTCATAAAGTTAATCCTATTGGTCTTCGCCTTGGAATCAACCGTAACTGGGAGAGCCGCTGGTATCCAAATTTTAAATCTGCACCAGCAAGTTTAGGTGAAGATCATAAAATCCGTACATTCTTGAAAAAAGAGCTCTACTATGCTGGTGTTGCTAACATCATCATTGAGCGTACGGTAAAACGTCTGCGTGTTACTATTGTAGCAGCTCGTCCAGGTGTTATCATCGGTAAAAAAGGTGCTGATATTGAGAAATTGAAGACTAAACTTCAATCTCTTATTGGTAAAGATATCTCTGTTAACATTAAAGAAGAGAAGAAAGCTCAGGCTTCTGCTCAACTTGTAGCTGAAAACGTTGCAACACAACTAGAGCGTCGTATCGCTTTTAGACGTGCAATGAAAAAAGTTATGCAAGGTGCTCAGCGTTCAGGCGCTAAAGGTATTAAAGTTGCAGTAGCTGGTCGTCTTGGTGGTGCTGAGATGGCTCGTACTGAGTGGTATTTAGAGGGACGTGTTCCACTTCATACACTGCGTGCAAAAATCGATTACGGTTTTGCTGAAGCACATACAACTTACGGAATTATCGGTATTAAAGTTTGGATCTTCAAAGGTGAAGTTCTAGCTAAAGGTGTTCCTGCAGAAGTTAAAGAAGAGAAATCTGAGCGCCAACGTAAGCGTGCTCCAAGACGCGATAATAGTGGAAAGGCTGAATAATCATGTTAATGCCAAAAAGAACAAAATATCGTAAAATGATGAAAGGCCGTAACCGTGGTAAAGCACGTAGCGGTTATACTATTTCGTTTGGTGATATTGCACTTAAAGCAGTTGAAGCGGGTCGTATTTCATCTCGTCAAATTGAAGCAGCGCGTATTACTTCAACACGTCATATTAAACGTCAAGGTAAAATCTGGATTCGTGTTTTTCCAGCTAAACCATTAACTGCTAAGCCTCTTGAAACTCGTATGGGTAAGGGTAAAGGACCAGTTGATAAATGGGTTATGAATGTTAAGCCGGGTCGTATTATTTTTGAAATGGGTGGTGTTGATGAGACTTTAGCGCGTGAAGCGTTAACACTTGCTATGCACAAGTTACCATTCAAAACTAAAATTGTCACACAGGAGATGAGCAATGAAATATTCTGATTTGACAGATAAAACTGCTGTAGAACTTCAAGGAATGCTTAAAGAGAAAAAGACTGAGCTTTTTACTTTGAAGATTAAGCAAAAGATGATGCAATTAACCAACACGAGTGAACTTCGTGATGCTAAAAAAACAATTGCACGTATCAACACCGCGCTTAGCGCGGCTAAGTAAGGGGCTATTGATGACACACAAACGTGAAGTCCAAGGTAATGTAGTTAAAATTTCAGGCGATAAGACAGCATCAATTGTTGTTGAGCGTCGTGTAATGCACCCACGTTACCACAAAGTTGTAAAGCGTTTCAAAAAGTACCTTGTACATGATGAAAGCAATGAATTAAAAGTTGGTGATGAGATTATTGCAATCGAATGTCGCCCATTATCTAAAACAAAGTCTTTTAGACTTAAAACAGTTGTAAAAGGGGCTCAGTTATGATCCAGAGTTTTACACGTCTTAATGTTGCAGATAATACTGGTGCCAAAGAGATCATGTGTATTAAAGTACTTGGTGGCTCAAAGCGCCGTTACGCTACAGTAGGTGACGTTATTGTTGCTTCTGTTAAAAAAGCGGTTCCGACTGGTAAAGTTAAAAAAGGTCAAGTAGTTAAAGCAGTTGTTGTTCGTACTCATAAAGAAGTACAACGTGAAAACGGTTCACTAATCCGTTTTGATGACAATGCAGCGGTAATTCTTGATGCTAAAAAAGAGCCAATTGGTACACGTATTTTTGGCCCAGTTGGTCGTGAAGTACGTTATGCTGGTTTTATGAAGATTGTATCACTAGCTCCGGAGGTTGTTTAATGGCAAAGTTTAATTACAAAAAAGGTGACACTGTAGAGATCCTTGCTGGTGACGATAAAGGCACTAAAGCAGAAGTTATCGCAGTAATGCCAAAGAATAATAAAGTTATTGTACAGGGTTGTAAGGTTGCTAAAAAAGCGATTAAACCAACTGAAGAGAATCCAAAAGGCGGCTTTAGTAATAAAGAGATGCCAATTGATGCTTCAAATGTACGTAAAGTGGAGGCATAATTTATGGCAAGATTAAAAGATAAATATATTGCACTAAAACCTCAACTTCAAGAGTCTTTAGACATTAAAAATGCAATGGAGATTCCTGGTCTTGAGAAAATCATAATTAGCGTTGGTGCTGGTTTTGCAATGAAAGACAATAAGCTGATTCAGAACATTCAAGAGACAATCAGTACAATTGCTGGACAACATGCAAGTGTTGTACATGCTAAAAAATCTGTTGCAGGTTTTAAGGTACGTGAAGGTATGCCAGTTGGTGTTAGAGTAACACTACGTGGTGCTAAAATGTATGAATTTATGGATCGTTTAGTTTCAATTGCACTTCCTCGTATGAAAGACTTTCGTGGTATTCCACGTAATGGTTTTGATGGTCGTGGTAACTATAACTTCGGTCTTACTGAGCAGTTGATCTTCCCAGAAGTATCATATGACTCTATCATGCAGATTCACGGTATGAATATTACTGTAGTAACAACAACTAACTCTGATAAAGAGGGCTTTGCTCTTCTTGAAGCGCTAGGTGTACCATTTACTAAAGGAAGAGAAGATGGCTAAGAAGTCAATGATCGCAAAAGCAAAGCGTACTCCAAAATTTAAAGTACGTGGTTATACACGTTGTCAGATCTGTGGTCGTCCGCACTCTGTTCTTCGTGATTTTGGTATCTGCCGTATCTGTTTTAGAAAAATGGCAAATGAGGGATTAATCCCAGGTGTTAGAAAGTCGAGTTGGTAGGCTTACGCCCCAACTTGAAACTCCTAGCTATTAGCAGTTGTTTTAACTGCAAAATAAGGAAATTTAATGATTAATGATTTAATTTCGGATTCTTTAACACGTATCCGTAATGCTGCAATGCGTAAATTAGATGTTACTACACTAATGCATTCAAAGTCTGTAGAAGCTGTTGTTGGTATTTTAGCTGACAAAGGTTATGTTGAGAGTTTTAACGTTATTGAAGATGGTAACAAAAAGACTATTAATGTTGTTTTAAAGTATGATGATAATGGTCGTACTGTAATTAATGAAATGAAACGTGTTTCTAAGCCTGGACGTCGTGTCTATAAAGGTAAAGAAGACGTTAAGCGTTTCAAAAACGGTTATGGTACTATTATTGTTTCAACATCACAAGGTGTTCTTGCTAATGATAAAGCTTACGAGCTTGGCATTGGTGGTGAAGTGCTTTGTACAGTATGGTAGGGAGATAGATTATGAGTCGTATTGGTAAAAAACCTGTTTCAATTCCATCAGAAATTAAAGTAAGCATTGATGGTGCTATTGTTACATTTGAAAAAGGTAAAAACAAGTGTGAATTAGACACTAAAGGTAATGTTGGTGTCTCTTTTGAAGATAACACGTTAACGTTTTCTACAAATTCAGATGATAAACAAGATAGAGCATTCTGGGGTACATACCGCGCTTTAGCTGCAAATATCGTTACTGGTTTAACAACTGGTTATACAAAACAATTAGAGATCAATGGTGTTGGTTATCGTGCTGCTGTTAAAGGTAAAGTACTTAATCTACAACTTGGTCACTCTCATGATATTGACTATCCAATTATTGATGGTCTTGAGATGAGTGTTGAGAAAAATGTTGTTACTATTAAAGGTATCGACAATCAAAAAGTGGGTCAGGCAGCAGCTGAGATTCGCGCATTCCGTCCACCTGAGCCGTATAAAGGTAAAGGTGTTAAATATCTTGAAGAGCATATCGTGCGTAAAGCCGGTAAAACTGCTGGTAAATAAGGGGCTATGAGATGACTGCAAAAAATTTAAAAGCTAAATCGGCTCGTCGTGTTCAACGTAAGCGCCGTATCCGTAAACATATTAGCGGAACTGCTTCTCAGCCACGTGTATCTATTTTTCGTTCAAATCGCTATTTAAGCGTTCAAGCGATTGATGATACAGTTAGCAATACAGTAGCTGCTATTAGCTCTAAGCCATTAGGTTTAGCTGCAAATAAAGAAGGCGCTGCAAAACTTGGTGAAGCGTTTGCTGCAACACTTAAAGATGCTGGAATCAGTGCGATTTATTTTGATCGTAACGGTTACCAATATCACGGTGTAGTTGCTGCATTTGCTGAAGCACTTCGTGCAAACGAAATTAAGTTCTAAGGGATCGATGATGGAAATTAACAAAGAAGACTTTGAAGAATCGATCGTAAATATCGGTCGTGTAACAAAAGTTGTAAAAGGTGGACGTCGTTTCCGTTTTACAGCACTTGTTGTAGTTGGAGATAAAAATGGTACTGTTGGTTATGGTACTGGTAAAGCGAAAGAAGTTCCAGATGCTATTAAAAAAGCAGTGGATAACGCGTTTAAAAATCTTACAACTGTAAATGTAAAAGGGACGACTATCGCGCATGATATTGAATATAAATATAATGCAAGTCGTGTTCTTATGAAACCTGCATCTGAAGGTACTGGGGTTATCTCTGGTGGTGCGATGCGTCCAGTTCTTGAGCTTGCAGGAGTTCAAGATATTTTAACTAAGTCTTTGGGTTCAAATAATCCAAACACTGTTGTTCGTGCTACTATTGAAGCACTTGCAAGTTTAAAAGGATAAGCAAGATGGCATTAGAAAACTTAAGCCCAGCAGCTGGTTCTACTCATTCACGTAAACGCGTTGGCCGTGGTCAAGCAAGTGGTTGGGGTAAGAATGCAGCTCGTGGACAAAATGGTCAAAAATCTCGTACAGGTTACAAGCGTAAGCGTAACTTTGAGGGTGGACAGATGCAACTTGCAAAACGTCTTCCTAAAATTGGTTTCTTTTCACGTAACGTAAAACCTTATGTTATTAATGTAGAGAAAATCAAAGTAGTAGCTGAGTTAGCTGAAATCACAATGGAAAATATCCGTTCGGTTCATAAGCTAAACAAAGCAGTAACTCGTGTTAAACTTGTTGGAGCATCTGCTAAAGATCTTGCTTCTAAAATTAAAGACGAAAACGTTACAACTACAGGAAATTAATTTTGAATAAGCAACTCGTAAATAAAATTTTAATTACAGTTGGTTTTTTATTCCTCTACCGTCTATTGGCATACGTGCCAGTACCGGGTGTGGATGCATCAATAATCGCATCTTTTTTCGATTCACACTCAAGTGACGCTCTTGGTTTAATGAATATGTTCAGCGGTAACGCTGTTGAACGTCTCTCTATTATCTCTCTTGGTATTATGCCTTACATTACCGCTTCAATTATTATGGAACTTTTAGCAGCTACCTTTCCAACGTTAGGTCAGATGAAAAAAGAGCGTGATGGTATGGTTAAATATATGCAGATTATTCGTTATGCAACGATTGCAATTACATTAGTACAAGCAATTGGTGTTAGTGTTGGTCTGCAGAGTCTTACAGGCCCAGATGGCAGTAGTGCTATTTTGGTTGAGCAAAATACATTTATTTTACTTGCAGCAGTATCGATGTTAGCAGGTACTATGTTATTGATGTGGATTGGTGAAATGATTACACAAAGTGGTATCGGTAACGGTATCTCTTTAATTATCTTTGCGGGTATTGTCTCTGCACTTCCAAGTGCTATTGGTCAGAGTGTTACTATGATTAATACAGGTGCAATGAGCTTTTTAACGCTACTATTTATTATTGCGTTAATCCTTGCTACTGTATTTGTAATTATCTATGTAGAGCTTGGTGAACGCCGTATTCCGGTGACTTATGCTAAAAAGACAATGATGCAGAACCAAAACAAGCGTGTAATGAACTACATTCCTGTTAAAATTAACCTCTCTGGTGTTATTCCGGTTATCTTTGCATCGGCAATTTTGATGTTCCCGATGACAGTACTTTCAAGCAGTACAAATCCGTATATTCAATCGGTTGCAGATTTACTTAATCCTAACGGATATTTCTTTAACCTCTTGACATTCTTATTTGTTGTATTTTTTGCATTCTTTTATGCATCAATTACATTCAATGCTAAAGATATCTCAGATAACTTAAAACGCCAAGGTGGTTTTATCCCAGGTGTACGTCCAGGTAACTCGACTAAAGAGTTTCTAAATGAGACTGCATCTCGTTTAACTATTACCGGTGCTATCTATTTAGGACTGGTTGCTACACTGCCGTTTATGATCATTAAAGGAGTCGGTGTACCGTTCTTCTTTGGTGGTACCGCAGTACTTATTGTGGTTCAAGTTGCACTTGACACAATGAGAAAGATAGAGGCTCAGGTTTATATGAGTAAATATGAAACTATTAGTGCGGTTGGTCTATAACGATGGCCATTGCGCTTCGCAAACCTCTAGAAATTGAAAAACTTCGTGCTGCTAACAAAATTGTTGGCGGTGCTCTTCAACTCCTCGAACAAAATACCAAAGTAGGCGCTTCACTAAAAGATTTAGATGCCATGGCAGAAGATTATGTTAGAAGTCAAGGTGCTAAACCCTCTTTTAAAGGACTGTATGGTTTTCCAAATGCTGTTTGCTGTTCGCTTAATGAAGTAATTATTCACGGAATTCCAACAGACTATAAGCTTCAAGAAGGTGATATTATCGGTTATGATATTGGTACTGAGCTTGATGGCTATTTTGGTGATGCTGCGATTAGTATGGGCGTTGGAGAGATAACTAAAAAAGATGAAGATCTTATTGCCTGTTCTAAAGATGCACTCTATTTTGCAATAGATATTATTAAAGATGGTATGCGTTTTAAAGAGCTTTCTTATGAGCTAGAACAGTTTATTGAGGGACGAGGTTATGTACCACTTCGTGGCTTTTGTGGTCACGGTATTGGTAAAAAACCTCATGAAGACCCTCAAATTCCAAACTATCTTGAAGGAACTAAAGTAAAGGCTGGACCAAAAATGAAAAATGGTATGGTGTTTTGTTTAGAACCGATGATCTGTCAAAAAGATGGAACAAGTAAGATTTTACAAAATAAGTGGGATGTAGTTAGTGCCGATGGATTACGCGGCTCACATTATGAGCATACTGTTGCAGTAATCAACGGTAAAGCAGAAATACTATCTCTTGTATGAGATAAAATTTAAAAGGATACATAGTGGCTAAAAGTGATGTCATTGAAGTAGACGGCAAAATTATTGAAGCTTTGCCAAATGCAACGTTTCGCGTTGAGTTAGAGAATACACACGTGATTTTATGTCATATTGCTGGAAAAATGCGTATGCACTACATTAAAATCTTACCAGGTGATAAGGTGAAAGTTGAACTAACACCATATAGTCTTGACAAGGGTAGAATTACCTACCGTTACAAGTAAATAAAGGCACCTCTAAAATACATGTAAATTTTATTTACATGTATTTATGAAATTGTAAGTTCCCCCTCATTGAGGTAACTTACATGTAATTTATGTGACTCCTCTCCATTAGAAACCTCAAAACAGACACTATACTTATCAGGAGATGTTACTTCTAATCGTGTAACAGTGTAATCTTCTATAGTATCATTTAGATTGAGTGTTATTTTTGAGCTTAGTTTATCCCAGTGTCTTATTGCTGTCTCTTCATCGTCATCATACAGACCGCTCTCATCAAAATCGATACTCTTATATTGCTCAGCAGTACGACGAAGTTTAGAAAAAAGACGTTCATTTTCAATGAGTAGAGATTTTATTTGCTCAAAGAGTTCTTCATTAATACTGTTTGACATAAAATTCCTTTATTTTTGAGGTTTAACTAGTTGTTTAATTTCACGAGGAAGTTGGGCAAATCCAATTTTTACCATCCCTTTTTGTGCATCATCTTCAATTATTTTTACATCGACAGCCATAGATGATGGATGAAAACGAATAAGTTTATATTTTATTTTATCAATTATGAAAAGAATATTTTCGCTTGAATACTCTATGCTTTTTTTCTTTTTTGCCATCATAGATCCTTAATATAGATGCCGGTCTCTTTAACTTCTATGCTTTGTTTATCTTGAAGCTCAGTCAGTGCACGCTTATAGCTCTTTTTGCTAAGATGAAATATTTTTTTAATATCATCAGCATCACTTT
>JAYEKO010000038.1:0-4012 GCA_034661055.1 Campylobacterota bacterium
TATTAGCTCCTTTTTAATGGGGTTTGGCTATCTTGCAATGGGTACTGTTGATGAACCTGTCAAAGAGAAAGTATCAAAAAGAGAGAAGAGCTTTAGCAGTTTTTTAAAAAACTCTATTGCGCTGCTAAAAAGTGACAAAAATTTACAAATTCAAATTACGACATTTCTTTTTGCCTACGCCTATCTTATCTCACTGCCTTTTATTATTCTTGATGCAAAAGAGACTATTAACTTAACAGGAACTGCTGTTGGTATATTGATTACTTCTCAAATGATCGGCGCAATGCTAAGTAACTTTTTATGGGGAAGACTTAGTAGTCATGGTCACAACCGTCTTACGGCAAATATTGCACTGTTAATTCACATTAGTGCTGTTATATTAGCTCTAAATGCATCAACACTCAATGAGTACATCGCCATATTCTTTTTGGTAGGAGCAGCTACAGATGGAAACCGTATCGCTTCAGGGAACCTTATCTTAATAGTGGCGCCAGAAGAGAAGCGCCCAGTCTATGTTGCACTACAGATGAATATTATCTCTTTGGGAATGTTCTTCTCAATTTTAGGTGGATTAATTTTACATGTAAGCAGCTATGAAACCCTTTATGTTCTAACACTTCTAATGCTATTTTTTGCATTTTATATGTCACTAAAACTTAAGGATGAGAAAGAGACACTCTCTCAATAATTACCTAGATTCCAAAAAATTGCTGTAAAAATGCACGCTCTTTTTCTGTTTCAATGAAAATTTTAACAACACTCTGGTTATTTTCACCCATGACGACAACATGGCCGCTTTCAACTCTTAAGTGTTTCACTCCCCACTCTTTATCTAGTTCATCATATCGGTGTAAGACTTCAGCTGCGCTTGGTTTCTCTTTTTCACCAGTTCTAGAATCAATAATGGCTAACCCACCTGTAATTTTTTCTAGTTTATAGGGGCTATAGACCTTAATAGCCTTATAGATTCTCTCCTCTTTTGCATCAGGCATAGCACGTTGCATTGCAACAAATCCAAGCACTAAAAATGCAAACAAAAATCCTAGAAATAGTCCTTTTTTAGGTGTCATTACTTACTCCAATTTTTAATATAGTCTTCTGCTTTTTTATCAAGCATTTTCATGCGTTCTTTACCTTTTGGTAATGTTTTACGTAACTGTTTCATCTCTACCAAAAATTCTGAAATTCCATCAGGAATTAAGTTTTGTAGGTACCGTCTTAGATGTTTTGCCATAGCAGGTGACGCACCTGAGGTTGAAATAGCAATAGTCAAATCATCTTTTTTGACATACGATGGAAAAATAAAGTCACAGTAATCTACTGAGTCAACAGAGTTGCACAGACAGTTGTACTGCTTTGACTCTTGAAATATCTCAGACTGTAGCAGTATATCATCTACAGCAACAATAACAACTGCAAACTCTTTGATATCACCTATCTCATATTTTCGCTGTTCATACACCAAATTCTCTTTGGCAATACGAGAATGCATCTCTTCACTAAGGTCAGGAGCAATAACTTTAATGTCTTTAGTAAAGTCTAAAAGGTGATCTAATTTCTCATAGGCGATAAAACCACCGCCAACAATTAAAATCTTTTTATTATCTAGTTTTAAAAAAGCTGGAAAATAGCCCATTAGCAGTCCTTATAATAATTCTGCGTGAAATAGTAGCATATTCTTTTAAGATGCAAGCATACATTAAAAGTAAACATAAGATTTTGATACACATCAATTGAAATTAATTTAAAAGAGATACAATTTTCATTAACAAAATTATTATAAAAAGAAATATAAGCATGAAACAAGAGATTCTTTCCAGAATTCAAAAGAAATTTCCCCTAGTTGCCAAACCGTTTGAGGCTATTGCCGATGAGTTAGGTATAAGCGAAGATGAAGTCCTTGCTATTTTACAAGAGGAAAAGAGCAACAATATTATTCGCCAGACTTCTGCAATTTTTGATACTAAACGCTTAGGTTACAAATCTTCACTTGTTGCCTTTAAGATTGCTCCTGAAAAAATCAGCGATGCTGTTAAAATCATTAACTCTCACCCAGGTATTTCACATAACTATGAGCGTAATCATGACTTTAACATCTGGTTTACTCTTGCAGTTGCACCAGATTCAAAACTTGGACTGGAAAAAACCTTAGAAATACTTGCACGTGTGACAGGCGCAGATGACTACATCATGCTACCAACGCTTAAACTTTTTAAAATTTCAGTAAAGCTAAACACTACAGGTAAAGATGATAAAAAAGAGAAAGTTAAAAAAGTAGTTCATGCTGATATTGAGCTCTCGCCTCTACATCACCAAATTATTCAAAGAGCACAATATGATATTGAGATGGTAAGCGAACCATTTAAAAAAATTATTGAAGAACTTGACATAAATTATGAGAGATTTTTCTCTATTTTGATAGAATTGCAAGAAGCTGGAATTATGCGTCGTTTTGCATCTATTTTAAACCATAGAAAAGCGGGCTTTAATGCCAATGCTATGGTTGTTTGGAATGTTAATGAAGCTAATGGAGAGGTTATTGGTGAGAAAGCAGCTGCATTTAGTGCTGTAAGTCACTGCTATCTTCGTCCAAAATATGCAAATTGGCCTTACAACCTTTTTACTATGGTTCATGGTAAAACAACAGAGGAGACCAATGGAATTATAGAGGAGATGAGTAAAGAGATTGAGTCTAAGGCTCATATGCCACTCTATTCGTCACGTGAATTTAAAAAAGTACGCATTGAATACTTTACCCCAGCTTTTGAAGCTTGGGAAACAGAATATTCAGCGCAATAAAAAAGGGAAAAAATGAAACTATTTTTTGAATTAGAGATTGTCTATATTGTTATAGGAATTTTTATTTTAGTTGTTACGGCAATTGTTACCACACGAGACTTTGTACCTCGTGTGGCATTTAAACGCGGAATGATTGGTGTTACTCTGCTTATGTCTATTATGATTGCGGCACACTACTATGTAACAACGGCGCGTATGGCTGTTGTTAAAGAGATATTTAATGAGGGTGGAACCATTATCTGTGAAAATAAGATGCAGCGGACCATATCTCGCTCTGTCTTAATATCTAAAGAGTTAGAGTGGCGTTTAGAAGGTGACCTTTTTGCATCTGACAATCATGTACGTGATTTTCACACCGCAAGATGTGTAGATTATGAGCCAATGGCACCAAAAGATATCCCTCAGTGATAGCCTTTTTTAAACGATTTGGGATGGCACTAGTATTTCTTAGTCTTGTCGTTTTATTGATGGTTTTAGGTACATTTGCCGTAAAAAGTTTTGGAGACAAGATGTTTGAAGATACAAACCTTACTATGAAGCCTCGTGGCGAAAAGATTAAGCTATGAACCTTCCTATTGTACTTACACTAGCAGTTATTTTAAGCATAGCTTTTCACTTTATTGGAGTCTATGCCAATGCTAAAAAAACAGTCTGGCTCATGATTGTTTTAATGTGGGCTGGATCTATTAATATCGCAACCAATGAAATTAACGATAAAGGTTATAAAAACATAGAGAAGATGAGAGATAAATATGAAGCAACTGATAGAATCATTGCAGCATCTGAGCCAGAGGTCAGCCTCTATGAGTTGATTGGTATCAAAAAAAGTTTTAATGAAGAGAAAAAAAAGCAAAAAGCCTCTCTTAAAAAATAATTTCTACTCCTTTACGGGAGCTATGTAACTTCATATACTCTACAATCATACCATGAAAGTTTGCATACACCTCAGTCAAATCATCTTCATCTAAATATGTATTTGCTCCTTGCATTTGTTATAACTTTGGTTCAAGTTCTAGGTTTTGTATTCTATCAAAGTGCTTAATATTATTGCTAATTAAAGTACAATCATTTTCAATAGCAATACTTGCAATCATTAAATCCATATCGGCAATAATATTACCACTTTTCTTCAATCGTGCTTTTTCTTTTGCAAATATAAGACTTGATACTTGAGTAAATTCTAATATTTTGAAACTCTCTAAAAAAGGTTCAA
>JAYEKO010000039.1:0-4008 GCA_034661055.1 Campylobacterota bacterium
TTTCAAAACAAAAATACCAATTTAGTTATGTGTCACGAGAACTTCAATAATATTCAATCTCTTATCAAAGTCACTAAAACATTAACAAGTCCAATTACAGGAGAAGTTAAAACGACAACTCAATATTGAATGGCTAACTTTAAGACAACAGCAAAGGAATTTCATCAGAAAATATTGCAACACTGGAGAGTTGAGACTTATCATTACCATTTAGATATGCTTATGGAAGAAGATGATCATATCGCACATAAAGAACCATTCTCAATAGCTATTCTTAGGAGTTTTGCTATTAACCTATATCAAATATTTTTAAATGCTAACAAAGATAAAAAAGTTCTTCCTGCTGGTAAAACAATAATGGCAGACATTAAGAGAAATTGTGCCTATAGTGATGACTTTACAGCTAGTTTATTTGAGCAAAAAGCTTTGGGTTAAGGTTAGTTTTATATTTCGTGGATTTACCTACTAAAAATAGAACATATGTTGATGTGTTACGCTAGGAAGCAGTCTGAAGTTTTTTTAAAAGTCTATGCCATAACTCATAAGCTTAGTTGTTAAACAAGAAGCAAAGATGTACAATTAAGTAGCGGAGAAGAATATAGTTAAACAAGATAAAAATAGAAGAAGATTAAAGGTTCTTTTGAGACAACTCGTTACTTTATGGGGCAATGTAGATGTTGAGATTTTAGAGATTACAGGTATGAAAGATATTTATTTAGAAGATGAAGATATCATTCAGGGTGATTTGATTTTTAAAAATAACAGATCGCATTACTCTCACTTAAGTCTATATGTACCAGTTGGTGTGAGTAGTAATATTTTTCATAAGGTTAAAAATAGAAGTTCTGATATTGGTGAATTCTTTGAACACTCTTTAAGAGCGTTATCAGACAGTATTATATATTTATATAATAGGCATCATTCAAAAAGTTATATATGCAGATATTATACTAATATACCTGTTTTTGTCTCAAAGGGAATCTGTAAAGAGAGTGTTTATAAGATTAAGTTTAAAGTGTTCAATGCAATAGAGACTATATATTTTGATATAAATGAATCAAATGTATTTTCGATAAAAAGTAGGAGTAATAATGACTAAAGATACTATGATAGAGGTAGACGGCAACACTGTTTCACTCGATGAATTAATACATGTATTTAAAGAATCAAAATCAGGTAATAGTTTTGAAAATAAAGCTAAACAAAAAAGAGCTCAAGAACAGGAGTTAAAACCGTATCAGGCAGAACTAATTAAACTGCAAAAGTACCTTGAAGAGAGTGAGCAGAAGATGACCATACTCTTTGAAGGTCGTGATGCTGCAGGTAAGGGCGGGACTATACGAAGAGTAACACGCTATATGGATGAAAAACATTACCGTGTGGTTGCTCTTGGTAAACCAACAGAAGAGCAGCGCACGCAGTGGTTCTATCAAAAGTATATTCAGCACTTTCCGAGAGCTGGAGAGATTGTGCTATTTGATAGAAGTTGGTATAACCGAGCGATGGTAGAGTCGGTTTTTGATTTTTGTACCAAGAAGCAGTATGACGATTTTATGAAAGGTGTTAAGGGATTTGAGAGAGATTTAACACGTCAAGGTACTATCTTAATTAAACTCTACTTTTCAGTTACCAAAGATGAGCAGGCACGACGTTTTGAACGCCGTAAAACAGATCCGTTACGTCAATGGAAATTGAGTGAAATTGATATGCAGGCTCAAGAGCGTTGGGATGACTTTACCAATACAAAGTATGAGATGATTAAACGAACACATTCTCATGATGCTCCATGGACAGTAGTTCGCTCAAACGATAAACACATGGCACGCTTAGAGGCATTAAAAGTAATTTTAAACTCTATTAATTATGAAGGCAGAGATGAAACACTTGATTACTCTGTTAATCCTAATGTTGTTATTTCAGGAGCGAGAGAGGTTGAGATTATGGACGCGCAGAGAATGAGTAGTGGTAAATTTACGAATTAATAAAAGGCTTATAAAATATGGGAACTGAAAAAAAAGATAAAAATAGAGATGGTAAGGTCCAGATTTGGGTCAAAAAAGAGACGTTAGCGTATGAGAAAGAGTTATCAAAGCTTCAAGTTGAGCTTCTAAAATTTCAAAACCATGTAAAAGATAAGGGTCTTAAAATTTTAATGATCTTTGAAGGTCGTGATGCTGCAGGCAAGGGCGGCACTATTAAAAGAATTATGGAGCATCTTAACCCTCGTGGTGCTAGAGTTGTTGCTCTTGAAAAACCTAGTGATAAAGAGACGACACAGTGGTATTTTCAACGCTATGTCACACACCTACCAGCTGCTGGCGAGATTGTAATGTTTGATAGAAGTTGGTATAACCGCTCTATGGTTGAGCCGGTAATGGGTTTTTGTAGTGAGCGACAGCATCATAAGTTTTTAAAAGATGCTCCAGAGTTTGAAGATATGATTGTTGATGAAGGCATTCAAATTTTCAAATTTTACTTCTCAGTTTCAAAAAAAGAGCAGGCGAGACGATTTAAAGCAAGAGAGACTGACCCTCTAAAACAGTACAAGCTTTCTCCGGTAGATAAAGAGTCTCAACGACTTTGGGATGAGTATTCACTTGCAAAATTTATGATGCTAAGTGCTACGCATACCGAAGCAGCACCTTGGACTATTGTTAAGAGTGACAATAAAAAAAGAGCCAGAATTAATGCCATTAAACATATTTTAAACTTTGTAGACTATCCGAACAAGATTGACTCCAAAGAGATTATTGTTGATGATGAAATAATTGTATATGGTCGTGATGAGGCTATAGCTATGGAAAAAATGTTTAAGTTCTCAATGAAATAGATGTCCTACTATGTCTATATCTTAAAATGCAGTGATAATACCTACTACACCGGTATCACCACTGATTTAGAACGTCGCCTGCTAGAGCATAATAGCTCTGTTAAAGGGGCTAAATATACCAGAAACAGAAGACCGGTTATCGTAGTCTATTCCGAAGAAAATCATGATAAAAGCTCCGCCTCAAAACGAGAATATGAGATTAAAAAACTTAGCAGAGTGCAAAAAATAGAGTTAGTTTTTAGAGGTGACCTTAAAAGTGTATAATCTCTTATTAAATTTATGCAATACCATAAAACTATTGGAAGTGAATGAAAGTAACACATAACGATATTAAAGAGAACGCATATAACAATGCTTATAGCAAGGGTTTGGGCTATTATCACTCTAGCAAAGTTTTAAGTTGTACTGTTGATGAAAACGATCTGTTTACATTAACCTTGTCAGGAGTTGTTAAAGGAAGTGGCTACAATAAATACAGACAATATATTGAAATTAACGATGAAGATGCTGAAATTTACATTGAAGGGCAGTGCAGTTGTCCTGTAGGCTATAACTGCAAGCATGTTGTAGCGGTATGTACGGCTTATGTGGTGAGTCAAACATCTAAGTTTGCGTTTTCTAATGGGATACATTCAAAAAATCCATTAGATAAATGGTTAGACAATTTAGAGAAAAAGAGTGTTTCTTCAGAGACAAAAGGAGATAAAAATGAGTATTTTATTACCTATCGTCTCTTTAGTGAGGGGTCGCTTTATCAAGATGACCTACTCTTTTATAAATCAAAATTTTTAAAAAATGGAAAACTTAGTCAGGGAACACACTTAGAGAGTCATAAGTTTATAGATAGTTACTACTATAGTGAGATAAAAAGTGCTGATGATCTCAATATTGTTGGTTTAACAAAAGGTATGTACAGCAACCGATATTCTCGTGGTGACTCTAAACTAGAGGGAACCATAGGCTATGTAATTGTTCAAGAACTGCTTAAAAGCGAGCGCTGTTATTTTAATACTACAAAAGAGCCACTTACTTTTAACTCACAACGCTTTAAATCTGAACTTAAATGGAGTCTCTATAAAGAACAGTACACATTAAAGTCAAATATTGACCCAAAATTCTACCGACTACTCCATACCAAACCACCCCTCATTTTAGATATAGAAAAAAACAGTATTCAA
>JAYEKO010000040.1:0-3804 GCA_034661055.1 Campylobacterota bacterium
TTCCATCCGTAGTTGAAAAAGTCGCACCCGTTGGGTGAAGTCTTTGAGTGTGACTTTTTCGCTTTAAAGTACCTAATTATAGAGCAATAAAGCTTGTTGTCTAATTTGGTATGGAATTATTTGGGTAGTATAATTTGGGTTATAAAAGATAAAGGAGTTGTTATGCAAATCAGTAATGATGGATTGTTCAATATTAACCAAAATCTTAATAATAGCAATAAAGTCGCAGCAGAAGTTGCCTCTGGAATTCAAAATAAAAATGGTGATGTTGCTTCAGCATCTATAGCCAGTCATCTTAATGCTCAAGTATCGTCAATGAGCCAAGGACTTGCTAACGCCAATGACGGCATCAGCATAATGCAGATAGCAGACGGCGCAACTTCACAACTTAACGAGAACCTTCAGCATCTAAATGAACTCTCAATTGCGTATGGAAATGGTATTTTAAATGATGCTAATCGTGCTACTTTAGAGCAGGAGTTTGGTGCCACGCTTAGTAGTATGCAAGATATTATAGAAAGCACCAGCTTTAATGGCAATGCAGTTTTTGGTAGTGAGTCAACCTTTAACATTGGCCAAAATGATGTCTCAACGTCAATTCCATCGCTCGATTTCAGTGCATTAAGTATTGATGATCAGGGGAGCATAGAGGCTATGTCTAAAACGTTAGCGTCAGTATCATCAGAGATTGGTTCCACTGTCAACGCTTTAGAATCAGGTTCACGAAGCATTTTTGAAACTATGACTAACACAGCAGCTGCTGCATCACAGATGAGTGAGACGGACTATGCCAAAGCAGTAACAGAACTCAAGCAAAATAGCCTTCAATTAGAAGCATCAACTATTGCGCAAGCCCATAAGACAACACAGATGCAACAGAGTATTCAAGTACTTTTAGGATAGAAAATATATACATGTAATTTTACATGTATATTATAAATAGAATTTTTCGCACTCTTTTAGTTTAATTTTAATACTAAAAATATCTTTTTTCGTGTTGGCATTTTTATAGCGGTACTCAATTCCCATACCATTTTCAAAATGAATTTTTGAACGTTTACACTCACCGTTAATAATAGCATTACGCATTCGAGGCATATCATTTTTACGAACACTCTCGTCACTCTTTACACCAGTATTAATCTCATAAGTTGAAACAAGAGTTAAGCCCTCAACATCCACCGCTACTAGCGTTGTATATGGGTCAATTTTTTTAGGAATTCCTTTGGAGAGTTCCTCTTTCATTAGCTTTAATATCTCACCATTTTGTGCTACTTTTTTTTCATAATTATCTTTTGCAATAACACCTACTGCCAAAAGAGCAGGCATTAAAACACTTAAGAGTAGTTTTTTCAATAGTTCTCCTATTCTCTACATAGAGTCTTTTGCAGTGATTCCCATCAATGAGAGTCCTGTGCGAAGTGACAGTGCTGTGACTAAAAATAGTTTTAGCATCTTAGCTTCATCTGCTGTTCCAATAACCTTGTGGTCATAGTAAAATTTATGAAGTCGTGACGCAAGACTTTTTAAATAGTCTGTCAATTTTTGAACTTGTCGTGAATGAAATGCATCATCAATCACTTCTGGAAGAAGTAGCGCTTCAAACAGAAGTCCATCTGCATCTTCATTAAGACCCGTTAATGAAGCACTCATAATCATCTCCATACTACAGTCACTTTTTGACAAAATAGTCTGAATGCGTGCATGTGCGTAGTTAATGTAATAAATCGGGTTTGAGCTATCTTGACGTTTAAGTTCTTCAATATCGAACTCTAAAGCAGTATCACTCTTCTTACTTGCAAAAATAAAACGTAAGGCATCAGGGCCAATCTCTTCAACAATATCACTCATTAAAATGACATTTCCAGCACGTTTACTCATTTTAAATGGTTCGCCATCTTTTAAAAGACTTACCATCTGAGATAGTAAAACTTCAAGCTTTTTAGAGTCATAACCTAGAAAATCAACTGCCGCTTTAACACGAGGAATATAACCGTGGTGGTCGGCACCCCAGATATTAATATAGTGGTTAAAACCCTGCTCAAATTTTTGATTATGGTAAACAATATCACCTGCTAAATAAGTAGGCCGACCATCTTCACGTACAACAACACGATCTTTCTCATCTTCTCTGTCGGTTGAGCGGATCCAGAGCTTCTCATCTTCTTTATAGACGTTATCACCCATTTTAGATAACACACGATCCCACTCACTGTAAAGTCCACTCTCAGCTACAAATGTGTCAAATTCAATATTTGCCGCTCTCATATCACTAATAATCAGTTCCATGATTTTATCTTTTGCCCAAAGTGCCAGCTCTTTAGTCCGTGATTCATCTTTAAAGACTTCACTACCAAAAACTTCTGAGGCCTCTTTTGCCAAATCACAAAGATAGTCTCCACGATAGTACTTCTCAGGCCACTCTACCGCTTCACTTAAGATAGCACTACGCCCTTCTAATTGAATAGAAGTACCTAGCAAATCAATCTGATTACCGGCATCATTAACATAATACTCAGCGGTAATATCGTAACCTAGTTGTCGTCCTAAACGTAGTAAGGTATCTCCATAAACAGCACCACGTGCATGTCCAATATGCAGTGGTCCTGTTGGATTAGCACTTACAAATTCTAAAAGAATTTTTTCTGTTTTATCTGACTTACCAAACTCTTCTCCATGCTCTAATGCCCAAGACGCATACTCATTTAAAAAGCTTTCTGAGAGTCTAAAGTTAATGTAACCCTTAACAGACTCAACGGCACTAAACATCTCTGATTCATCAAATGATGAAGCGATATCTTCAGCAATAATCATTGGGGATTTTCGTAGTTCTTTAGCGAGTGAAAAAGCTATTGGTGTGGCAAAATGCCCAAAAGAGCGATCTTTTGGTTTCTCTAAAACAACATCACGATCAAATTTATCGCGCAGAAGCGCTGAAACTCTCTGCTTCAATGCTATGCTTGTTTTTCTGTATCTTTTGGAGCTTCAACACTTTCATTTTCTGTTGAACCTTCTACCTTAGTTGGAGCATCAGTCTGTGCAACTTCAGCATCATCATCTTTTACCGATTTTTTAAAGTTTTTAATTCCTGTACCAAGACCTTTTGCAAGCTCTGGAATCTTTTTTCCTCCAAATAGTAGTAATACTACTGCTAAAATAATTACAAGTTCTGTTGTACCTGGCATACCCATATAGTGTTCCTTTTCTATTATTACAAAATTAGTGCGCTAGTATATCTTTGCTTTGCTGTAAGAGTGCTTACATAAAAAATAATTATTGAAGCTCGAGCTGCATGAGGAACATATCTTCACCATCAAGAATTTCCAGGTTAACACTTTGACAGTCGGGACAGGTGTACTCCAGACTTTGAAGTTCATTCTCACTCAAACAGTCTCTGCACCTGACCAAAACTTGCTGAATATTCATAATAAACTCCGCCTCTTCACACACTGTTTTCTCTTTAAATGTGTCAAAAGCAGTTTTTAAAAGTTCAGGTTCTACCCCACTCATAACCCCTATTTTAACCACTACTTTTACTACTTTTGTTGCGTTATTTGCTCGGGTATTTTCTTCACAACTATCTAATAAGGACTGAACTATACTGTACTCATGCATCTGCTACTCCTTTAAAACTTATGCTTTAATCCAAATTATCAGCATATTCTTGGAAGTAACTCACCACTAGGAGTATCTAAGAATCTTTTTGTTCCCCAAGAGCTGTTTAATATGACTCTTCCTACATGTAAATCTGTCACTTCTGCAATAACTGCTGCATGACTGTTATTCTCAAACATCTTTAAAATA
>JAYEKO010000041.1:0-17329 GCA_034661055.1 Campylobacterota bacterium
CGCCACATTTTGCCTGATTCTTCACCCTCTTCATATCCAAAGTCATCATATACCGTCAAGTATAGAGTTTTTCCATCTAAATACTCTTTAGAAAATTTAAAACCATCTTCTACCACAGGTGGTGTAGCCTCCTCTTCAACGGTACCAAAAGTAACTTTATTATTATTAATAGTGTAAGGAATTTCAATTTTATCAGAATAGTCAAAGTTACCTTCATCAGTAACTCCCTCTAGTTTAAAAACGGCACCACTGTCTTGTGGCTGTACCATCACCCAGTCAAATTTTGGTTCATCTCCTGCAATTGGGAACATAAGCCAAGCTGGATCAGGCGGAGTTGTAATACTTTCATCTTTTAACCATCCAAAGAGATCGGTATCTGTTGCTTCTTTACCTTGAAGCTGGTAGGTGACACCATTAGATGTAAAAGCCCAGTCAAAGGCAGGTTCTGCATCTGTAAAGTCATAGGCACCAAAAGTACCGGTAATATTGTAACTTCCAACATTTAGGAGTTCATCATGAACTAGACTCTCTGCTTGTAGTGAACCTATTAGCAACATTGAGGTTGCAACTGAAATTAGTGAATGTTTAATCATAACTGACCTTTAAAATAAAGTAACAATATTTTAAAATGTTACTACTTGATTACATGTTAATACTGAGTAGGTTAAGTAATTTGTTGGGGGGGGCGTGTTCCTGTTTGTAACATAGTTAAAGTTTATGAATGAGACTCAGCTCGTATTAATGCCACTTCTTTAAAAAAACTATGACCGATGTAAATAACAAAAAAGACAGTAGCAACAAGGACTGCAAAGGGTATGAGTGAGATTAAGTAGAGTAGAAATGTCTTAAGCCTCATACTATTACCTTTGAAGTGCATAATTTTAAAGTACTCCTCTTTTGTGCAGAGAGTAGATGCGACATCATAGGTGAGTAGTTTATGAAAAAAATAGTAAAAAGGTAGGTTTAGTGCAACAATATTTATGAGTGGCACAAAGTACAGTGGGGTAAGCAGTAGAAATAGAAGAATCATAATAAGAAATGATTTGAAAAAATTCCAGATGACCATACTCATACCATCAAAACCGACTAGTTCAATAGTGCTGTAGTGACGCTCTTTTAGCTCCTTTAAAATAGGAGGTGTTAAAAAACCGATAACAGCTAGTGCAACAACAACTGAGACAAGCAGAACTAAAAAACTACCAACGGTGTAAATTAAAAAAGTCAGTAGCCATGACGTAATAGTATGTTTGAGAAGAAATTCTACAATTGATGAACCTGTAAATTCTCCACTAAAGTTTTCTGTATGTTCCACGCCACCACTATTTAGAGTTTGTGAACTCTCAATCTGAAGGGTTGACTGCTGTAGTGCATCAAGACCAAAGTCTGCAGCAACAAAAAAGAGAGTGTACATGACTAAGATGGTAATAATAAATGGCAAAATAACCATTTTGAGCATTTTAGGTGTTGAAAAATCTTTAATGCTTAGTAAAAAAAGGTTAGTCTCATTCATTAGATATAATCTTCAATAAGTTGAATGACCTTAGAGATTTCACTCTCATCAAGTCTGCCTTCAAAAAGATACAGTAGTTTTCCCTCTCTATTAAATAGTAAAACATTGGAGCTGTCATCAGCAATATTCCACTCATTGACAAGAACACTTTTTTTGTCTTTAACGTAGAGTGTATCTGGGTAGAGTTCTTGTTTCTTTTTTAGTTTTGCCTCTATTGCAAAGTTGGGCATCCATGTAGCTGCAAGATTAATAATAGCGACAGAACCGTAATAGTTACGGTCAAATTTTTTAAGTTTAAGTGCAGTAGTGAGATCATTGTTGGTATCTTTCTCATCGGGATCAACATATAAAAGTACATGTATTTTTCCTTGTAGCATCTGTTTTGAAGACCATGCTTGCTCTTCAACTGTGCCACCGTTGTCTCCATCAAGAGTCACTGCTGGTGCTAGTTGCCCTACTGTTAATGCTGAGAGGTTCAGCGCTAAAAAGAATATTGATATAACTATTTTTTTCATAGATTAGTCCTTTGTAATTTCCTGTTTTGGTTCACCTAAATAAAAGCCCTGAAAACCGACAATATTAAGCTCTTTAGCTTTTTCATGGACCTCTTTGGAGTGAATATACTCTGCAATGACTTCAATATTTAGCTCTTTAGAGAAGTTGGATATTGTTTTGGTAATAATATATGACTCTTTATTGGTATCAATATCTTTAATGAGAGAGCCATCAATTTTAATATAATCAGGTTTTAATTCCATTAAATAAGAGAAGTTTGAGTATCCACTTCCAAAGTCATCTAGAGCAATTCTAACTCCTAACCCTTTCATTTGGGCAATAAAGTTTTTAATAAGTTCAAAGTTATCAATACTTTCGCTTTCTACAATCTCTAAAATAAGATTTTTAGCCATATTTTGAGTATCTATTAACTCTTTAATATAGGTGATGATACTCTCGTTGGAGATATCCTCATAGGAGAGGTTTATGGAAAAAGAGGTTGCTGTATTCTCAAAGACATCAAAAGCTTTTTTAATCATCACTCTGGTAAGTTCTGCATAGTATTTTGTTTTTTTAACACCATCAATAAAGAAAAAAGGTGAGATTATCTTGCCATCTTTGGCAATAATTCGTGCCAAACATTCGTAAGTGGTCTCTCCTGAAGTTTTTATTATGGGCTGGAAAAAAGGTACTAAACGGTCCTCTTCAAGTGCATGTTTAACCAGTTTAATAGCATTGAGTTCTTTTTTGTACTGCTCCTCAAGAGAAATCTCTTTTGAGTAAACAATAATGCTCTGATGCGTTTTTTTGGCATAATTAAGTGCCATATCTGCATACTCAAGTAAGCGGTGCTCACTGTTTTGATTAACAATAGAAATGGTAGCAGAAATGTTAATTTCAATTTCATGCTCATCTATAATAATTTTAATGGGAAAACTAGTAAGAGTATCTAGTATGCTTTGAGCAGTCATCTGGTACTCTTTGAGCTCTTGATTTATGTGGCTCAAGCATGCAAACTGATCACCGCTGAGACGGTACATTTTGTAGTTCTTAGGTAGGATAGACTTGAGAAGTGCTGCAATATCATGAAGAATCCTATCACCGATTTTGACACCATATAGGTTGTTAATTGTAGAAAATTTATTGATATCCAAAACAATAATACTTTCTTGGTTATCTGACTCTATACTCTGCTCAAGTGAAAGTCTATTAGGTAGATTGGTTAGTTGATCATAATGGTAAGTGTGTTTAAGTTCTTGAGTCTTCTTCTTTACAAGTTCAACTAGAGAGGCTTTGTACTGACTATTCTCTTTTGAAATTTGAATTCTGTGAACAGTTCTATAAATACTATCAACAAACTGTGAAATATCCAAAGGCTTAAGTAGGTAGCCATCAATTCCTAATTTAATAGTTTCAATAAAATATGTGGGTTCATTATATGCTGAAAGTACCAGTACTGAGATGTGTTCATTGTGTTGGCGCAATTTTGTAATTAGATCAATACCGTTTATTTTTGGCATGTTAATATCAGTAATGAGAAGGTCATAGTCTATTTTTTGAAGCATTTCATACGCCTCTTTACCATCAACTGCAGTATCGACTGAGGCAAAGAAGTCTTTTAATACCTCTAATGTATGTGTGCGTGCATCAATATTATCTTCTACGTAAAGTACATCTAGATTTTCACTCTGTTGAATTATCTCTTCTATTTTTTTAAGATTCATATTCCATTCTCGTTAAAGATACTATAGTTGCCACTATTTTAGCATAATTTATGTTTAGAGGTGCTCTTTAATTATTGCAGTTGCCGCAATATGACCACTAGCCCAGGCAAAATGTAGATTATAGCCGCCTCGTCGTCCAACTATATCTAAAACTTCACCGGCAAAGTAGAGCCCACTAGTTTTGTTAGACTCCATTGTTTTAGAGTTGACATCTGATGTGCTAACACCTCCTCCGCTGACTTCTGCATGCTTAAAACCGTGTGTATCTATAACATCAAAACGCCAATTCTTAAGCACATTAACCACCTGCTTAATCTGTTTTGGGGTTAATGAGGAGACATCGGTATTTTCTTCTATTTTAGAACTTTTCAAAATATGGGGAGCCATTTTAGAAGGAACTAGAGTAGTGAGTACTTCTAATATAGTGTAGTTTTTAAGAGAAGTACAGATGCTATTAATAGTTGCAATAAGCTTTTGGCGCTCTATATCACTAAACAGGTCAATTCCAATAGTGACACTGTTGTATTGTAGTAATGCGTGAGAGGCTTTATGAGAGATATCTAAAATTGCAAATCCTGAGATTCCATATTTGGTAAAAAGAGTATCACCTTCAGTTTCATCTGCTTTTTTATTGTTGATGTAGAGTGTCACATGAGCATTTTGTTTAACTCCTGCCATTTTATGATGGAAATTTGAATCAAGATGAAGTTGTACCAAAGAGGGATAGGTGGGTATGATTGTATGTCCAAAGGAGTGCGCAATATTATAGCCACTGCCATTGGCTCCAAGTTGAGGTGCAGCTTCAGAACCTGTTGCAATGATTACAGCCGCATAACCGTTATATTGCTGTGTGTTGTCTTCTCGTGTATATAAGTTAAAAGTATCATCAGTTTTTATAACTTTTTGAATATAACTATCGGTGAAAAAAGTAACTCCAGATTTTAGTGCTGAGTTTTTAAGTACCGTAGTAACTGCTTTAGACTCATTGGAACGTGGGTACGCTCTACCGTCATCTTTAATATCTAGCAGAAGACCTAAAGTAAAAAAGAACTTCTCAAACATTTTAAAGTCAAAATTTTTAAGTGAATTATTAACAAAAGAGGGGTCTTCACCTGCAAAGTCATTTACATGTAAATTTTTATTGGAGATATTGCAGCGACCATTTCCTGAAGCAAGAATCTTTTTGCCAACTCTGTCACTATGTTCAAAGAGATGAACCTTTAGACCTTTTTTTGAAGCGACAATAGAAGCCATCAAACCTGCAGCACCAGCACCAATAATTGCAATTTTTTTCATAATGATATTGTAATGGTTTTATGATTAAGAGTAACTATAAATATTTGAGATTATTTTAATGAGTTAAAAGTGTAATGGCGCGGTGGACGAGATTCGAACTCGCGACCCCCTGCGTGACAGGCAGGTATTCTAACCAACTGAACTACCACCGCATCCTGTGTTCAATTTTTAAACTAGTTGTGCTTAAGATTTTGGCGAAGCGCACTACCAGTACGTGAGTCAAAAACTTTAGTGCAAATAATTAAAAATGGTGGGCATTACAAGACTCGAACTTGTGACATCTACCTTGTAAGGGTAGCGCTCTACCAACTGAGCTAAACGCCCTTTTTTATGCTTTTAACTTTACTCTGCGTTAAAACCTCTTTTGGATACTGAAGTATTCCTCAATCGGCTTTGCCTTGATTAAAGCAAAAATCATCAAAAAGTTGAAAAAATAGAATAAGTTTATAAATCAAAATTTTTTATGGCGCGGTGGACGAGATTCGAACTCGCGACCCCCTGCGTGACAGGCAGGTATTCTAACCAACTGAACTACCACCGCATCCTATTTCATGGTGGGCATTACAAGACTCGAACTTGTGACATCTACCTTGTAAGGGTAGCGCTCTACCAACTGAGCTAAACGCCCATGAAAACTATGCTTTATAAACTAATAAATTAAATAACATACACAAAAAATGGCGACCCTTAAAGGATTTGAACCTATGTTCCTACCATGAAGTGATAGTGTCCTTGGCCACTAGACGAAAGGGTCAAGTAACATGGTGTCCTGTGATGGATTCGAACCATCGGCCACATCATTAAAAGTGACGTGCTCTACCAGCTGAGCTAACAAGACATACTCACTCATTTGTGAGGCAGAATTATAGGAGAAACCATCTGCTTTGTCAAGGGAAAATTAGCTCTTTTTGAAAAAAAGTTCGCGATCTAGCAAAACTAGCATTTTAATGGCGTGTAAAACACTCTGTTCTTGAACGTAATTACGGTCACCATTTAGATGCAGCTCTTCAACTTTAGAGGCATTTTCGCTTCGTACAGCAATAAAGACTGTGCCGACAGGTTTCTCATCACTTCCACCTTCAGGTCCTGCAATGCCGCTAATAGCTATTGAAAAATCAGCATAGCTAACATTGAGCGCACCTTCACTCATCTCACTAACTACTTCTGCGCTTACAGCACCATACTTTTGTAAAATGGTGTCATCAACTGCCAGCCAGTTGGATTTAAGGGCATTTGAATAGGTAACTAAAGAGCCATCAAAGACAGTAGAGGCACCATGTTCATAAGTCAAAAATGCTGCAAGTTGTCCTCCGCTACAGCTCTCTGCAAACGTTAGTTTTTTCTTGTGCGAGTTTAGTGTGTTGATGATGTAAGCACTCATATTAGAAGCGGTAATTATATTATTATTAAGAAGTTTTTTTGCTGCATCAATAAATTTAGATATATTTCCATATTTTCTGCTTAAAACAGTAAGGGTAATCCATCCTTTTACTAGGGGTGAAAAGTTTAAAACTACATCAAATGTTTGCGCTAGGGGTTCAAGTAAGACAGTACTGTTTTCTAATGTTTCATCAAAAAGTTGAATCTGTGCACTTCTGTTTTCGTTTTGAATCAAAATAGGTGCTAATGTCTCCTCTTCATTTGCAGAGATAACATTAATATTAGAGCCACCAAACTGAAGCAGATAGGAGTTTTTCTCATAGATAACACTTTGTGAGGGAATAAGCATATCTCCTTGTAATACCTGATTGTCTGAAGTCACAGTTGAGAGTAGCTTGCCGATGGTGGTAAAACTATTTTTTGTAGTAAATATAAGGAGGTTATTTTCATTTTGAAGGGCTTTTTCTAGATGTAAAAATAGGCGATTGTCAGACTCTCCAAAGTATGAAACCGAGTCAATAGTACCTATTTTTTGTTCTACTTTTCGAACTACATAAGAGCGTAAACTCTGGTTGTAGTTAAATTTGTTACCCACAAAAATAATATTATTTTGCATCTTTTTTCTCCTTCTTCAAGCTTGTAGTATAGCATATAGTTTATTTATCAGATGATTTTAATGCCTTAATGGATATAATGCAAAAATTTTAAAAAGAACTATTTATCAAGGTTTTTAATGGACTACAAAGAGACACTACTACTTCCAACTACGAATTTCCCAATGCGTGGAAACTTAATGCAAAATGAGCCTAAGCGTTACGCATCATGGTACAGCACTAATGTTTATGAAACAATGAAGCAAAACCGAAAAGGGTGTGAGACATTTACTCTGCACGATGGCCCTCCATATGCAAACGGCAATACACACATCGGTCATGCGCTTAATAAAATTCTTAAAGATATTATTGTTAAGCATAACTACTTTGGTGGTAAATCAGTTCGTTTAATTCCTGGTTGGGACTGTCATGGACTTCCGATTGAGCAACAAGTGGAGAAAAAACTTGGTGGTAAGAAGAAGAAAGAGCTTCTCTCTACGGGCGAGGTTCGTAAGTTGTGTCGTGAGCATGCTAAAAAGTTTGTGGGTGTTCAGAGTGACGAGTTTAAAAACTTAGGAATTCTTGCTGATTGGGAAAATCCATATTTGACTATGGACTACAAGTTTGAGGCAAATATTTATCGTACTTTGTGTGAGGTAGCAAATAGAGGACTTTTGGTGGAACGCTCAAAACCAGTTTTCTGGTCATGGGCTGAGAGAACGGCACTAGCTGAAGCTGAAGTTGAATACGAAGATAAAGAGTCTCACTCAATCTATGTAGCATTTGAACTGAGTGATGAGTCTAAGATTCGTGCTTCAATTGAGGGCGATGCTGCCTTTGTTATCTGGACAACGACTCCGTGGACACTCCCGGCAAATGTCGGTATTTCACTAAATCCTCAAGAGAAATATGTTAGAAGCAGTGATGGATATATTGTGGCAAAAGAGCTTTATAACTCACTTGTAGAACAAGAGGTTATCAAAGGTGACGTGGTTCAAGAGTTTGATTCTACAGTTTTTGAAAAACTACATGCAATCAATCCGTTAAACGGCAGACGTTCTCAGCTGGTTTTAGGTGAGCATGTCTTAATGGATAACGGTACAGGTTGTGTTCATACTGCACCAGGGCATGGCGAAGATGACTACCGTATTGGTCTGAAATATAATCTTGATGTCATTATGCCAGTCGATGAAACCGGCTGTTTTGATAACACGGTAGTGCGTGAAAAACTTATTCCAAACCCAGAAGAGTTTGTTGGAAAACATATTTTTAAATCTAACGAATCTATCTTGGAGCTTTTAGGCGATTCACTTTTACATGTAAATAAGTTTATGCACTCATATCCACACTGTTGGCGTTCACATACACCACTAATCTTTCGTGCGACAAAGCAGTGGTTTGTCTCAGTAGATGGTACGCCGACCGGACAAGAGAAGACACTAAGAGAGATTGCGGTAGATGATGTTAAAAAGACAGCTTTTTATCCTGAGACAGGACGAAATCGTCTAAACTCAATGGTAGAAAATAGACCAGATTGGTGTATCTCTCGTCAGCGTGACTGGGGAGTTCCTATTGCATTTTTTCGTGTTAAAGCTACAGGTGAAGTTGTTTTAGATGAAAAAGTTTTAAACTTCATTGCTATGGTCTTTGAGATGCAAGGTTCAGATGCGTGGTATTCCATGCCGATTGAATCGTTACTTTACCCTGGAAGTGGTTATAAAGCCGATGAATTGGAAAAAGTAAGCGATATTTTAGATGTATGGTTTGATAGTGGCTCAACTTGGAATGCTGTTTTAAAATCACGTAATTATGATGCAGGAACCTTTCCAGCTGATCTGTACTTAGAAGGTTCAGATCAGCATCGTGGCTGGTTTCAGTCATCTCTGTTTTTAAGCGCGGCAGTGGCACATCAAGCACCATATAAAGCAGTGCTTACTCACGGTTTTACTGTTGATGCCAAGGGTGAGAAGATGTCAAAATCTAAAGGAAACGTGGTTGCACCCGATAAGGTCATAAAACAGTACGGTTCAGAGATTTTACGTCTTTGGGTTGCAATGAGTGACTATCAGAGTGATCTTAAGATTTCTGATGAGATCTTAAAGCAGATTGCTGAGCAGTACCGAAAGCTTAGAAATACTTTCCGTTTTTTAATGGCGAACATTAATGACTTAGAGACTCTAGTGTCATTTGAAGAGATGGGAATTTTAGATCAATGGATTGTCAGCAAGGCAGATGATGTCTTTAAAGAGGTTCATAGATCATTTGGTGAGTACAACTTTGTTAATGCTATGAGTGTTTTAAATAACTTTGTTGTTAATGAGTTGAGTGGTATTTACATGGACTTAACTAAAGACAGACTCTATTGTGATGCTAAAGATGACCATCATAGACGTTCATCTCAAAGTGCAATGGCAATGATTGCAAAAAATATGCTTATTCTTATTGCTCCTGTATTAACCTATACGGCCGATGAGATTATTGAATATGCACCAGCGGTTATCAAGGGTGAGAAAAAGAGTATTTTTGACTTTACTTATGAGGCGATGGATACTTTTACAGTAATCTTTAATGAAGAGTATATGCTTAGAGTTCGTGACGCATTTTTTGAAATTGTTGATGGACTTAAAAAAGAGAAGAAAATTAAAGCAACACTAGAGTTAGTTATTACTACTAAGTCAACAACAGCACTTGATTTAGAAGCAATAGAGCTTGAAGATTGGTTTGTAGTCTCTGGTGTTAATACACAAGATATTAGTGAGAAACTTGGAGAGTTTGAAGTGGATGGTGATAGTTTTGTTATTGGTTTGGCAAGTCAGGCAAAATGTCCACGATGTTGGAAGTTTAATAGCAGTAGTGAAGATTCTACATGTAAACGTTGTAGTGAAGTTGTAGCGTAAATTATGGACTTTACACAGCCAGTTGAAAATATACATGTAGTTGTGACCATAGCAGTTATATTTGCCATTGTAGCAGTGGGAATATTGTTTGTTAGACGAGAAAAAAAGAGAAAGGAAGCAATTTGATAACACTTAAAGAGGCACTGAAGCTTTCAAAAGATGAGTTAGACAACTTAAAGAGTGAGTTAAAAGCTAAAATTGAAGCCAACCCAGAGCTTAATGCCTATGTTGATGTACAAAATGTGGGAGAGGGTGTTCCCATTGCTGTTAAAGATAATATTCAAGTAAAAAATTGGGCAGTTACAGGTGGTTCAAAAATTTTACAAGGCTACATCGCACCTTACAATGCAACAGTCATTAAGAAGATGAGTGATGCCGGATTGTCTGCCTTTGGTCGTACCAATATGGATGAGTTTGCTATGGGTTCTACTACTGAATCTAGCTTTTACGGTAAGACGCAAAATCCACATAATGCTTCGTGTGTTCCTGGTGGAAGTTCTGGTGGATCAGCTGCAGCAGTTGGTGCAGGTCTTGCCGTCGCCGCTTTAGGAAGTGATACGGGTGGCTCTATTCGTCAACCTGCCGCTTTTTGTGGAATTGTAGGAATGAAACCGACCTATGGTCGTGTCAGTCGTTATGGTTTGGGTGCTTATGCGAGCTCGCTCGATCAGATTGGCCCTATGACTCAAAATGTTGAAGATGCTGCTATTTTGTATGATATTATTAGTGGGCATGATGAGAAAGACTCAACTAGTGTTGAGATGGACGATAAAGTAAGTGATAAGCTTGATCCTACTCGTAAACTTACTATTGCAACGGTTCCAAGCTACATCAAAGACGCATCAGACGATGTAAAAAAAGCATATACAAAAGCTGTCGATGCACTAAAAAGTGCTGGGCATACTATTGTTGAGCGTGAGTTTATGGATGCAAAGTACGATATTTCAGCATATTACATTACGGCAACAGCAGAAGCAACGACGAACTTAGCACGATATGACGGTGTTCGTTATGGAAGTCGTGTTGAGGGAACAAACCTCAAAGATACTTACATTAAAAGTCGATCAGAAGGCTTCGGTGATGAGGTAAAACGTCGTATTTTGCTGGGTAACTTTGTACTTTCAAGCGGTTACTATGATGCATACTATGTAAAAGCTCAAAAAGTACGTCACCTTATTAAGGATGAATATGATGTTATTTTTAAAGATGTAGATCTTATTCTCAGTCCTGTTGCACCAAGAACTGCATATGAGTTTGGTGCTCTTTGGGATCCTTTGGAGATGTATTTGAGCGATCTCTATACGATCTCAGTCAATTTAGCTGGCCTTCCCGCTATTTCACTGCCTGTTGATACTTCGGCAGAGGGGATGCCAGTTGGTTTACAACTGATTGCTGCACCATTTAATGAACAGTCCCTATTTGATGGCGCATTAAGCCTAGAGCAGACTTTAAAATCTTAAGAAAGTGGAGAAAAATATGAATATTAAAAAGAGAGCATTGACTTTTGAAGATGTGCTATTAGTTCCTCAATACTCTGAGGTTTTACCAAAAGATGTTGCATTAGAGAGTAAGTTTAGTAAGAACATTAATCTGCGTATTCCGATGGTCTCTGCTGCTATGGACACAGTAACAGAGTATCGTGCCGCAATCGCAATGGCACGTCTTGGCGGACTTGGTATCATTCATAAAAATATGGATATTGAGACTCAAGCAAAAATGATTACTAAAGTTAAAAAAAGTGAGAGTGGAATTATTATTGACCCAATCTACATGCATCCAGGTGCTACTCTTGGTGAAGCTGAAGAGATTATGAATGAGTTTAAAATTTCTGGAGTACCTATTGTAGATGACTATAATAAACTGCTTGGAATTTTAACTAACCGTGATACACACTTTGAAAAAGATATGAGTAAACCTGTTGAAGATATTATGACTAAAATCCCTCTTATTACAGCAAAAAAAGGGATTTCTCTTGATGATGCCGCCGTTATTATGCATCAAAATAAGATTGAAAAACTTCCACTTATTGATGATGATGGATGTCTTCAAGGTTTAGTGACTATTAAAGATATTAAAAAACGTGTTGAATACCCTAACTCAAATAAAGATGACTTTGGTCGTCTTCGAGTTGGTGCTGCTATTGGTGTTGGACAGATGGACAGAGCTAAAGCGCTGGTTGATGCTGGTGCTGATGTTCTTGTTCTTGATTCTGCTCATGGTCATTCAAAGGGAATTATCGATACGGTTAAAGCAATTAAAGCTGAGATGGCTATTGATGTAGTAGCTGGAAATGTAGCTACAGCTGAAGCAGTTGAAGCCTTAGCAGCTGCTGGGGCTGATGGGGTTAAAGTTGGAATTGGACCAGGTTCAATCTGTACTACGCGTATTGTTGCGGGTGTTGGTGTTCCTCAGATTTCTGCAATTGATGAGTGTGCAGATGCAGGACGTCGCTTAGGTGTTCCTATTATTGCAGATGGTGGTATTAAATACTCTGGTGAGATCGCTAAAGCGTTAGCTGTTGGTGCTTCATGTATTATGGCAGGATCACTGCTTGCAGGAACAGAAGAGTCGCCTGGAGATTTAATTAATTTTCAGGGACGTCAATATAAAGCATACCGTGGAATGGGCTCGATTGGTGCTATGGGTAAAGGCTCTACTGATCGTTATTTTCAAGAGGGAACTGCAGCAGATAAGCTTGTTCCTGAGGGAATTGAAGGGCGTGTTCCATATCGTGGAAGTGTTGCTAGTATTGTGCATCAGATGATGGGTGGACTTCGTGCTTCTATGGGCTATTGTGGCTCAAAAGATATTGAGACATTTCAAGAGAAAGCACAGTTTGTAGAGATTACGAGTGCGGGGCTAAAAGAGTCTCATGTTCATGATGTTCAAATTACAGCTGAAGCACCAAATTACCACGTATAAATAAAGGATTGTTAATGCAGTTACAGACAAATGCACTTCATGCAGGTTACGAAAAAGATTCTCAGGGAACTATGGCTGTTCCTATTTACCAAACAACAGCTTATGAGTTTCGTGATGTTGAACATGCGGCCAATCTTTTTGCATTAAAAGAGCTGGGCAATATCTACACACGTCTTAATAATCCTACAACAGATGTTTTTGAAAAACGTTTTTGTGAGCTTGAAGGTGGTGAAGCAGCACTGGCTGCTTCAAGTGGAATGGCAGCCATTTTTTACGCTATTGCCAACTGTGCTGAGGCTGGTGATAATATTGTCTGTGCTGCACAACTATATGGTGGAACTTTAACACAGACTGCACATACACTTAAACGTTTTGGTATTGAAGCACGCTTTTTTGATGTGCATACTCCAGATGATATTGAAGCTTTAATTGATGACAAGACTAAAGTGATTTTCTTTGAAACATTAACCAATCCTAGTATTGATGTGGCAGATATTACTGCAATTACTGCTATTGCAAATCGACACAATATTATTACCATTGTTGACAACACGGTTGCTACTCCGGTGATTTGTCGTCCGTTTGAGCACGGTGTTGATGTGGTTGTTCATAGTGCAAGCAAGTACACTACCGGTCAAGGTCTTGCTATTGGTGGAATCCTTGTTGAGCGTAAAGGTTTACGTGAAAAGATTAAAGGCAATGAGCGTTATAATCATTTTAATGAGCCTGACTGGAGTTATCACGGTTTAGTCTATGTTGATGTACCTCTTCCAATCTTTACACTTCGCGCACGTCTTTCACTCCTTCGTGATTTAGGTGCAGTTGTCTCACCGTTTAACTCTTGGTTGTTTGTTCAAGGTATTGAGACATTAGCACTTCGTATGCGTGAACACTCTAAAAATGCACTCGCTTTAGCTGAGTTTTTAGAGGCACATCCAAAAGTACTTAAGGTTAATTACCCAGGACTAAAAAGTGATTTAAACTATGCAGATGCTCAAAAATACTTTGATAAGGGAATGGCAAGTGGACTTCTTAGTTTTGAAGTAGAGAGTTTAGAAGCAGCAACAAAAATTGTAGATGCAACTAAACTATATTCATTAGTGGTCAACATTGGTGATTCAAAATCAATTATTACCCACCCTGCATCAACAACACACCAGCAGTTAAATGAAGAGGAGCTTAAACTTTGCGGTGTTCCTTCTGGCCTTATTCGTATTAGTGCCGGACTTGAAGATGCTGATGATCTTATTGCAGATATGAAACAGGCATTAGAGGCGTAACCATTAAAGAGTTAAACTTACAGACCCATACTGAGCACTTTGATAATCCACTTTACTTGGAGAGTGGGCGTATTTTAGAGCCTTACGATATTGTCTATGAGACTTATGGTCATCTTAATGAGGCACGGGATAATATTATTGTTATCTGTCATGCACTTACGGGTTCGCACCATGCCGCAGGCTACTATGAAGGTGATGCTAAGCCAGGATGGTGGGATGGACTTATAGGCAGCGGTAAAGCGATAGATACTGATAAATATTATATTGTAAGTACCAATGTTCTAGGTAGCTGTTTTGGCTCTACCGGTCCTATGTCTAAAAATAAGTATGGTGAAGAGTACCGCTACAAATTTCCTGTTGTCACAATTAAAGATATGGTTAAAGCGCAGCGTATCTTGTTTAACCGTTTAGATATTCATAGAGTTCATGCTATTGTAGGTGGTTCAATGGGTGGAATGCAGGCCTTACAATTTGCTATACATTTTCCAAATTTTGCCAATAAAGTCATTGCAATGGCAACAACCTTTGCAACACAACCGTGGGCAATCGCTTTTAATAAAGTGGCACAAGACTCCATTTTACATGATCCAGATTTTAAAAATGGCTATTACGAAAAAGAGGACTTAGCCGAAAATGGACTTTCAGGTATGGCTGTAGGCCGTATGGCTGGGCACATTAGCTTCTTGTCTCACTACTCGATGATTGAAAAATTTGGACGTGAATATAAGCGTGATGATGGTCTTTATGAACTGTTTGGAAAGTTTCAAGTTGAATCTTATTTGGAATATAACGGCTATAACTTTACCAAATGGTTTGATCCTCTCTCGTATCTTTACATTACTAAGGCGATTAACATCTATGACTTAGCGCGTGGTTTTGATTCTCTTTCACATGCTTTAGTCAAGATACAAGCAGATTTACATCTAATTAGTTTTAAAGAAGATATGCTCTTTTTACCAGATGAGATGCGAAAGATTGATGAAATTTTAACAAGTCAGCATAAAAATTGTCACTATTTTGAAGTAGAGAGCCACTATGGTCATGATGCTTTTTTGGTTGAGATCGATAAGTTTGAAAATTATGTAAGAGAGGCACTAAATGGCTAAAACAGAACAGTTTGAGACAAAGTTGGATAATGCAAAAGAGAGTCTTGAAAAACTTTTACAGAGTGATATTACCATGAGTGATAGTGTAAAGGCATATGATGCTGGAATGAAAGAGCTCCAAGTGGCCCAGAAGCTTTTAGATGATGCTCTTTTACAAGTAGAGACAATTAAACAAAATCCCAATGAGCACTCAGAATGAAAATAGCAGCACTGCAACTTCTGTATATGGGAATGAGTAGTACAAGACTTTACAAGTATGTACGCAATGCTCACAAACAGGGTGTCAAACTCCTTCTTTTAGGTGAGTACATGCTAAACCCTTTTTTTAAGGAGCTGCAGAGTGTTACACCGGCTATGATACGCGAGCAGAGTGACCATCAAGTTGCAATTTTAAAAGAGCTCTCTAAAGAGTACAATATGACTATTGTGGCACCATTAATAGTGATTCGTAAAAAAGAGCCTTACAAATGTATTGTTAAAATTGCTCCTACTTCAACAGCTTATTATGACCAACAGCTTCTTATTAATTACAAGCACTGGAACGAAGAGAGATTTTTTTCTAATATGATTAAACCGCTACAATCACCTCTGATTTTTACCATTGAAAATATTAAATTTGCCGTTATGGGTGGGTTTGAACTCCATTTTGATGAACTTTGGAACTATGTCAGTAACAAAAGTGTTGATGTTGTTCTTTTGCCTAGTATTGCGACATTTGACTCTAATGAGCGCTGGAAAGATCTTATTAAAATGCGCTCTTTTACAAAAAACTGTTATGTACTAAGAGCAAATCGTGTTGGTGAATATATAGAAGATGAACATTCATGGAAGTTTTACGGAAATTCACTCTTAACATCACCTGATGGTATTATTGAATCTGAGCTTGGAGATGTTGAGGAGTTGATGGTCGTAGAGGTCAACCACTCTGAAGTGGTCGAGTCTCGTAGAGCTTGGGGTTTTAGAGAAGCTTTAAATAGAAGAATTACTACTTAGCCAAATAGTTTTTTCATTAGGGCAAAAAATACCTTAAACATACCACTGTTACCTACTGTTTTATTAATAAAATCATCATAAGTTGTGTTATTGTTCTCAAGATAACCTCGTAGAAATTTTTCTGAGGCTTCTACACCGTTCTCTTCTTCAATTTCAATAAGTTTTGCATAGATAGGCTCAATGGTATTAACAGCACTTTTAGGAGCAGCTTTTCTAAATGCGGTAAAACTGACAATCTCATTGCTTATAGGGTCTCTTTTTGACTCAAATTCAGTAACAACCTAGTAGTATCTACCATCTTTTGCTAAATTTTTTACAATAGCAATAAAGTTTTCACCTTTTAATATACGTTCCCACATCATTTTAAAAGCAACTTTAGGCATATCTGGATGGCGAATAAGGTTATGAGGTGTTCCAATGAGTTCACTCTCTTTGTAACCGGATATCTCAACAAAATATTCGTTACCGTATTCAATTACCCCCTTACGGTCAGTTTTACTGACAATATACTGTTTGGGATCCAATACAATCTCTTCATTAACTGGGTCTGGACGTGTCATGACTGCTCCATATAATTTTTATTTAATCTAATTGTACTATTATTATGATAATAATTTCTATTATTCCGAATTATACCTTATGCTACAGGAAGTTTTAATGAAAAATATTGTTGTGCAAAATATTCAAAAAGCTAAAGAATCACACCTATCCCAGTTGCACTACATTCAGTTATTGGTTAGAGGAATAAAAGTAGAAGAGAATAAAATATTTAAGAGTCAGTATGATTGTGTTTTTGGGCAATGGCTCTTTGGCGAAGGAAGCCAGTTAAAGGAACATTTAGATAGGTCACTACTCGATGAAATTGAGAGTTTACATGCTATCTGGCATGATGAGTACCTTAAGATTTATCAGATTTTTTTTCTCAAAAAATCTGGGATGTTGACACGATTTTTAGGTAAAGATGTTGAAGTGTCAGCGATGGATAGAGATAGGGCTAAAGCATATCTTAATGATTTGGAAGCGACAACAGAACGTTTGATTGTAAAGCTCGATATTATTATACGAAAAGCTGGTGCTCTAGGTATTACAAGTTTAAAGTAGGGATTATTTATGATGATGAAATATTTCCACCG
>JAYEKO010000042.1:0-17167 GCA_034661055.1 Campylobacterota bacterium
GAAGTTACTACTTAATAAAGTCAGTAAGCAACATCAGCGTATTACTCTAGAATGGATATTAAGTGAGAATGAAGGCATAGTTGAATGCGAAATTGCAAATGCTAAATTTACTCAAGAAAAATTACATGTAATTTCTGAAGATACTCTGCATGTTTCTGATGTGACCTTTGATGATATTGCCGGACAAGAGCGTGTAAAAAAAGAGCTCTTAGAGGTTGTTGCTCTCTTAAAAGAGCCAGAGCGTCTGAAACATTTTGAGATGATGCCACCAAAAGGGATGTTCCTTTATGGAGATTCTGGTATGGGTAAAAAACTCCTTGCTCGTGCATTTGCTAATGAAGCGGATATTCCTTATATTGTACTGCGTGAAGCAGACCTTTTTGATGCTGCAAAAATTCATAAGACCTACGCACAAGCTTACACCTCTGCTCCTGCCATTGTGATATTAGAAGATATTGATGTACAAGGCATTACTGGCGGAATGATCTCAACAATGAATACATCACCACTTGTTGAAGAACTAGATGCTTTGACTCAAAGTTTTGAATCTCCTGTCTTTACCATTGCAACAGTGGGTGATACCGAGAGTATTCCAGAACCACTGAGTGTTGCAGGTCGCATTGATATTCGTATTGAAGTACCAAAACTCGATATGGAGGCACGCCGTTTTTTCATTGAAGAAGTCTTAAAAAAACCACACGATAAAAAGATAGATGTAGATCGAGTCGTGCGCTACATTTCAGGAATGGGTGGAAATGAACTGAAACGTATTGGTCAAGAAGCCGCACTTTATGCTGCTCGTAAAGGTCTTAATGAGTTAACAGAAGAGATACTTTTAGAACAGATTAATGTCATTAAGTATGGTACAAAATTAGAGAGTAAGCAGATACGTGATATTGAAACATCTATGGCAAAAACAGCCTATCATGAGGCGGGACATGCAGTACTCTCTTACGTACTGTTGCCAAACATTAAAATTGAGCAGGTAACTGTGGCACCGCGTAGTGACTCACTTGGATTTGTCTCTTATCATCACGATGACTTCATTGATGCTACTTCAAAAGATGACCTCTTTAATAACATCTGTGTCCTCTTAGCAGGTCGTGTGGCAAAAATGGAACAATTTGCAGATGTAGGTATGGAGACGGGGGCCTTTAGTGACTTAGAAGTAGCTACCATGCAAGCCTATGCCGCGGTTGCTATTTTTGGCATGGATGATGAACTGGGCTACATTAATATTAGCGGTATTGAAGCAGGGTACGATAAACAACTGCTTACTAAAAAGATAGAGACTAGAATGCTGGCATGGATGGACGATGCGAAAATCCAGACCCAAAAAGAGGTCAAACGTCTGTGGCCTTCTATTGATGCAGTAGCCAAAGCATTAATTGAAAAAGAGATGATAGATGGAGAAGAGTTAAAAGAGATTATGCAAAAGAGTTATAAAGGTGCTATCTTAAGGAGTATGTTATGAAGTATATTAGATTTTTTGAGACAATTGGAGCAGATGATGTTGCACTTGTAGGCGGTAAAAATGCAAGTTTGGGTGAGATGTATCAGCATTTGAGAGATCTTGGCGTCAAAGTTCCTAACGGCTTTTCAACAACACATGATGCATACCAACTTCTACTCTCACAAAATAACCTCCTTGAGCGTATTGAAGCACTCGTCGGTGATTTACATGTAGATGATGTTGAGGCGTTACAGCACTGTGGTAAAGCGGTGCGTAATCTTATTTTAGATGAGACACTTCCAAAAGCATTAGAAGATGAATTGACTAGCGCTTATCATGAGCTTTCAAAGCAGTATGGCAGTAGTGGAGTTGATGTGGCAGTACGCTCTTCTGCTACAGCTGAAGATCTTCCTGATGCAAGCTTTGCTGGTCAGCAAGAGAGTTATTTAAATATTCATGGTAAACGATCTCTACTTTTACATGTAAAAAAATGTTTTGCGTCGCTCTTTACGGATCGTGCTATTAGTTACCGTCACTCTCGAGGTTTTGACTATCGTGATGTCTCTTTATGCGTCGGCATTCAAAAAATGGTTCGTAGTGATAAAGCCAGCAGTGGAGTAATATTTACGATTGATACTCAAAGTGGCAGTGAGAATGTCATTATTATTAATTCCGTGTTTGGGTTGGGTGAAAATATTGTTAGTGGTAGAATTAATCCTGATGCATTTTATGTCTTTAAGCCGACGCTTAAAGAGGGTAAAGAGGCGATTATTAAGCGTCAATTAGGCTCTAAAGAGATGAAGATGGTTTATGATAGAAAATTAAAAACTTTAAATATCTCTACAACACCAAAAGAGCGAGGTACATTTTCACTTAATGATGATGAGGTCATAGCTCTAGCGCATAATGCTCTTTTAATAGAGCAGCATTACGCAAGAGCAATGGACATTGAGTGGGCCAAAGATGGAAATGATGGTGAGCTCTATATTGTTCAAGCCCGTCCTGAAACGGTACACTCCAAAAAAAGAGACTCAAAATCAATCCAAAAGTATCGATTTAAAGAAGATACTACAACGTGTAATGTATTACTTACGGGAAGGGCAATTGGTGAAAAGATTGGAGTGGGAGTGGTTAGGGTCATAAATGACCTTAGCGAAGCGTCTCGCTTTAATGCGGGTGAGGTGTTAGTGACGGACATTACTGATCCAGACTGGGAGCCATTAATGAAAAAAGCTTCTGCTGTAATAACCAATAAAGGTGGTCGTACCTGTCATGCTGCTATTGTCGCACGTGAGATAGGTGTGAGTACTATTGTGGGAACATCTAATGCCACACAGGAGCTTAGAGACGGCATGGAAGTAACAACTTCTTGTGCGGAGGGTGAGGAGGGTTATGTTTATGAAGACATTCTCTCTTTTGAGATTGAGACTATTGATTTAGAAGGTCTAAAAGAGCCAAAAACCAAACTTTTTATGAATGTTGGTAATCCTGAAAAAGCATTCTCTTTTGCATCTATTCCCAATCAAGGCGTGGGTCTTGCACGAATGGAATTTATTATTAATAACCACATTAAAGCCCATCCTATGGCGTTGTATGATTTATATAAAGGTAATTTTGTCAAAGGAAATGAGCAGATTTCTGAATTAATGCAAGGCTTTAGTGATCCAAAAACTTTTTTTATTGAAAAACTGAGTGAAGGTATTGGTATGATTGCAGCGGCTTTTTACCCTAATCCTGTTATTGTACGAACGAGCGATTTTAAGTCCAATGAGTACAAGCATATGCTAGGTGGTGAAGCTTACGAACAAGATGAAGAGAATCCAATGATTGGGTTTCGAGGAGCGAGCCGTTACTATTCAGACTCCTATAAAGAGGCCTTTGAATGGGAGTGTGAGGCACTAAAAAAAGTTCGTGATGATATGGGATTGACTAATGTAAAGTTGATGTTACCTTTTGTTAGAACTCCTGATGAAGGACGCAAAGTCATTGCTATCATGAATCGTATGGGACTAGTGCAGGGAGAAAATGCTCTTGAAGTTTATGCTATGTGTGAAATTCCAAGTAATGTTATATTAGCAGATGAGTTTTTAAAAGTATTTGATGGTTATAGCATTGGTTCTAATGACCTGACACAACTTGTTCTTGGGGTAGATCGTGACAGTACTTTAGTGGCTCATATTTTTGATGAGCGAAATGAAGCTGTGAAACGCATGTTAAAAATGGCAATTGATGCGTGTAAAAAAGAGGGTAAATATATTGGGATTTGTGGACAAGCTCCATCAGACTACCCTGAAATAACAGAATTTTTAGTTGAGAATGGGATTGACTCTATTTCACTTAATCCGGACTCTGTACTTAAAATGCGTCAAGTTGTTGTAACTCTTGAAAAGGTGATGAGATGAGTAATGAAATTAAAATTGAAAATTGGCACGCTCAAAATACAGAAACAGTATTTTCTACGTTAAATAGCTCACAAAAAGGATTAAATGAAAAAGAGGTAGAGCAGAGATTCTCTACTTATGGAGCCAATCGGCTACCAGAAGTAGAAGTGCGTTCTGCACTCATGCGGTTTTTGTATCAATTTCACAATGTCCTTATTTATGTTTTAATAGCCGCAGGTGTTATTACCGCACTGCTTGGTCACTGGGTAGATTCAGGGGTTATTGTTGGGGTAGTAATTCTTAACTCTATTATTGGATTTATACAAGAGGGCAAGGCTGAAAATGCTTTAAAAGCCATAGCTAAGATGCTCTCTGCTAATGCCATGGTCATGCGTGATGGACGACAGATGATGATTAAGGCTGAAGATCTAGTACCTGGCGATGTTGTCCTGCTGCAATCGGGCGATAAAGTTCCGGCAGATTTGCGCCTGTTTCGTGTTAAAGGCTTTCAAGTTCAAGAGGCTGCATTGACGGGTGAATCTCTTGCCGTTGAGAAAACTACTGGAGCAGTCAATGAGGAGGGTGCTTTAGGAGATAGGCAATGTATGGCATATTCAAGTACCATTGTCACGCATGGACAGGCTAGTGGTATTGTTGTAGCAACTGGTGGTTTAACTGAAATTGGTCGAATTAGTACTTTAGTTTCTGAGGTGGAGCTAGGTAAAACTCCGCTCATACGACAGATGGATGAGTTTGGTCACTGGTTGACCATGGCTATTTTAGGTATTGCAGTCATGACTTTTGTTTTTGGATTTTTTATTCGAGATTATGAGGCAACAGAGATGTTTTTAGCGGCGGTTAGTTTAGCTGTTGCTGCCATTCCTGAAGGCTTACCTGCTATTATGACTATTACGCTGGCTATTGGGGTTCAGCGTATGGCTCATCGCAATGCTATTATTAGAAAATTACCTGCTGTGGAGACTTTGGGTGCAGTCACGGTGATATGTTCTGATAAAACGGGGACATTGACACGTAATGAGATGACGGTACGAAACATTGCTACTGCTAAACATATTTTTGAACTTAGTGGTCTTGGTTATGATCCTCATGGTGCTATTTCAATCTCAAATAAAGATATTGAACCACAAGAGAGAGATTTTCTGCAAGAGGTGACTCGTGCGGCAGTACTGTGTAATGATGCATCTATTGAGCAGAGTGAAGATGTGTGGTCTGTTATTGGTGATCCTATGGAGGGTGCACTCTTAGTTGCAGGAGTCAAGTGTGGCTTAGATAGCCAAGAAGAGACGGCTCAGTATCCTCGTACTGATTTAATCCCTTTTGAATCAGAACATAAGTTTATGGCAACACTGCATCATAGTCATGATGCTGAGACTTTCGTTGTGGTTAAAGGTGCTCCTGAACGTCTCTTAGAGATGTGTACTCTTCAACGAAGCGCAGATGGAGATGAAGCTTTGGATGAACACTACTGGCTAGAGTGTATTGATAAAATGGCGCGAAAAGGTCAAAGAGTTTTAGCCATTGCATCGAAGCCCTTTAATTCAGAGTCAACTGAATTGACATTTGATGATGTTGACAATAATCTGATTATTTTAGGGATGTTTGGTCTTATCGATCCTCCACGAAAAGAGGCTATTGATGCAGTACAAGCCTGTGATAAAGCAAATATCAGAGTAAAAATGATCACAGGAGATCATGGTGCAACAGCACTTGCTATTGCAGGACAGTTAAAGCTTGTTAATACTCTTGATGTCCTAACAGGAACTGAACTTGAATTAATGAGTGATGATAAACTGCGTCAGTGTGTGCAAGAGGTGGATGTTTATGCTCGTGTCAATCCTGAACACAAACTACGCTTAGTAAAACTTCTACAAGAAGAGCATCACATTGTGGCAATGACAGGTGATGGGGTTAATGATGCGCCTGCCTTAAAACGTGCAGATGTGGGAACTGCCATGGGTCAAAATGGTACCGAAGCAGCTAAGGAAGCTTCAGAGATGGTGCTGGCTGATGATAACTTTGCATCCATCATTCATGCAGTAGAAGAGGGTCGAACTGTTTATGACAATCTTAAAAAGGCAATTCTGTTTATTTTACCAACTAATGGGGGCGAGGCACTTATTATTTTAGCGGCAATTATTTTAGGATTTGAGCAGTTACCATTGACTCCTGTTCAAATTCTATGGGTTAATATGGTAACAGCAATTACTTTGGCACTCTCTTTGGCATTTGAGCCTTCAGAATCTAATGTAATGAATCGTTCTCCACGAAATGCATCAGAACCCATTTTAACATCAAGTTTTGTCTGGAGGATTGCTTATGTATCAGTAATTCTAATGCTAGGAACGTTTGGACTCTTTATGTGGGAAATAGAGCAAGGTTCTAGTATTGAAGTAGCTAGAACTGTTGCTGTTAATACTCTGGTGATGTTTGAGATTTTTTATCTCTTTAACTCTCGCTATATCACAGACTCGATATTTTCTTGGGAAGGTCTAACAGGTAACCGTTATGTACTCATTGCTATTGTCATACTAATGATATTTCAGCTTGCCTTTACTTACCTAAGTCCGATGCAGACACTTTTTGGTACGGCAGCAATTGGTTTTAGTACTTGGATGTATATAACCTTAGTCGCTTCATCAGTACTATTTTTAGTTGAGCTAGAGAAGTTTTTTGTTAGAACGAGAACTAAAGATGCTTGATCTATTTTTATTTCCAAAGAGAGTAGCAAGCATTAGGTTGATGTAGAGTGGCTATAATAAACTTATAATTTATAACTTGGGATTTATGCTAATGCAATTAAAACAATTTAATACAAGACTACTCTCTTTTTTAGACGCTGCAGTGACACCATTTCATGCAACTATGCAGATAAAACAGATATTACAAAAAGAAGGTTTTAGTGAGCTTAATGAGCGTGATAGTTGGAGTTTGGAAGCGGGAGTAAAATATTTTGTGACTCGCAATGACTCTTCCATAATTGCATTTACATACCCGCATAAACATGAGGGATATTTAATGATGGGAGCTCATACTGACTCACCAAATTTAAAGCTAAAACCAAGTCCTATCATAGAGAAAAGTGGTTTGACTCAGTTTGGAGTTGAGCCTTATGGTGGACTACTGATGAACCCTTGGTTTGACCGTGATTTAAGTCTTGCAGGACGAGTTAGTTTTAGCAATAAAGAGGGTGATATCTGTGAAGAGTACATTAATTTTAAAGAACCTATTGCTATTATTCCATCTTTGGCAATTCATTTAGATAAAGAGGCCAATAAGAATCGAACGATTAATGCTCAAAAAGATATAGTTCCAGTTTTTACATGTAAAAAAGATGTTGATTTACAGACACTTCTATTTTCACAACTGCAAGATCAAAGCGCAAAGAGACTTTTATCACATGAGCTTAGTTTTTATGATACACAAAAAGCGTCTTACGTTGGATTAGAAAAAGAGTTTATCGCCTCTGCGAGACTCGATAATTTATTAAGCTGTTATGTCGCAACGCAAGTGATGTGCAGTGCTAATGATAATAATGCGTACTTAATGGTCTGTTCAGATCATGAAGAGGTGGGGAGTGAATCTACTTCAGGGGCAGCAGGTTCATTTTTAGAGACTATATTAAAACGTATAAGCAGTGATTTTGAATCTTATTCACGTCTCATTAGTAGCTCCTCTCTTGTCTCTTGCGATAATGCTCATGCAGTGCATCCAAACTTTTCTGATAAGCATGATGCCAATCATGCTCCAAAAATAAATGAAGGAGTTGTAGTAAAAATTAACGCCAATCAACGTTATGCCTCGTCATCTCGTGGTGTATCCAAGTTTGTACATGCAGCGTCAATGCTGGATGAGCCTACACAAGAGTTTGTTACGCGAAGTGATTTAGGCTGTGGCTCTACAATTGGCCCTATAACGGCAACACGTTTAGGAATTGAGACCTTAGATGTTGGACTCCCGACATTTGCAATGCACTCAATTAGAGAGTTAGCAGGCAGCAGAGATGCATTCTCTCTTTATAAAATATTACTGAGGCTTAAAAACTAATGTCTGAAATTACAGCAGATGAACTCAAAGCTCTAATAGAGCAGACATATAAGGTTGAAAATGAGTATGTTGCCTTACGTGAAAGCTATGATCATCTACAAGGAACGATAGAGCAGGTAGTTGAATTTTTACCTAATGCCATCTGGATTTTAGAGCATAACGGGGATGTCTTTTTACAAAATTCAAAGGCCAAAGAGTTAACAGACCTTCTGCCTGTCCTTGAGTTACAAAATAATGATTTTGAAGTGACACATAATGATTTTTCATATCTCATTAAAATCTCTCACTATAAAGACAAATACCTACTTAGTGCTACGGATATTACAGAACAAAAACGTAAAGAGAACTTAGCAACAATGGGTCAGATGGCGGCACACTTAAGCCATGAGATTCGTAATCCTATTGGCTCAATTTCACTGCTTAGTTCTACACTGATGAAACGTGTAGTTCCTGAGAATAGGGCGATTGTATCAGAGATTCAGAAGTCTATCTATAGAATAGAGCGTATTATTAAGGCAACACTGCTTTTCTCAAAAGGTATTAAGGCTAACATTGAACCTATCTACTTTAAAGAGTTGCTAGAGACTCTTCATGCGGCAATTGGTTACTACTCTTATGGCAAAGATATTCGATTTGATCTACCTCAGAAAAACTTCATCATTGAGGGTGATTTAGATCTTCTGGCAATGATGTTTTCTAATTTCATTTTTAATGCTATTGATGCTATTGAATTGGATGAAAATGATGGTGGTAGTGTTGAACTAGAGTACTCTTTTAATGATAGTTTTCATATTTTTAGAATTTATGACAGTGGTATTGCTATTGTTAACAAGAGCATTCTTTTTGAAGCATTTAAAAGCACTAAAGAAAAAGGCAATGGCTTAGGTCTTAAATTATCACAGCAGATTGCTCAAGCACATGGTGGTGATGTAAAATTATTAGAGGGAGACCGTAAAGGTTTTGAGGTGAGTTTGGCAAAATGAGAGAAAAGGTTGAAGTCAAGGGGTGTACCCTTCCCATTTACATGTATATTAAAGAGAACATCACTTATTATGAGTTTGATTCAAGAGAATGTGAGCCGCCAATACCAATGGCAAATGCGTTACGAGTACTTGATTTGATCGATAATGAGACTAAGGTGATGGTGATGATTAATATGCAAGAGCCAACAGGCCTTTACACAAAGATGCAAGATTACTTTTCTTGGAGTGTCACACCGCTAGAAAATGGCGATGTGCGTGTTGAATTTAAAAAGAGGGTTTAAGCGTGTGTTGTTGTTTTAGTATGCTGTTTTAGACACTCTTCACACTCCTCAAGAGCTTTACGAGTTTCTGGTGTTACTTGACCATCTTCAGCAACAATGTTAGTAGTAATAATACTGTTAATACGTTTATGAATAGTTGCTGCCATCTGAACATCTTTTTTAGACTGTTCTGAATACTCTGAAAAGTCATCACCTTCTACATGTAAAATTCTCTGCATAATCGCATTAAATTCATTCATATAAACTTGTACTGTTTTGAGCGTTGTGCTTAGCTCTAATGTGTATTGAGAAAGTGTCACTGTCTTATGAGTTTGTGCAAGTTTTTTGTGATGAACAGCATCAGCTTGAGCGTGTGCAACTTCAGCTTTTTTAAGATTTTGTGCAGCACGTGAACTCATTTTGACAAATGCAACAATAAATACAATAATTGCAATAAGGCCACCTAAAAGCAATGCACCTTTGTTTGCATCACCGTTACCAGGATCAGCAAGGTTACCAAACCATGCTAAGAGTGTAGTAACTTGAGATGGTTCAGGCACTTTGTCTAAATAGATATTTGACCCACTTGCTAGGATTCCTACAACAACTGCAATAACAAAAGCGACTGCTGCAAAGATAGCAGCTTGAAAGAGGGCTCCAAATGAACCGCTATTTACCTCTTCTACATGAACCGGTTTTACCTCTTCAAGGGTGTTTTGGAATTCATGATCAATATTTTCCAGTTCGCCGTGTCCTATTGAGAGGTTAGTATCATCAAATTCAATATTTTTAATTTCAAAATAGGTATTGTCAAACTCTTTTAATGTCTTATTAGTCACAGAGCTGCGTAGTGCTATGTAAGTTTGTAAGTTTTCATTGAGTTGACAAATACCATCTTTGAAACCATCATCTGCCTCATGAATGAGTTCTTTTGCCGATGATGTTAGCTCTTTTGCTTTTTGATTGTTTGTAAACATTACTTTCCCTTTCTTTTGTATTATATTCTTATTTTGGAAACACTGCTGTACCTAGTCGTACCATATTGGAACCACATGCAATAGCAAGTTCATAATCTCCACTCATTCCCATAGAACAGATCTCTGCATCTAAGGTCTCAAAAATTTTGTGGGTTGCTTCAAATGATTGTTGAACTGTTTTTCTATCATCACTATGAGCACCAATGCTCATAACACCACGCAGGTTAATATTGGGACACTCTTGCTCAATCTGTCTGTATAGTTCAATGGAGTGACTCTGAGTGACCCCGTGTTTGCTCTGTTCATTTGCACTGTTAATTTGCAGTAATGAGTCTAAAGTCATCTCACGTTCATTAAGACGCTTTTGTAAAGCATGGGCTAACTCTAAAGAGTCAAGTGATTGAAACAAAAAGGGGTTGATTTCAAGAAGTTGATTAATTTTATTTTTTTGTAAATTACCAATAAAGTGCCATTCTAGCGGTAACTCTTCAAGTTCACTGCTTTTAAGCTTTAAATCTTGTACCTTGTTCTCACCAAAAGCTCGTTGACCAATATTGTAGAGTGCTTCAATTTCCGTATTGTCGCTATATTTACTTACAGCTACAATTTTGACAATATGGTGGGCACTCACATTTAAGCGAGCAAGCTCAATTTTCTCAATAACTTTATCTACATGTATCTTGTACTCTATCTCATTCATCCCATTAACCTTGTAAAATCGTTGTAAAGTCCTAAACTCATTAGTCCTAAAAGTATGACCCATCCTGCAATAGTTAGATTAATCAATACTTTTTCACTTGGAGAACGACGTGTAATCATCTCATAGAGATTAAACATAATATGACCACCATCAAGTGCTGGAATTGGAAGTAAGTTTAACACTCCCAAGTTCACTGAAATTAGTGCTGCAAAGAAAAATAGAGATATCCACCCATTTTTTGAAGCATCAGAAGTAATTTGTACAATACTTACAACGCCACCTAGTTCTTTGGCAGGAACATCACCAGTAATAAGCTTTTGAACGCCTTTAAAGATGAGTAGAGAAGCTTTATAAGTCTCATTTCCAGCGTAAGCTATTGAGTCAGAAAAGCCAAGGTCTAAAGTGTGTGTGATTCCGGCAGAACCAATGCCAATCATTTTGCGCTGAACTTTTTCACGAAACATATTTTCAGTCTCAGTAATGCGTGGAGTCATCTCTAAGTACATAATGTATTGACCACGTTCAATTTTTACATTAAGAGTATTGTTAGAATTTTTAATCTGCTCTGACATCGCATCCCAAGTTGGAATTGCTTTTTCATTGATCTCTAAAATACGGTCATTACTCTTAAGTCCTGCAATGTCGGCAGGAGAGTCTTTTACTACCTGACCTACAACAGGAGAGAGTGCCATTGGACCGTTAAAACCAATTGCCAAGTAGAGAAAAAAGGCTAAAATAAAGTTGGCAGCTGGACCAGCAAGTAGAATAAAGATACGCTGTATTGGAGTTTTCGTATTGTAACTATCATTATCCATGCTAGTCTTAGCAGGATCAAGGTCTTCTTGACCCTTCATCTTTACATAACCGCCAAGTGGAATCATAGCAATACGCCACTCCGTATTTAACCATCTAAATGAGGCTACTTTTTTCCCAAAGCCGATACTAAAGACTTCTACATAGACACCCATAAATCGTGCAGCAGTGTAGTGTCCTAGTTCATGAAAGAAAATAAGAGCAGATAGAACTAAAAATGAGATGAAAAAACTCACGTATCTTCTCCTTTTTTTAAGGCTTTAGTGAAACCATAAATATATTCAAATCCTGAATAGAGTGTCAATACGACACAAAACCATAGCAGCTCTGTGCCACCACTCCAGTGCATTAGCAAAAAACCAATAGCAAACATTTGAGCAACTGTTTTTACTTTTCCAGACCAAGATGCGGCTACATCAATATTTTCACTCACGGCAACAGTACGAAGTCCAGTAATGAAAAGTTCTCTAATAATTATGATATAAACAGCCCATGCTGATGCTTCACCAACAACCATAAGTGCCATAAAGGCAGCAATTGTCAGCATCTTATCTGCAAGTGGATCTAAAATTTGTCCAAGCAGTGTTGATTGATCTAGCTCTCGCGCAATATAGCCATCAAAAAAATCAGTAACACTAGCTAAAACAAATATGAGTGCAGCAGTGTAATAGTTCCATGTTACATGTATATTATTCTCAGTGAACACTTGAGGGTTTAAAATGACCCAGAAGAGAAGAGGTGCCATTAAGGCACGAGAAAGGGCAAGTTGATTAGGAATATTCATTATCTAAACGTGGTCCCACCATCAACAACAAGAGTTTGGCCTGTAATCCAAGATGCTTCAGGAGTACATAAGTAGTAAACTGAACTTGCAATATCTTCAGGAGTTCCCATGCGATTAACTGCTGAACGTTTTACCGTCTCTGCTTTGACCTCTTCGTAGTTAGTAAATGCTTTAAGCGCATCAGTATCAATTGGACCACCTGAAACAGCATTAACACGAATGCCCATCTCCCCAAGCTCAACAGCAGCGTAGCGACTCATCGCTTCTACAGCAGCTTTATTGGTTCCATGACCTGCATAGTTGTCTATGTAAATCATATTTCCAGTACTAGACATCGTTACAATAGCGCCACCACCAACTTTTTCCATACGTTTTGCCGCTTCTTGAGAACCAAGAACAAAGGCGTTAACGGTAGCAGTATAGATATTATTTAGTCCACGAGGTTTAAGACGCATGAATTTACCATAACCACCTACAACAGGACGTCCATAGATCATTGCGTTAGAGACAAAGAAGTCAATACGGTCAAAATCTTCATCAATAGATTTAAAAAGAGGTTTAAACTCATCTGGCTCTAAAATATTTAGAGGGTAAGCTTTGGCTTTAATGCCATACTCTTTTTCCCAGCCGCTAGCTAGTTCATTTGCAGCATCAACATTTGAGTTGTAAGTAAATGCAACATTGACACCATTTTGTGCAAACTTCTCAGCAATAGCTTGACCAATTCCTTTGGTAGCTCCTGTTATAACGACAGTTTTACCTTTCATCTTACTCATATTATGCTCCAACTATGGTGTAGTTTTTCATAACAGTTTCAATTTTTTTCATGTTGTCACTGCTAGGTGCTACAAGTGGCAGGCGGTATTCTAATGTCTCGGTCAGTCCGGCAATGTACATAGCTGCTTTGATTGGAATAGGGTTAGATTCACAAAACATCACTTTGTTAAGTGGATAGAGCATATCATTGATTTCACGTGAAGTTTTAAAGTTACCTTCTAGTGCAGCATGAACTAATTTACTTTTTAAATCAGGTACAAGGTTAGCAGTGACTGAAGTGATACCAGCACCACCAGTTGCTAAAATTGGAAAATCAATAGCATCATCACCACTAAATACAGCCAAATCAGGACGACGAGAAAGAAGTTCAATCGTACGCTCTACACTTCCTGTTGCCTCTTTTACTCCATAAATATTTGGTAGGTCATCAAAGAGTCTTATGACAGTATCTGCTGTAATATCTACTCCAGTACGTCCTGGGACATTGTAGAGCATAAAGGGAAGTTCTGAGACAGCACTTGCAATAGCTTTATAGTGCTGGTAAAGTCCCTCTTGAGACGGTTTATTGTAATATGGACTGACTGAAAAAATAGCATCAACACCACAATTCTGAGCGTGCTTTGCAATATCGACAGCTTCAGCTGTTGCGTTGCTTCCAGCACCTGCAAGTACTTTTGAATGAGTACCTTTAGCTACTTCAACTGCTATTTCAATACAGCGTTTATGTTCATCGTGTGTTAGTGTGGCACTCTCTCCAGTTGTTCCTACAGGACATACAGCGTCAATACCGTTGTCAATTTGTCTTTGAATGAGTTTTGCATAAGTATCCTCATCTAGTTTTTTGTTTTTAAATGGAGTAATTAGTGCTGTTGTTGCACCTAGAACTGTATTCATTTTTCTGCCTTTCTTAAAATAATTGTTGTTGATTTTTCTGTAAAGTATCGGTTTGCAACAGTAGTGATGTCATTAATTTTAATTGCATTGATTTTCTCTTCATACTCTAAAAGTGGTTTAACATCACCACGAACCAAGTAGCCGCCAAATAGATTTCCTACTGATGTTGAACTCTCTAAAGAGTGAATGAAATCAGACTTGGTGTTTATTTTTACCTTCTCAAGTTCACTCTGAGATACTTTTTTAGTTTTAAGTGTCTCTATCTGTGCTAAGAGTTCTTTCTCGACATCTTCAGCCTTAACGCCAGGGTTGCATGAAGCTAAGAAGATAAAAAGTCCAGGATCACTATTTTCCATGTTGTATGCATAAATCTGATTGACCATTTGCTTCTCATCTACAAGTGTTTTGTAAAGTCGGCTGCTTTTACCGGCACTCAAAATCTCAGAGATCGCAGAGAGGGCAGGTTGGTCCTCATGGGTAAAGTTGGGAATATGGTATGTGATTGCTACCATCTCAACTTCAGTGTCACGCAGTAGAGTAACACGCTTTGGTCCATCTTGCTCAGGCTCAATGGCTTTGACTTTAGGAACCTCTTTAGAATTTTTAATCTCTTTAAAGTACTTCTCAACATTGTTAAAGACATCGTCTGCTTTGACATCACCTGTGACAATAATCATGGCATTCTTTGGCTGATAGTATGTGGCGTGAAACGATTGAATATCTTCTAAATCCCAGGTCAAAATATCATTCATAAAACCAATTGGTGTCCAGTGGTACGGGTGGTAGAGGTAGGCATTATTAAACATTCTAAAATACATGTAACCCAGTGGATTGTTGTCTGTTCGCCATCTACGCTCTTCAGCAACTACGTCACGTTCAGGTTGAAACTCTTCATCTTTTAGATTTAAATTTTGCATGAGCTCAGCATACAAAGAGAGCGATTTTTCTAAGTTTTGTGTGCTTGACTTGATGTAGTAATGGGTGTAATCAAACCCTGTCGAAGCATTATTGACACCACCGACACTTTTTACTTCACGATCAAACTCACCCGCTTCAAGATTTTTTGTTGATTTGAAGTTCATATGCTCAAGCATATGTGCAATCCCGGTTTTTCCCATGACTTCGTTACGGCTACCTACTTTGTAAAAAATGTCTGTTGAGATAACATTGGTTCCATTGTCCATCTCAATAACGTAAACTTCAAGACCATTTTTCAATGTCTTACTTTTGTATTGCGGCAGTGATGATGCCATAGTGACTCCCATAAATAAAAATAGTGTAATAATCAGTTTCATAATTATCTCTTGCTTCCAATTGCCTGTGCAATGTTTTCAAACCCATCATTTTTAATGAGTTCAATAAGCCCAAGATTGATGTCACGAATAAGTGTCGGACCCTTAAAAATAAGTGGACTAAAGACTTGAACAAGAGATGCTCCTGCACAGATACGCTTGTATGCTTCCTCTGCTGAATCAATACCACCTGCTGAAATCAGTGTGGTTTTGCCATAAAGTTCTGCTGCTACGGCATCAAAAATCTCAAAACTCTTTTGTTGAAGCACCTTACCACTAAGTCCACCAATGTCTTTAGGATTTTTTACTAGCGAATAGTCAATGGTCGTATTGGTGGCAATAATACCATCGGCACCATTTTCAACAGCCATAGAGGTTAGATCTACTGCTTGTGAAGTTTCCATGTCGGGAGCTATTTTAAGTAAGATTGGTTTCTCTGTAATAGCCTTTGATTTTTCAAATAGTTCAGAAATAAAAGCTTCATTTTGTAAATCTCGTAGCCCAGGAGTATTAGGAGAAGAGATGTTAATGACAATATAGTCACCAAGTTTATGCAGAGCACGAATTAGCTTAGTGTAATCATTAATCGCTTCATCTTCAGGTGTTAGTTTATTTTTTCCGACATTAACACCAATTGGTGTAGTAAATGGATAAAATTTTTCAAGACGCTCTTGAATAGGAAAAAGTCCCTCGTTATTAAACCCCATAGCATTTTGAAGTGTTTCCTCTTCAATATGGCGAAACATACGAGGTTTTGGATTTCCTTCTTGTGCAATTGGAGTTAACGTTCCAATTTCAGTGAACCCGTAACCTATGGCTTTAATACCAGGAACCATGGTGGCATTTTTATCAAATCCGGCAGCAAGTCCAACAGGATTTGAGAATGTTCTTCCAAAAAGTTCCTGATTTAAAGTTTTATCGGTGACAAAGTAATCTTTTAAAAAAAACTCTAAAATTTTTGGACATACATTAGCGGTGCGTAATATATACTCAGCTAAATGGTGTGCCGTTTCAGGTTCAAGTTTAAAAAGAAGAGGTTTAATTGTTTGATACATTTAAAAATTGCCCTTTTAATATAAAGGCACCTCTAAAAACCCTAAACAGGCTATTTAGGGTTTTTAGAGCTGCCCATAACTTATGAAATAGATGAGATTATACTAAAAGGTTTGTTAATTTCTTATTTAACAGCAGGTAAAGTTACTTCAATAACAGCGCCTGCATTTCGATTATACGCTCTAATTTTACCTTGATGGTCATAAATAATTTTTTTTGCAATATTGAGTCCAATTCCAATGCCACCATGCTCTTTTGTAGATACAAATGGCTCAAAAAGAGTGTTAAGAACACTTTCATCAATTCCTCCACCATTATCAGTAAATTCAATGATGACATTAGATTCATTTACAGTATATTGAATCTTAAACTCATTACTTGCATAACTACCATTTTGATTTAAAATATCTAATGCATTGTTAATAATAATAATCCAAGCTTGTTCTAATCGTTGATGTTGTGCTACCACATAACATTCATGAAGTTTGCTATTAATTTCTGGTGTGAAAAGATTATCTTGTAGCATAATAGGAGCAATATGCTTAGAGCGATTATATGCCATGGTTAGTGAGGTAATTAAAGTCTGGTATATGTTTACCTCGCTATGCTCTTCTCTGCTTTTTTGTGACATTTCACGCATACTATCAACAATTCGTTCAATTCGTTCAATACCTTCAATAATTTTATTATTATCTTCAAGTAGATTGCGCTTCAACTTTTCATCATTAATGACTT
>JAYEKO010000043.1:0-17163 GCA_034661055.1 Campylobacterota bacterium
ATGAGTGTAGAGATGCATGGGGACTTAGAGAGATAGCTAAAACAGTTCTTCGCGATATTGATAGAAAATTTGGTGAGGACATGCTGTTGCATGCAGAGTATGCCCAATCTTTTTATCTCTATATGAGGGAGACATCATGAAGAAATCTAATATCATAGTACGTATAGTCAACACCCAAATACTGTGCTGTAAAAAAAGCGGCAAACCCTGCAATAAATGAGGGAAGCAATACATCATACATTATGAGGCCAATAAAAAGAACCTCCACTCCAAAAACCGAAGCAAACCCTGCACTAATACCGCAGATAACAAGTTTTTTTCTATCTTTTTTACTAAAATGAAATAACTCCGATACAAAAGAAGCCGCCCCTGCTCCAATCTGTGTACCAGGACCCTCTTTTCCTGCAGAACCTCCAGAAAAAAGAGTAATTACTGTAGCAAAAAGTTTAATAGGCATCACTGCAGTGTCAATCTTTCCATCTTTTTTGTGAATGGCTTCAATTACTTTTTCTGTACCATGCCCTTCAGCATCGGGAGCAAACTTTTTCACCATCGAAACACTTAGTAAGAGGGCAAAAGGAAGTAGGTAATAGTGTGGAAAAGGAAGCAGTGACTGACCCTGTTGGAAGTAGTGCAGTATTTTTAAAAAGAGTGTTACCATCCCCCCAATAATAATGCCAATGAACATAGAGAGAAAATCCACTTTGTAACACTAATAAAAATAGTGACCTGCTCTAGAGTATGCTGCTTCAAATGAAACTTTGAACTACGCTTGCAGCTCTGCTAAACGTGACTGTACTTTAGCCACGTGCTCTTTCACACGTACTTTTTCCCACATCTCAGCAATATTACCATCAGGGTCAATAAGAAGTGTTGTACGGATAATACCCATATATTCACGACCGTAATTTTTCTTTAACTGCCATACTCCATACTCTTGCATCATCTGAGTATCTTCATCACTAAGCAGAGTAATAGTCAACTCTTTTTTCTCAATAAAATTACGATGTTTTTTTGTACTATCTGCACTCACGCCTAATATAATCGCATCTAAATCACTAAAGTCTGCTTCTGCTTCTGTGAACTCACATGCTTCGGTAGTACACCCTGGTGTATTATCTTTTGGGTAAAAATACAGAACAATCCACTTACCTTTTAGATCTCGAAGACATATCTCAACATCATCTTGGTTTGGCAGACAGAAGTCTGGTGCTTTTTTTCCTATTTCAATCATCTATTATTCCTTCTATTTTTATTAGGCACTGAGCAAACTAACTATTCTCATCTACAATTTCAATCTCACTAAAATGCTCTATAAGCATCTGGGCCGCTATCCCATTATCATAACAGAGTAGTTCTTTGTTTTGTTTTAAAATGGGTGTTGTGCCAATTCCACAGCTTGGTGACTTTGACTTTAAGATAATTTTATCTAAATCAGGGTGAGCATCAATGAGCTTTTGAGTTTCTTGGTGTAAAATTTCTGTTACATCACGACCACTTTCATCACCAATGACCCGATACTCTCTGTTTTTAAAAACAACAGAGATACGCTCTCTTGGTGTACCTAAAACAGTAGCCTCAGGACAGAATGGAACAATCTCCCAATCTCTGTAAAGTTCAGGAATCTTAGGGTCTTTTTTAGCACAACCGTCATAACGACAAATTTCGCCAAGAAGACAAGCGGAAATAACCATTTTCAAACAATAACCACCGATTTAATCTCAGTCATCTCTTCAATCGCAAAGTGTGGGCCTTCTCGACCTACACCGCTAAGTTTTACCCCGCCATACGGCTGAATATCAAAGCGCAGTGTTGGCATATCGTTAATGACAATGCCTCCAGCATCAAGTTCATCAATTGCACGCTGAGTCAGTTTTAAATCATTTGTAAATACAGAGAACTGTAGTCCATACGCAGAGTTATTCATTCGCGGACAAGCATCATCAAAACCATCTACTTTAACAAGACTAACAATAGGAGCAAACACCTCTTCACAGACAATGGCCATATCATCAGTAACATCTGCCATTACACAAGGATGAAACATACGTCCATCACGACGTGGCTCTAAAAGAGAACGTGCACCCTCGTCAATAGCACTCTCAACCCAACCCATAGCGCGCTCTGCTGCTTCATCATCAATAAGTGGTCCCATAAATGTACTCTCATCATAAGGTGAGCCCACAACCAGCTTTTGTGTTTCTTGAGCCATTAGATTAGCAAATTCATCATAAATATCTGCATCAACATAGATACGCTGTAGTGAAATACAAACCTGACCCGAATTAACAAAAGCGCCCAAGGCGCATCTCTGTGCTGCATACGCTAAATCAGCACTCTTATCAATAAACGTTGCTGCATTGCCACCAAGTTCTAAACTTACTTTCTTAATACCTGCACTTTTAGTGATGATATTGCCTACAGGAACCGAACCTGTAAAACTAATAACACGAGGGATATCACTCGTAATTAAAGCTGAACCTACTTCTGCATCACCATATACGACACTCAATGCATCTTTTATGGCAAACTCACTATCAATAAAAAGTTTTGCAAATTTATAAGCAGTTAGAGGTGCTTCTGGGGTCGGTTTTAGTACTACCGCATTTCCAGCAACCAGAGCAGGAGCTAGTTTATGTGCCACTAAGTTAAGTGGAAAATTAAAAGGGGTGATCGCAACAACAACACCTACGGGTTCGCGACGAAAAAATGCGGTTGTTTTACGACCACTTGGCATAGCATCAGTATTAATAGTTTCACCGTGCATAGTGCGCATTGTCTCAGCAGAGAGTCGTACAGTCTCAATACAGCGGTCAACTTCAACACGTGCAAATGCAATGGGCTTTCCTACCTCATCAGTAATGGTCCGTGCAATATCTTCTCGACACGCTTTAAGTTTTTGTGCTACATCAAGCAGCCAATCACAACGTTGAGAGAGAGTTGATTTTTTACATGTAATTGCAGATTTCTGTGCAATTTCAAGTGCTTTTTTTACATCATCAGCATCACAAATTGATGCACGACTCACAACATCTCCACTATAGGGGCTCTTTCTTTGTGTAAAATTTTCACTACCACTCTCAATTGATCCAAAAAATATTTTTGCGTCCATAATCCATTCCTTTTAATTACTGAAATTCTATCTAATTTTTAATAATTTTCACGATTTGCACCAGCATAAAAACAGCACCAACTATCAACAATGTACTTCCTATGCTAAAAAGCAGTTGATTTTGAATCAGTAGCGCTATCGTCGTTATAAACAGTCCAAGGCTACTAAAAGTAAGCTGCATCGATGCCATTTTTTGATTTACTAACTCATGCAACATCGGTACTTCTTGCTCACCAACTAGAGGTGAATAGCGCTGAAACCAAACTAAAAACGGAATGATTTTATAGAAATTTCCAAAAATTAAAAAACCCATAAAACCTACAAGCAAAAGCCATAAACCAGGTTTTAGAAGTTCAGAAACACCTAAAAAGCTCAACACTATAAACAGCCATGCTAAAGCTAAGGAGCCAAAACCGACATACATAGATTTTGCCCAGACATCATGCTCTACTCGTGCACGAGAAGTAAACATATGAAAAAGTTGGTAAAAATAAAATGCCACTGAAGCCATCATAAAGAGTATTGAAATCTTTTCAAGGGACTCAATCTGAAAAAGAGACCCTGTAATCATAACCATTACTCCTAAAAACATCGTCTTAAAACTCAATTCGAAATCGTTATCACTTACCCGTTTTGAATAGCCAAACATAGGAACTAACACTGTTGAGACTCCCATAATAATCATTAAAACAAACCCACCAATAAGTGAAAATACATGTATATTATACCATCGTGTTGCATTCAACTCAACGCCACTATAAAAGAGAGCCATCATCACACCACTTAAGACTCCAAAAAGTAAAAAGAAATTACTCGCTTTCATTGAGGAGATAACACTGGTGCGACGTCGTCCAGATTTAAGTGTCAACCATAAATCTACTGCAAATAGTACCATAGCCGTTAGCACTAAAATACCGCCAAATGATAAAAATGCGACACTCACATAAAATCCAATAAGCATCACCACTAGACCAAGCAACAGCAAGATCCAAATAATATTAAAGAAGCTCATAAATCGATGGTTCGCCTCCACAACAATCGGTGCCAACTGTGCCATAGCAGCAAAAATACTTATCATTACAAAACCGAGCATAAATTGATGTACCCAAGCCACAAGATTTAAATCGTGCAAATTACATGTAATATCTAAAAATAAAAGAGAGAACATACTTAAGAGATAAAACACTCCAGCGACAATAAAATAGGGTCCCATAATTCGCATTGGTGGTGAAAAAGTAGGAGAAACGTTCATACAATAATCTTTTTGTTTATTTTATAGTGATTTGGCTTAAACAATTTTTTATCTTCATAATCTTAGAATATGAAAAATAAAATAAGGCTTATAATGAATTTAACAATTACCCCAGGTGTACTTGGTGTTCGTCCACCAGTAACAAAACCACATCCCGGTTTTTACCATCAAGTTGGTGAAGAGCGTTTTCGTCGTCTTGTATATGATCATTACGATCTTATTGAGCCAAGTGATATTGGATTTCTCTTTCCTATTCATGATGAAGAAGATTTTGAGGCTGCTAAGCAACATGCTGCTGATTTTTTAATACAGATATGCGGTGGCCCGGACTATTTCAATCAGACTCGTGGTGAGCCGCAAATGGTGGGCAGACACGCCCCTTTTCGTATTGATGAGTATGGACGACAACGATGGTTAGAGTTTTATGCTCAGCTACTCCCTGGTCTTGTAGATGAAGGGGTTAACCCAGAGTACATTGAGTCATTTTGGGAGTACCTCGACATCTTTTCAATCTGGCTGCTTAACACTCCAGAGAAATAAGGGCGTCTCTAAAAATACTTAACCATTATTAAATCACTTATTAGATAGAATGTCTAACTTTTTACAGCGCCCTAAAGCGTCAAGAAGTACCCTTGGGGTGTAAAAATGATTTTGGAGATATTAATGAACGAAGCCAAATATATTTGGATGAATGGCGAGATGAAGCCTTGGGCTGATGCGCAGACTCATGTTCTCTCTCATACACTACATTATGGTAATGGTGTCATTGAGGGAACTAAGGCGTACAAAACAGCTAAAGGGTATGCAATTTTTCGTCTCAATGACCATACTGCACGACTTATTGAGTCAGCTAAAATGACACTTATTGATATTCCTTACAGTGTTGAAGAACTCAACGCTGCACAAATTGAACTTATTAAGAAAAATGAATTTGAAGGAGATAATGTCTATCTTCGTCCTTTTGCATTCTTAGGTTATGGCGCAATGGGTGTTTATCATAAAGAGGCACCTGTTGAGACTGTACTAGCCGCATGGGAATGGGGTGCATATCTTGGAGAAGAGGGAATGGCAAAAGGCATTAAGCTTAAAATAGCTTCTATGAGCCGACCTGCCAACACCTCAAATATGGGTAAAGCAAAAGCAACTGCTAACTACTTAAACTCTCAAATGGCAAAGTTTGAAGCAATTGATTGTGGCTACGATGAAGCACTACTACTTGATGATCAAGGCTATATTGCAGAGGCAAGTGGGGCTTGTTTTTTCATGGTAAAAGATGGTCAACTCATCTCACCACCAAATGACAACTCCCTAGCATCAATAACTCAAAAAACAGTTATAGAAATGGCCGAAAACATGGGAGTTAAAGTGATTAGACGTCGTATTACCCGTGAAGAAGCATATGTTGCTGATGAAGCATTTTTAACAGGAACAGCTGCCGAGATTACACCAGTTCGCATTATAGACGCACGTGAAATCGGTTGTGGCGGTCGTGGGAAAGTTACAGAAAAAATTCAAAGTGCTTATTTTGATATCGTGTTTGGAAGAGATCCAAACTATGAGCACTATTTAACTTACGTATAGGAGAAACTATGGCAACAGATATGAATGACTATTTTAACAAAAAGAAAAAAGACACAGGTGGATCAGGTGGTGGTTCAGGCGGAAATGGCGGAGGCTTTAAACCAAAAGCACCGCGTCCTCCAAAAATTGATTTAAATTTTGGTGGTGGCAAAGCTGGTATTATCTACTTTATTGGCGCGATGATCCTATTTTTAGTACTTGCAAAACCTTTTGTAATTATTACTGAAGGGGAGCGTGGTATTCTTTCTACTAATGGTAAATATGAGCAGCAAGCACTTCTTCCAGGACTGCACTTCATTATACCAATTATTCAAAAAGTCTATTTAGTAGATACAAAAGTACGTATTATAAACTACGCAGATAAGATTGACAGAAGCAGTGGATCAGGTGAAGGTATTACTGTTAAACCTACTGTTACCGTCCTAGATAAACGTGGTCTTCCAGTCGGAATTGAGCTAACAGTTCAGTATCGTTTAAATGCGCAATACGCTGCGCAGACTATTGCAAACTGGGGCTTCTCCTGGGAAGAGAAAATTATTAACCCTGTTGTTCGTGATGTTGTTCGTAATGTTATTGGTCAGTACGATGCGGAGTCACTTCCAACAAAACGTAATATAATTGCTACAGAGATTGATAAAGGAATTTCTGCAAGTGTTACTGGACTTAAAAATGCTCCAGCAGATTTACAATCGGTACAACTTCGTGAAATAATATTACCAACTAAAGTTAAAGAGCAAATCGAGCGTGTTCAAGTAGCAAAGCAAGAAGTTCAACGTGCAGAACAGGAAGTACAACGTGCAAAACAAGAAGCATTTAAGCGTGCTGCTGAAGCACAAGGTAAGGCTGAAGCAGTGAAAATTGCAGCAGAAGGTAAAGCAACGGCTATTAAAATTGAAGCCGATGCAACAGCAACGGCAAATATTGTGATTAGTCAATCTCTTACAGAAAAACTCTTAACACTAGAACAAATTAAAGTTCAAGGACAATTCAATGAAGCGCTTCGTGTAAACAAAGATACTAAGATTTTCCTAACTCCTGGCGGCTCAACTCCAAATATCTGGGTTGATACTAAAGATGCCCAAAAACGCGTTACCGCGCAATAGTAATTAAGGAATAAACGTGCAAGAAGTCTTAAATCGTGTGGACTGGGAGAAGTCAGAGCTTCTTCCTGTCATTGTTCAAGATGTAGTTAACAACGAAATACTAATGATGGCGTACATGAATCGTGAAGCATTAGGACTCTCTTTAGAGACCAAGATAGCACACTACTTTTCACGCTCTAAACAGCGCATTTGGAAAAAGGGTGAAAGTAGTGGACACACCCAAGCCATTAAGTCTTTTGCTATTGATTGCGACAATGACACACTATTAATTAAAGTAGTTCAAGAAGGTGTAGCTTGTCATACAGGACGACGATCTTGCTTCTTTACAGAGCTTGAAAGTGGTGAGAGCAACTCAGATGTTGAAGTCAATACAGATGCGATGTATGGTGTTATAGATAACTTATACCACACTATTTTAGAGCGTAAAGATGCTGACCCTGAATCATCTTGGAGTGCTAAACTTTTAAGTAAAGGCGACAATGCTATTTTGAAAAAAGTAGTAGAGGAGGCTGGTGAATTTAGTTTTGCAATTAAAGACAACAATGAACAAGAGATTATAAATGAGTGTGCTGATCTTACGTATCATGTTCTTGTAGCACTTGGATCTAAAAACATCTCACCTGATCGTGTCAAGCAAGAGCTGGCTCGTAGAAGCGGCACTAGTGGTATTGAAGAGAAAAATTCACGTTAGATTATGAAGGCAAAAATAACGGCATTTATTGATCAACTGTTAATTTATGACTACGCACTTTTTGGTGCAGTCATATTATTATTCATTCTCTTTCTGATCTTATCGATTTTACTTAGAAAAAAAATTGGCCTCTCTATTGTTTTAATACTGCTCTCATTCGCAACTCTTATATTAGGTCCAACACTTGGTTATATAGAGCTTCATAAATTCTTATTTAAAACTACTACCAAGCTAACTGAAGTTAAAACACTTGAGTTTTCACAAGCAATTGTTATTAAAGGTGACGTTACTAATGCTTCCAAGCAGAACCTATCTACATGTAAAATCACAGCCAATATCTTTAAAGTCTCTAAAAATGAATATTTAAATATGCTCTATCCACTCAATCCTTTTAAAAAAATGTCGATATTTAGGGACGTGAACCTCTCTAAAAATGAAAACTATGAGTTTAAGATGATAGTTGAACCTTTTACTTACTCAAAAGATTATAATGTTTCTATAGGAGCGAAGTGCAGATGATGACCTATTTTACTATTTGGCACTACTTTGTTGTACTTGTCGTTGCACTACTTTTTGCTATTGTTGTTATTGTCTCGTGGAGAAATAAAAATCATAAGCTCCGTTTTTCAATGATATTTTCAGGATTTATCTCCTTAGCACTTGTTGCGGCTTTCTTAATCATGGCACTTGATAAATATACAAAAGTAGTTAAAATTACTTCACTTAAAAATCGAAGATCACTTGCAACTGAGAAGATTATCTATACAGGAATAGTCAGAAATGTAGGAAAGTACACAATTGGCAAAGTAGAACTTGAGATAAAACTTGTCAATAAAGGTCATGTTACCGGTAATGTTAAAGGGGGAAGTTTCTATAAACCAAGCGGCATAAAAGACTTTCTATCTAGTGCTACAAAAAAAGATGATAAGCCTCAAACACTGCTTATGACCTTTGTCATCGCAGAACAACTTAAAGCCGGTAGAGCAAAAAGCTTTAAGGTAACCATGCCCTACCCACCATACTTTAAATCAACATCCCACTTTACTAGAGTTTTTGCTCACTAGTAACTGTCTCTACCGCACTTAAAAAAAGCTCTTTATCAAGTTCAAACTCTTCAATAAGTGCAAGGGCTTTGGTTTTAAGCTCATCAGTAATTTGCCCTTTATTGTTAACACAGACCCTAACAACTTTTAAGTAAGCACTCAACTCCTTGGTCATTCCATGAGCAGATGCAGGATGTTCACAGTACCTAATAATGTGAATTAGATCAAGCTCAAAATCCCAATGGTCAAAAATAGTAGCACTCACCTCTGCTGTTGTTGTACCACACAGTTGTCGTTCCGCTTCTTCTTCACTCATGCCATTAGAAATTAGCTCAGAAAACTCTCTATCTTTGCCTTGCTGCTTAAGCTCTTGAGCAATTAAAATCTTACCAATATCTACCATAAATGCAGCAGGTCCCAACTGCATTAATTTTGAAGGATACTTTTTAACAATCCACTTAAGCATTAATGCCGTATGCATTATAGATACATTTTTAAAATCTTTCTCACTCATTCCATAGGCACAGAGATCAAATCTAAAACTATCTTTACTCGCTGCAAAGAGTACAAATGCTCGTATGGTGCCAATTCCAAAAAGGGAGATAGCCTGCTGAAGAGATGTAATCTCACGTCTAAAACCGTAAAGTGGTGCATTCACATTTCTAAGAATCTCACCCGTGATAATAGCATCTTTTTCAATAATCTTTTTATAGTCTGAAAATCCTTTATTATCATCATGGACCATCGCTTCTATCTCAATAACACTTTGTGGCAATGGAGGTATTTCAGAAATTTTTTCTAATAGAGAACTATTCATTAGTATTTTAGACCTTCAAGTTTTAGTTTTGCATTAATATGTTGTAACTGAGCATTTTTATCACGACACCACAGTGGTGATATTAAAGAGTCATCAGAAATTCCAGCAGTCATTCTCTGAACTGTAATATTTTTAGGTTTCACCTTAAGCGCTTCAACAAGAACATCAATATAGTCCTCTTCACTAATTGGTGTAAACTCACCTCGTGCATACTCATTTGCCAGTGCAGTCCGCTTTACAACATATAGTGGATGATACTTAACCGAATCAATGCCCCACTCATAAGCGGCAATACTAGAGTTAAGCATCATCTCTTTACTCTCGTCTGGCAATCCATAAATAAGATGTCCGCACACATTTAAACCTAGTGTTTTTGACTTTTTTACCCACTGTTCAACATTAGCAGCGTCGTGACCACGGTTAATACGTTTTAAAGTCTCATCATAAATAGTCTGAATTCCAAACTCAATCCAGATTTCTTTTGTTTTTGAGAGTTCAGCAAGATACTCTAAGGTCTCCTCAGTAACGCTGTCACTTCGTGTACCGATACTTAAACCAATAACATCATCGAACTCCAGAGCAGCTCCATAGAGTGTTTTAAGTGTGGACAGCGGTGCATAAGTATTAGTAAACGATTGAAAATAGACTAAAAACTTCTTAGCCCCGTAGTCACGTCTTAAACATTCACTCATAGAATTAAACTGAGTTTTAAGCTGCTCCAACTGTCTATCTAAAAAAGGATTCTCTTTAGACTCAAGGTTTAAAAAAGAGCCTTTAAGAGGTTTTACTTTATCTAAACTTGGACTAAATGAGTCATTTTCACAAAAAGTACACCCTCCAACTGCAACACTGCCGTCAATGTTGGGACAGGTAAACCCTGAAATTGAGATAGGTACCTTATAGACCTTAGTTCCGAACTTATCTTTTAAATAACTACCGTAGGTATAGATTTGTTGTAATTTCAATAACTTACTCTAGACGATGTATTCACCTGTAAAACAGGCCGTACAGTAATTAGATTCTGTAGCATTTACGCTACGAAGCAGTGCATCATTGCTTAAGTATGTCAATGAGTCCGCCCCAATATATTCGCAAATCTCATCACTACTCTTATTTGAAGCAATCAGTTTGTCTTTATCGGGAGTATCAACACCGTAATAACACGGATCTGTTGTTGCTGGAGATGAGATACGCATATGCACCTCAGCAGCACCAGCATCTTTAAGCATTTTAATAATACGGCGACTTGTAGTACCGCGAACAATAGAGTCATCTATGACAATCACTCGCTTACCTTTAATCATAGAGACAATTGGAGAAAGCTTCATTTTTACTTTTAAATCACGCATCTCTTGTGTCGGTTCAATAAAGGTTCGCCCAATATAGTGATTACGCATAATTCCCATCTCAAAAGGAATACCGCTCGCTTGAGAATAGCCAATTGCAGAAGGAACACCGCCATCTGGAACAGGAATAACTAAATCTGCTTCAACAGGTTTCTCTTTAGCTAACTCTACACCCATATTTTTACGCATCTGATAGACATTTTGCCCATAGACATCTGAATCAGGTCGCGCAAAATAGACATATTCAAAAATACAGTGTTTTGGGGTAGGCTCATAGATCTTAATAGACTTTGGCTCTTTACCTTCTTCAAAAACAAGTAGCTCACCTGGTTCAACATCACGAATGAATTCAGCCCCTATAAGATCAAAAGCACAGGTCTCTGATGCAACAACATAGCCATTACCCACTTTACCAAGGCTCAGCGGTCTAAACCCATGAGGATCACGCATAGCAAACATCTTCGTACGACTTAAAAAGACTAAAGAGTACGCTCCCTCAATTTTTTTAACTGCATCAATAATACGATCAAGCAGTTTATCTTCATCACTTTTAGCAATAAGGTGTATTAAATTTTCCGTATCCATAAAAGTTTGAAAAATAGCACCTTTTGCAATAAGTCTATCACGTACTTCTTGGGCATTAGTAAGGTTTCCATTGTGGACAATAGCCATCTCGCCTAAGTCATAACGGGCAAATACCGGCTGAGCATCTAAAATAGAGTCATCACCTGCTGTGGAGTAACGTGTATGACCAATTGCCATACTCCCATTAAGAGTCTTTATCTTATCTTCATTAAACACTCGAGTTACTAGACCTCTTTTTTTAATGGTACGCAGCTTTTTACCATCGCTGCTACTGATTCCAGCAGCTTCTTGACCACGATGTTGCAGAGCGTGTAATGAGAAGTACGCTAGTTTTGAAGCTTCTTCATGATTAAAAATACCGACAACTGCACATTTTTCATTGAGTGAACGTTCCACTTATAGTTCCTTAGTTAAGTTTCAGACAATCTGCGATTGAGTAGAGTCCATTAGGTTGAGACTGTAGCCATTTTGAAGCGCGAATAGCACCCTTAGAGAAAGTATTTCGACTTGTAGCAGTGTGATTAAGCTCAATAAACTCGCCATCATTATAAAAACCGACAGTATGACGGCCAACAATATCACCACCACGAAGTGCCATTACTGCAATCTCATCTTCAGTTCGAGCACCAATAATCCCATCACGTCCGCTAACACGCACTTTGTCTAGGTCTAGTTTTCTTCCCGCAGCAGCAAATTCTGCAAGAGTGAGCGCCGTACCACTGGGTGCATCTATCTTATGGCGATGGTGCTGTTCAACAATCTCAATATCAAAGCCCTCTAGCGCTGCTGATGCTAGGTTTACAAGTTTATTTAAAACAGCTACACCTAAAGACATGTTCGTAGCATAGAGAATTGGCATCTCTTCACTAGCTTCTCTTAAAAGATTCATCTGATGCTCATTCATTCCTGTAGTACCAACAACGAGAGGAACAGGGTGTTTCAGCGCCTCTTCTAAAAGCATTTGTGTCGCTTCTGGAGTAGAAAAGTCTATAATCAATTGACTTCCTTTAACAAAAGTCTTCATATCATTGGTTGCTAATACTGATGGATCTAATGAAAAGTCCAATTCATCATATATATGTACACATGCTAGTGAAATATCTTCTTCACTCTTAATATCATCTATTAACAGTCGTCCTACTCTACCTGTTGCACCAAAAACACCTACTCTTAGCATATTCACCCTTTACGAATTTAATTTTTCATCAACGTATGCAATTGCTTGCAGTGCAGCAACAGCACCATCACCAGCAGCTGAAACTACCTGTTTTGGAGCTTCAATACGCATATCACCTGCCGCATAAAGTCCTGGAGTCGAAGTTGCCATGCTCAAGTTAACCTTTACACTACCCCATTCACTCATATCGCATAAAAATGAGCCGTCTTCTTGTTTTAAAACACCATTATTGACATCATTTCCTACAAAAGTAAAGACACCAGGCACCGAAATATCTCGAATTGAGCCATCTTTTAATGCCACTTTAATTCCTGTTACTCCCATAGCATCGCCATATACTTCTTGTGGTACAGCATTAAGTACCAACTCAATATTTTCAGTAGATTTCAGGCGCTCAACTGTGTTTGGAGCAGAACGAAACTCATCACGACGATGTACTAAATATACTTTAGAACATATTTTAGCTAAATATAAAGCTTCTTCAAGTGCTGTATCTCCACCACCAATAACTACGACCTCTTTTCCTTTATAGAAAAAACCGTCACAAGTGGCACAAGTACTAACCCCTTTTCCAAACAGCTCAGCTTCTCCGGTAAAACCAGCACGACGTGGCGTTGAACCTGTACAGACAATAGCACTTAATGCCTCTTCGGTCGTACCATCACCCTTAGTGATTACAAAATTACCCTCGCTGTTTTTACTAACATTGGTCACTTCAACCATATCATGTTTAAGACCAAATTTTTGACACTGCTGAGGCCATGGCATCATCAGATCCATTCCAGTAATCTCACCTGTTACTCCAGGATAGTTTTCAATTTCAGAACTCTGTGTAATCTGCCCGCCAGGCATTCCTTTTTCAAACATTGTAACATTCTCTAAACCGCCACGTGTTGCATAAAGTCCAGCCGTAAGACCTGCAGGTCCACCGCCTATAATTGCACAATCTAACATTATAACTCCTCGATTTTTTTTGATAATTTTTTAAGCGTATCTAATTCTCGTATCATACTGTCTTGTTTATAAAGCTTATCTTTGTTTTTTTTGATAATAAAGACCGATGGGGATTTATAAATATTGAACCTCTGAATTAGTTTTAACATTGTATTTGTTCCACTTCTAAGGAAAGTTATATTTTTCTTAGAACTAAAACTCTGTTGATAATAATCTATTGCGATTATAGGATAATTACTCTTAGATTCTTTAATGAGTTGTACCGTATTTGGAGATTTTGAGCTAAAAAAGATAACAATATAGCGCTCATCAATTGGAGTAAAAATCTCTTTTTGAGAGTAGAAGACCCATTCATTGAAATTAATAAACTTATATTCAGAAAATTTGTAGTTGAAGTAAGCAAATGCTGCAGCAATCATTGCTGCACCAAAGAAAGAGCCTAGAATAGTACCAAGAGAGAAGAGTCCTCCTCTGCGTCTTGACACTGTTTAGACCTTAGTTATTATAAAAGTGAGTTGATTTTTTCTTCAAATGCCTGTTTTGAAGCTGCACCAACCATTTGATCTACAAGTTCACCATCTTTAAAAAACATAACTGTAGGGATAGAACGAATTCCGTACTGTGTAGCAATCTCTTGCTCTTCATCAGTATTTACTTTACAGATGTTTGCTTTACCGTCATATGCTTCTGCTAACTCTTCAATTACTGGAGCAATCATACGACAAGGTCCACACCATGGAGCCCAAAAGTCTACTAGAGATACGCCTTCTTTAATTGTCGCTTCGATATTTGCTGAAGTTAGTTCAATGTATTTAGCCATTGTTTTTGTCCTTTAATAAATTTAATTGGGTAATTATAGCGATGCTTTCTTAATCAAAACGTAATATTTTCTAAAAGCACAATATCCTCAGGTGTGACAACTGCCACATCAATGCAGTATGAAATATCTATAGAGTTCTTTTTCATATAAACATTAACCGTTTTTAAAATTCTCTCTATTTTTTTAGGTGTTACATTTTGTATCGCTAATTCATAAGACACAGCACTTTTTACTTCAATAAAATGCAGCAGAGAATCTCTGCTTGCAATAATGTCAATTTCACCAAAACGACTGTAGAAGTTTCGTTCTATAATTATGTATCCCTGCTGCTGCAGAAATTTACATGTATTTTCTTCGGCAATATCTCCTTTAGCTCGACTCAAAGGTTAATAACATCCACTTTAACCGATTTAAATGCAGCCGTTAAAATCAGCTCGTCGCACTTATCACCAAAAATAGCATTTATTTTTGACTTAGAGTGATGAAAGGTGACAAAGAGTGTCTTTGGCTGTACCTTATCGGTGTATTTTACAGTAAGTGGTGCAGTCTCTCCATGTTCAGTTTTTAAAATGACCTTTTCGCTAGTAAAATCTGCCGCATCATCTTCGCACACTAAAAGCACATCTTCATCATATCGCTTATTTAAGCTATCTGTCTGCTTTGTTTGCGCAGCGTTATTGTAGTGAGCTAGCGTTCTGCCAGTTGTTAGGTGATAGCCCTCTAATTTGTTGCTTAAAATCTCTTTGATCATACCACGCTCTTTATACTGATGGTAATGAAACTCCCCAAGACCATCGGGAGTTCTAAAGTCTAAAAGGTGCAGTACCGGTGTATCTTCATTATAAACCGGCCACTGTAGTCCACGTTTTCGGTGACGCTCCATTCTTAAGTAGGAAGCTCCACTAAAACGTCTATGAGCAGTAGTTCGAACTTCATCCCAAACTTCAGAACTATTTTTGTAGTTATAACTTCCGCCAAGCTTGTTATCTATCATCTGAATAACTTCCCAGTCATCAGGAAGATCACTCTTAACAAGAGGCTGTGAAAGATGGAGCCTTCGCATGGCATTAACATAGACACCTGTCTTCTCATAAGCAGATTTTACACCAATAACAATGTCCGCACGCTGTGCAATATCTGTCATAAAAAGCTCTTGGACAACTATTAATTCAAGCTCATTAAGCGCTTTATCTATTTTGTTAATATTGGGATGGATGTGCATAATATCTTCACCCATATTGTGCAGTGATTTAATCTTACCTTCTAACATACCATCAACAAGTTGAGGAGTCATTAGACCCACCTCTTTTGCATCCTGATAATCTGGATCATAATAGGGAAGACATCCCATATCACAAGCACCTTGAACATTGTTTTGACCACGAAGCGGCATTAAACCTACTCCATTCTTACCAATATTACCAGTCATAAGTGCTAAATGCACCATCGCCATAACAGCGTATGAACCGTCAAGATGTTCTGTAATTCCCAGTCCCCAAAAAATCATAGAATTTTTAACAGCATATTCACGTGCAATATTTGGAATAAGTTTAGCCAGATACTCGTAACCTGTAACATCTTTAAAATATTGTGGGTTGGCATACGGATCACTCATAATCTTCTCTCTGTACTCTTGAAACCACTTAGTACGTGTTGCAATAAACTCTTTGTTATAGAGCTCTTCATCAATTATGACATGCGCCATCATATTTAAAATAAGCAGATTGGCTTCATGGGGAATAATAGCTTTTTGTTTGGCATATTTCATGAGTTTAATTTCACGAACATCAATAACGGCTAAATGATTATGCTGACGCGCCGCTTCAATCATACGATTGGCCACAATAGGATGTGCTTCAGTCGTATTTGAGCCGATTACAATCATAAACTCGGTTTCATAAATATCATTATAAGGATTGGTTGCAGCACCCTCGCCAATAGTTGTCTTCATCCCTTTTAAACTAGGAGAGTGGCAGACACGCGCGCAGTTATCAATGTGAGGAGAGTTTAAAGTTTGACGGGTATATTTTTGAAAGAGATAGGCACTCTCGCATGATGTTCGCGCTCCACCAATAGAGCAGAGGCTGTGACGGCCATATTTCTCTTTAATTTGAAGCATCTTGATGGATGCAGCTGTTGTAGCAGCATCAACACTACACTCATACCAGATATCATCTAAATCACTTAGTGATGGTGCAATAACCTCTTTAATATGAGGATTGTTATTTAAAAAACTTTTACGAATTAGAGGCGTACGAATACGCTCATCTGAAGCTACAAAATCATAACCGTATTTGCCCTTAATGCAGAGTTTTCCTTGAGAAACATAACCATCAGGTGAAGCAAAAATCTTCTGAATTTTGTTATCTTCAACCTTAGCAACTATGTCACATCCAACACCACAGTAGGTACATACGCTATCTATCTCTTTTATATTTGTATTCATCTTAAAACTCACCTATTAATATAGTGCGAGTTTACAGTTTTAACTCTTAAAAAATACAAAGCCTTAATTTGTAACTTAAAAGCAATAGACTTTTAATATTTACATGTAACTACACTTTCCAACATTTAAGCCATATTTAAAAATCTAAAAAAGGAACATTTTTTGCTTTTTCAAATCTAAAAAGAGTTCCCATCCAATTAATACTACTACCAATCCTAGCAATAATTTTATACTTC
>JAYEKO010000044.1:0-17059 GCA_034661055.1 Campylobacterota bacterium
CACATGCTCCAGCTCTGTTAAACGATAGTGTAGTTATTATAACAATTCATAGATATTTAGAACCATTTTATGCCTCTTTCATACCCTTTAGTGATGGAGTAAGAGTCTCTCTTAGGAGTCGTTCTCCTCCATTTATATCCTAGTTTTTCAATCATATAAATAAAAAATTACAACTTAGGGTATATCCATGCAAAAATTATTGCTATCTGCATTAGCTACAACACTGTTAGTAGCTAATGAGACACAAACATATCAGTTGGGTACGATTAGTATCTCGGCTTCTCCTATTAATCAACGCACTACATTTGATAGTCCAAATCAGGTGGATGTTATCGATGATACACAAAAAACTCTTAAATCGACTGCCTCACTTGGAGAGGTTCTTGAAGATTTTTCAGGAGTAAACAACATAGCAACAGGACCACAGGCTGGTAAGCCTGTTGTCCGAGGAATGGGTAATGAGAGGGTAAAAGTACTTTCAAATGGAAGCCCTACAGATTCTCAAACATATGGAATTAGACATGTTGTTAATGTTGATCCTTTTGTTGCAGAGAGAATTGAGGTTGTTCGTGGCGCACAAGGCGTACTCTATGGTTCTGATGCACTTGGCGGTATTGTAAATATTCTCTCTCCAGAAATTCTCTATGCAGAAGATGGCGAGAGTAAGGCTCAAGGTAAAATTGCAGCAGAGTACCACACAAACAATAAAGAACGAATGGGTGGAGCTAAAATCCAAGCTGCACATGGAAAGCTTGGAGCAAATGTAACTGTTGTAAAACGCAAAGCTGATAATTTTAATACTCCAGATGCCGATACTTACAAAAAGGGAGAGCCAGCAGGCGATAAACCACTTTTTTCAGGAGAACTGCCATATACAAACTTTGATAACAGCTCCGCTCTTGTTGCCATTGGTTATACTGATGACTGGGGAGATATAGCGATTCAACACACCTATTGGCAGAGTTATCAGAACTATTTGGGGCATACTAAAGATTTAAAGCCTATCACTTCAGCAGGTCAAAAACTTACAAATAACGAAACACAGTTAAAAAGTGAAATATTTGTTGATGAGTGGACTCTTAAACCAACGCTTTCACATACATTTAACCAACGTGAGGCGGCTACTGGTACTCCATATGAAGAGATGGATAGTGCAAATGGGACACCCAAATATCTTGACATAGAAGTGAAGCGACTAGATTGGCGTTTTGCGGTTGAGCATCCTAAAGTTGGAGATTTTGAAGGTGAAATAGGGTTTGAAGGTTTTGACAAAGAGCAGGAACTTCTTCAAGGAAAACTAGCTCCAAGTGCTGATGAAAATGGTAAATCTATCTACATTTTTGAAGAAGCCGATTATAACAAATGGCTAGTTCAAGCAGGTTTGAGGTACGACCATAAAAGTGTGTATGCACCTCTTGATGGAAATAACAAATATTTTGTAGATAATGGAATCTTTGATGCGACTAACAACTCTAAAGATTTTTCAGGTTTTAGTGGTTCACTTGGTGCAACTTATCGTTTAACGCCAAACTGGAACATTGCTGGAAATATTGCAAAGGGATTTAGAGCGCCAAGTATTTTTGAGTTATATGCAGGTGGAATGCATGGTGGTGTTATGGCATTTCAGCTTGGAAATCCAGAGTTAAATGAAGAGAGTAGTTTGGGAGCAGATATATCTCTTAGATATATGAGCAGAGAAACAAAAGCCACATTAAGTGTATATCATACTAGGATTAAGGACTATATATATCTTGCAAATACAGGCAATATAAGAGTAGTAAATGGCATGGAACTTCCTGAGATGCAAAACAGACAAACAGATGCTACAATGGAGGGTATTGAGTTCTCTATGGACAGTTATGTAACAAGTTCGACAAATATTGAGGGAGCTTTTGAACTTATAAAAGGGCGTGACACCAATAACGATAGTAAACTTACTATGATGCCATCAAATAATCTAAGATTGGCAATTCATCAAAATGTAGGTTCGCTTTGGGTTTTAGATAACTCAACATTTTCTCTTAACATGAAGTATGTAGATTCTAGTAAAGTTGCAGGAAGCCATGAGCCTTTTTCTCAGTATAACAATACACCATTTGGTACAGCAGACACAGATGCTTATAACCTTTGGGGTATCGCATATGCAGCAGATATAAAGATGGGAAAGGAGAACGCCAAACTTGGAGTAAAGGTCACAAACCTGTTTGACACTGAGTACCGTGATTTCTTAGACACATATAAAGGATACGCATTGGGTATGGGAAGAGATATTTCTGTTACGCTTATAATGCCATTTAGTTTATAATAATATAATTTGGCATGAATTATCAAACAATTTTGATACAATAAATTTAACTATAGGGAGCTTTATGCACAACGGTGTCAATCATTTCACTTTTGCCGAAGAGGTTTGGCACGCTGTAACGCATGGAGTTGGTTTTATTTTAAGCATTGTGGCTTTAACCCTGCTCGTCACATTTGCCTCCATTCATGGAGGGGCTTTACATATAACTTCTGCAGCGATTTATGGATCTACTCTCATTATTATGTATGGAAGCTCAACACTCTATCATGCTGTTACCCACACGGACGTCAAACGTCTTTTTCAAAAGTTTGACCATAGCGCCATATATTTTTTAATAGCAGGTACCTATACCCCCGTAATGCTTATTACAGTGGGTGGCCCATTAGGCTGGACTCTTTTTGGTGTTGAGTGGGGAGTTGCTATCATTGGTATTGGCTTAAAGTTTTTATATCCTGGACGATTTGAGGCACTATCTCTCATTGCCTATGTTCTTATGGGCTGGCTAGTTGTTGTTGTTTTTGATACCTTTAAGAGCAGTATAGAACCGACCGGTTTTTGGTTAATGGTTGCTGGTGGTGTTGCTTACACTAGCGGTATTGTTTTTTACATCAAAGATAAAATAAGTTACTTTCATGCCATCTGGCATCTCTTTGTCATGACAGGTTCAACACTACATTTTTTTGCAGTTCTACTATACATAGTTTAGAAAAAACTGTATAGACTACTTCCAAAAAAGGGAAAAGGCGAAAAGGGGTCGGCGCCAATGGCGTTAAATTAAGCCCAAACCCTCTAAATAACGAGTTCTAATCATACTAAAAAACAATCTTTTTCTTTCTATTTTTTAGTTTATTTAGACTAATTCTTTGCTGTGTTTTTGTAATTCTTTTGTTATGCTTCATTGCGACTAACTTTAATTATAGAATTTCATTTGCTGATGATTTCTTGATTAAAGCTAGTTGTATTTCAACTCTGTTAATTTGAAGATTTTTTAGATTTTTTTGCTTAAGTTAGTGCCATTCATAACAAGGATGTAACATACATAATTATATTGCAAAAAAGAGATTAGCCCAAACGATGTATAACTAAAAAATATAACAAGATAGATTTTATTGACTTGACAAAATATATGGAATTGCACTACAATTGTATATACATATACAAAAGGATATCTTATGAAACAAGCAATAAATATAAGATTAGAAAAAGATGTTGTTCAAACCCTTGACGAGTATGCACAAGAGCTTGATAAAACAAGAACAAGCCTTGTTGAAAAAGCTATAGAGCTATATTTTGACAAACTTGATGAAATGATTGCAGATAAAAGAATTGATAATTTAAAATCAGGTAAGACAACAGTTGTTTGCTTAGAAGAAGTTTTTAAAAAAGCTGGTATTAATGTATAAAATTGCATTTGACAAAGATGCAGAAAAAGAGTTCTTAAAATTAGATGCAAAAGTTCAAAAGCTTGTTTCAACAAAAATCTTGGATTTACAGTCGGGAAACTTTTCAAATGACAAGCAACTTAAAGGCAAACACAAAGGGAAATTTAGAAAAAGAGCGGGTGATTACAGAATAATATACTTAAAAGAAAATAACTACTTAGTTATTTCACTTATCCGAATTACTCATAGAAAAGAAGTGTATTAAATTATTAGAAGTAAAAAATATACACTATCCCTGCAAAATATTATTACCTACATTTCCAAAATTAAAACAGATAGAAATGTGATGTTACCTATAAGCAGTAGAGCATAAATTACATGTAAATTTAAAAAGTAATTGCTAGAGTATAATCAAGCAGAATGAATCCTGCTTGATTAGAAGTGTTGCTATACGTCTTTGATATTAACAGCGTACGCTTTATCTGAAAGAGGTACCCAAGGACGTTTAATATGTTGTGGACGACGTAGTTTGTCGTTCGCATTAAGCGGACGTGTCAACTCATCTCTCCATGCTTGGTAAGTTTTAAAGTTATTCTCATAATTTACAAGAATATCTCCAATTTTATCATCTTTTTGAGCTGGCTCTAAGATTACTTTTTGGTGCCAACAATGCATACCCGAAATTGGATCTGGATGTGTCGGGGCCACAGCATTTTGCCATGAACCACTTAGTCCATCCCACCAGATATTGTCAGAGTCTTTGTTGTAATCTGCAAAACGCTCTGACTTAAATGGAACAATACCTTCAACATATTGAAGTTTACCCTCTTTACCATCCATCTGGAGCTCAGCCAATGGTACACCATAACTATTCATACCAGCTTCACCACTGTAATCTTCAATTTTAATCTGTGCGCCTGCCGCACCAATATTTGATGGTGCTTCATTCATAAAGCCAGCATCTGTCATATCACGTGGAGCAATTGTTGGATTTACTTTTCCATCAGTCACGCCATTTGGAATCGCTACTGAATTTTTAAGCTTCCAGCGACCACCATGATGTGAACATGCAAGAGTTCCTGGAAGAACCCCCTCTGTTGGCACTGCCATTGCGACAAAATAACCACTCTCTAAATTAGATACCGTATCTACAATACGAACACGAATAGCATCACCACGTTTAAAACCTAGACGTTTTGCATCACCAGTCGCAATCCAGATTGGATCATGATTTTGTGAAATTTCCATAAGGTGTTTCGAGTTTGCCGAACGTGTATGAATATTGTACGGAAGACGGAACACCGTGTTAAGTGCAAATTCATTATTATTATTCATGTACATATGATTTACATGTGAAACAATATGTACCATCTCTTTTTTCTCACGTTCATTACGTGGGTAGAAAGGAATCGCATATTCTGGCCATTTCCAGTCATCAGCTAACCATTCACAAAAGAAGTCAAGTTTTTTATCTAATGTAGCAAAACCTTCCATTTTCTTACCATCAATTTCAATACCAATCGATTTTTTCTTACCATGATGTTCTGCAGTCATAACACCAGTACGCTCATCAATGCTAACATGATGCTTATCGTACTTGTGACCATGAGAGATGTAGTTCTTACCATCATCTTTAATCTCACGCTCTTGTGCAGAATAGATGTTATTCTCTTCCATCCAAGCACCGTAATCTCTCATATACTCATATACTGGATATTCAGCATCTTTGTAACGAGCATCAGAAGTAGCAGTTTTCTTAAGGTTTGGCAAGTTATCACCAAAGGCTGCATCATACCACTCTGAAATCGTAACCGGCTTACCTGGATGACGTTTTGATTCCCACATTTTTCTAATGCCGAGGCTACCGTCTGGATCAATATAATTAACACACATATCAAACCAGAACTCATTTTCTTCCCAAACTTCACCAAGCCCTGCTTTAACATGAGCTTCTAAAGTTGCACGATTAGGATTTTTAGGCTTCCAACCCGCTTTTTCAAGAGCTACACGCATTACCGGCTGACGGAATGATGTCCAACGAGCTGGCATTGTTGCTTCAGAGTGTTGGTCATGACGCTCACCAGCAAGCCCCACTGGAAGAATATAGTCAACATACCAGTTTGTTTCACTCCATACAGGAGAGAGGTTGAAGGTAAGTTCCATCTTCTTCTCGTTTTTAAGTACTTCAATCCAACGAAAACCATCTGGATTAATCCAGACAGGATTATACATACGAGGAATCCATACAGAAAGTTTCTGAGGAACATTTAATCCTTTTTTAATCCACTTTTGCTGCCACTGAGTATCGCTTAGCAAGTGAGGCAATAGGTAAGACATCTCATACGTTGAAAGTGGCCATTCTGGTGGCCACGTAAGTTCATTCCAAACATCAACTTTTGGAATATTAGAACCACGTTTACCTTGACCTACAGTTGAACTACCACCTTTTCCTGCAACAGAAATAACGTGCCAGTGATGGAAAAATGTTCCACCCTCAGTACCGATTGCTCCACGAAGCGCAATTGGTAAGTAGCCAGCGCGTCCACTCATCCAACCACCACGGTTACCCGCAGCTGTTGCGCGCCAGAAGTATGACGAAATAGCATCACCAGCCCAGATAAACATATCGTAAAGCTCTTCTAGTTTATATGCAGGAACATGAGTCTCTTTAACCGTGTACTCCAAGGTATATGGTGCGTAAATCTCTTTAAGAATATCTAAGAATGCTTCAAAGTTACTGTTATTTGGAAGCTTAGAGATATAGCCTTTATCTACCATATACTGTAGGTAATTATGGTTATCTAAAAACACTTCCCAGTTTAGCCATTTTTTAACAAATGCTTTATCGACCTTATCTTCTTGTAAAATACGATTTACTAGATAAAGGTATAGTACCGGTTCTGTTCCTGGCCACGTTGCAATCCATAAATCTGCCATACCAGCAGAGTTAGACATACGTGGATCCATAACAACAAGTTTTGCACCTTTTTTACGGGCATCAGCAATAAATGAAGCCGATTGTTGGAAGTAGTGACCCGCATCCGCAGCGTGTGATGAGTTAAGAAAAATCAACTTAGCATTTGCCCAGTCTGGTGATGTTCTGTCATCGTTTGACCATTGAATTGTCGGTGTACGTCCACCTGAAGAACAGATGTTTGTATGTGAATCAAATGCATCTGAACCAAGAGTGTGCCATACTTTTCCAGTAAACCCATTCTCATTAGGACGACCAACGTGGAACATTACCGATTTTTTAGAGAGCTCATCACCAGCACGCAGTGTATCGCCCATCTTCTTACCGATGGTAGTCATAGCTTCATCCCAAGTTGTACGCACCCATTTACCCTCACCACGTGTAGAACCTGGAGCACGTTTTAATGGGAATGCTATACGATCTGGATCATACATCTGCGACTGTGTTGCATAACCTTTTGCACAGTTACGTCCGCGTGACGCTGGGTGCAGTGGGTTACCCATATATTTTTTAACGGTAAACGTTTTTTTGTCAATCCATGCAGTCAGTCCACACGACGCTTCACAGTTAGAACATGCTGTTGGCACGATTGCGTAATCATGAACCGTAATACCATCTGGATTTTCATCACTGGCAACACCATGACGGTCAATACCACCACGTTTCCAGTCCTCGCCACTTAACTCAGAAAAACCTTCCCACTGATCTTGTGGTGGATAAAAAGAGAGAGAGTCTGGAGTATTAGTAAATTTTGAGTCATTTACTGACTCAGCCATCGCATCCGTGCTAAACACACCCTTTGCAATAGCAGCACCGGCAACTGTAAATGCCGCGCCTTTTAAAAATGATCTTCTACTTTGTAAATACATCTATTATGCCTCTCTTAACTCAAGTTGAGTAGTTGTGGAATTACTAGCCATACATGCTTACTCACCCAAAGGCCAGCTAATGCACTTATTGATGCTAGGTTTAAAATATTTGTTGAACGGTTATTAATTGCAAGTATTACTAAAAAGAATGGTGCAATAAATGCAAACACTTGTCCAATCCAGAACATTGTTGCATATTCGCCATTACCTTTAATAAACTCTAGCACCGCACCTACCTCTTCAGCCTTCATTGGACCAAAAATCAGCTCACTCATGTAAAGAATGAAAGCACCTAGCGCACTAAACGCTAAAATAACTGCTAGATCACGTTTTGCTTCATATGATAGTGATTTACCCATCAAAATCATTACAGCTGAACCAGAAAGTGTTGCTGCAAAAATCATCTGCGCTGCTTCTGTTGGCATCTGCCACACTTCACGTGCCGTTGATTGTGCCATAAGGCCTGCCGTATAAAGTGTTACTGGAATGGCTAAAACAACAGTCCAACTTAACACTTTATCGTACATAGCATCATCTTTTTTGATAAAACTAAAAAATAGCAGTAAGAAAAGAAGACCAACAAACGCTGTCGCCATCCATGCCCCTACTGTAATTGCAGATGTGAAGTTCGGGTGAAAAAAGATATGCCAGAATCGAAACATTTGGTGAAGGTCAATCACTGTAAAAAATAAAAATACATGTATTGCAATCACTGAGATTAATGCTACCTTGAAACGGTAAGCACCTGCCTCTTGTGGATACTTTTTAAGTAGATAAAAGAGAATAAAGATAATACCAGTACCAATACTCTTGGCCCACATATTCATTGTAATAATCCATCCCCAAACAATTCCAGTGAGTCCAACATCAAGTGTTACTACTGCATCTGTTGCAGCTAATGTTTCATGTACCATTAGTGGTGTCCTCCTACAGGCATTTTATTAGTCATCTTACCAAAAAGTGAATAACCTTCTGGACGATGTGATGCCAATGGATTTAATGTAACATTACCTCCACCAACATAGAAGTGATGAGGGAATGTACCTTTTTCTGGCTTACGAACCTGAACATCCCCCTGCTTCTCTTGAATATATCTACTAATATTTGATGTTTTATCATCAAGATCGCCAAAAATATTTGCCTCAACAGGACACGCTACAACACACGCAGGCATCATTGAACTCGCAACTCTATGTGCACAATAAGTACACTTATCTGCAGTCTGAGTCTCTGGATCAATATAGATTGCTCCATATGGACAAGCCATAACACAGCCTGCACACCCAATACAGCGCTCTTTATCTATGTTTACAATACCATTTTCTATATAGTGCAGCGCACTTACTGGACAAATTCTCTCACACGGTGCGTTGGCACAGTGATTACAGCGAAGTGGTGTAAATGTACGCTTCGTCTCAGGAAACATACCTACATCAACATATTTTACACGGAGTCTCCATGTACTAAGTGGTACTTCATTTTCCACTTTACAAGCAATTTCACATCCCTTACATCCCATACAAAGATGTAAGTCAACTAGGAACCCTAATTGCATATACTCTCCCTTTAGCTAAAATTTACATGTAACTAGTCAAACATAATTTGAACTAATAAATTTGAAAAGGTGCCCTTATATAGGCACTTTCAAGGCTTTTATGCTGAAGTGATATTAGCTAATTTAATATTAACTGCACCTAAATAAGAGATATTTTTCTATGTAAAAGCAATAGTGTGTAGAAATGTTATTATTTTTATTTTTGGAATATAACTTGCTTCTATTTATTTAATAAAAACGTGCTATCATAAGTGATTGCATAACTATTAAAAGGTAATACTAAAGATGTCGTTATTAAAAAAAGTAATATTTACAGCCACTCTGTTTACAACTTACGCCTATGCTTCTACATTTGTTGACTATAGCAATAATGATTTGGCAAAAAAGTTTATTAATAAAATGGTTAAAGAAGAGAATTTTTCACATACTGAACTTCAGGCTCTATTTTGCAAAGTTGAATTTCAAAAACGGTCACTAAAGTTTTATGAAATACCTAAAAAAAGTGATAAAAAACAGTTATCTAAACCCAAAAAAAGCAGCAAAAAAAATTGGGGTAGCTGGAGTCGTTATGAGAAAAAGCTTGTTAATCCCAAACGCATTAACAAGGGTGTTGACTTTATGAAAAAACACAAAACTACTTTAAAACGTGCCCATAAAAAATATGGCATTCCACCAGAGTACATTACTGCCATTATCGGGATAGAGAGTTATTATGGCTCATATACTGGAAAATATCCTGTATTTGACACACTCTGCACGCTTGCTTTTGAAAAAAATCGTCGTAACAAATTTTTTACTAAAGAGCTTAGAGAGTACCTAAAAATGACTAAACGTGAAGATGTCAATCCTAGAGAAATAAAAGGTTCTTTTGCAGGTGCCATTGGTCTTGGTCAGTTTATGCCAAGCAATTTTGAAAAACTGGGAGTGGATTTTAATAATGATGGAAAAGTCAGAATTTCGGAACCAATTGATGCCATAGGAAGCATTGCCAACTATTTTAAACAGAGTGGCTGGAAACAGGGCATTCCAGTTGCGACACGTGTCTCCTACAAAGGATTACGATTTAATCAGCACAAAACAGGTTATAAACATAAATACTCTCGAAAACACCTTAAAGACATTTATCCAAAAGATAAAAACTTCTCATACAATAACAAAGTGCGATTAATTAAATTAGAGCGAAAAAAGTATGATGAACTCTGGTATGGGACAAAAAACTTCTATGTCATCACACGCTATAATCATAGTTCATACTATGCTATGGCTGTCCATCAACTTGCACAAAAAATAAAACAAAGCTACAACATAAAACATATTGCCATGAACTAGTATATAACTATTGCAACCGGACTCTTACTGACTGCTCATGAGCAGTTAGGCCTTCTGTGTTTGCAATTTGAGCACACGCTTCACCTATCTCATTAATAGCTTGTGATGAAAATGAGATAATAGATGATTTTTTCATAAAGTTTTCAACATTAAGTGGAGAGTAAAACTTTGCAGTTCCTCCAGTTGGGAGTGTGTGGTTTGGTCCTGCTACATAATCACCTATAGCTTCTGGTGTATTTGGACCTAAAAATATAGCTCCTGCATGTTTAATGCTTGGTAGCAGATCCCATGGGTTTTGTGTTAGCACTTCTAAATGCTCTGGTGCAATATCATTCATAAGCTTAACGGCTTCTTCCATTGTCTCAGTCACAATAATAGCGCCACGCTCCTCAATTGATTTTCTAGCAATCTCTTGGCGAGGTAGCTTCTGTAACCAGTTTTCAATCTCTAACTGTGTCTCTTGTGCAATATGCTGCGATGGAGTGATTAAAATAGAACTTGCCATCTCATCATGTTCGGCTTGGGAGAGTAAATCAATAGCCAAATGGTTTGCATTGGCACTCTCATCAGCCAATACTCCAATCTCACTTGGTCCTGCAATCATATCAATGTTTACTTCACCAAAAACCATCTTTTTAGCTGTAGCGACAAAAATATTTCCTGGTCCTGTAATAACATCAACCTTAGGAATCGTCTCTGTTCCATATGCCATAGCAGCAATAGCACTAGCACCACCCACCTTGTAAACTTCACTCACTCCACAAAGATAACATGCGGCAAGAAGAAGCTCGTTTGGTTCATTATCAGGCGTAGGAGTACAGACAACAATCTGCTCAACTCCTGCCACTTGTGCTGGAATTACATTCATTAAAAGAGAGCTTGGGTATGCTGCTTTTCCACCAGGAATATAAAGCCCTGCACTGTCAACAGCAGTAACTTTTTGTCCTAAAATAGTTCCATTAGACTCAGTATCAATCCAACTTTTAGGAAGCTGTTTTTCATGGTAAGCCTTAATTCTGTCATACGCTAAGTGAAGTGATGCTTTTAAATCAGCATCAATAGCATCATAAGCACTTTTCATAGAATTTACATGTATTTTCAAATCAGCATCATTTTGTGGTGTCCAGTTATCAAATTTTGAAATATGTATTTTTAGAGCACTATTTTTATTGCTCTTTATCTCATTAATTATATTTCCCACAATACTGCTAACATGTTCAATGTCCATCTTCCCACGTTGCAGTAATTCGTTAAATTGTTTTTGAAAATTCGTATCTTTGCTTGAAGTAAAAATCATTATAATGCCTATCTTTAAAAATTGATGGCATTATAGCTAAATTTATGTTTTGAACTGTTCGAGTACCGATTTAACCTCACCTCTTAAGAAGCTTACGACTTCCCATCTCTTGTGTTGGACGAAAGTTTCCTGTGTAAAGTGTCTCAAACTGTTTTAGTTGTGCTTGTGAGATTGTAATTGGCTCTTGCATAACATACCACTCAACAATTTGTGTGCATGGTGGTGTTGTTAATGAACCTAAATAGTGATAGTATGATTTAGAATTTGGAATTAACTCATTTGCATAAAGTATTTTTGTTGTACTTACCTCTTTCTCGCCGGTATGAGCAGGCATCGCATCAAAAACCTCTTTTAAAAATTTATTTTCTTTACCCACATCTATAAAAACACCAATAACACCTAACTCACCATCTTTACTTTGATGTACCAAGTGTGCTTCCATAGGGTGCTGTTTTCCATCTACTGTATGCTCGCTACCTGCATGGAAATGGTGCTGCAGTAGCAGTGGCAGTTTTAATATCGATTGGAGATTGACGGTCACCATCACCACAGCGTTCATATTCAGCTTTTAAATCTCCCCAATGAATCGGAGCAGAGTCACCTGCATAACCCCAATGTGATGCGTGAGATTTATCTGAAGCAGCAAGTGTTGATGCAAAAAATAGACTTGATGCTAGTAAAGTAGTTTTAAGAAGTAGGTGTTTCATTTTGTACCTTTTTATTGTAAAAAACTTAAACTAAATGAAAGACTATAAAAATTTATAATAAAAGATTTTGCAATGGTACTAAAAGTACCATTATAGCTGTGAGGTTATTTTTTCTTTAAGGTTTCTATCTCTTTTTTAAGAGCTGCATTCTCTTTTTTAAGAGCTTCATATTTAACTTTACATGTATTTTTCTCTTCCTCTATTACAGTAAACTCTTTCATAACAGTATCTAAAGCTTCAACAAAACCTTCTGTTGGAATAGCCCCAGGAATTGGCTGAAACATCGGTTCACCATTTGGTAGCAAAAACCATATCATCGGTGTACCACCCTGCCATAACTCTTGTGGATAGTAATCACCATCATCAGTATAAGCCGTATGTGTAATGAAATTTTCATTTAAAGTCTTAATCACTTTTTCATCACTAAGTGCGGTCTCTTCAAGAACAACGCAATATTTACATGTATGTCTTGAGATAATAAAAAGAAATGGCTTATTCTCTTTTTTTGCCGCTTTTAGAGCCATTTTATAACTTTTTTTCCAGTTAATTTTACCTGACTTATTTGCTTTCGTCTGTGCAACAGCACTGCTAAAGAGCAAGCCTACCACTAATAATAACTTATAGATCATTTCATCGCCTTTTTAATAATTTCCTGAGCAATCTGCTCAGCATTTTTATTTCTAACATCTATGGTAATATCTGCAACTTTTTCATACTCAGGAGCGCGCTCATTGAAGAGCTCTTTTGCTTTGTCAAGCTCTTTAAAAAGTGGACGTTTTTTTAATTTTCTTTGTGCATTGGGATGATTTAATATTCTCTCATAAATAGAGTCAAAATCAGAATAAAGATAGACCACTTTCCCAATTAAGTTTAAATTTGGAACCTTGTAAAATCCTCCACCAGTTGAGATAAGTGTATCTCTAACACTGTGAGAGAGCCATGTCGCTACACGACGCTCCAAGTCTCTAAAATACGCTTCTCCCTCAATAGCAAAAATCTTTTTAATTCTACGATTCTCCATACTCTCAATAACATCATCAGTATCAAGAGCAACGACACCACTGTGCTTAACAATTTCACGTGAGACCGTCCCCTTGCCTACACCCATAAAGCCAATTAAAATTATATTTTTCATTTTACTGTTTCTTTATATATTAATTTTGTTTATCTTACACGATTTAATTAAACAGATATTCCATATTTAATTTCTTTGCATAGCTACTAAGCATATCTCTTTCAAAATCTACATTGGTACTGTATTGGTATCCAAAAGCATCCTTCCATAGGGAGTGATCCTCCATGCACATATAGAAAAAGACCTTACCGTGCCACGGTTTAAAACTCTCATAAGCGTGAGTAAACATCTCTTTTTTAATCTCAAGTGGATATGAAGACTTTCCACTTGCATCTTCCATTGGCATCTGCAAAATTTTACTTTTAAAATTACGTTCTCTAAGTTGTTTCATGACGGGCTTAATAAAGGTTAATGTCCCAAAAGAGATAAGAGCCACCTCATCAGGCTGAAATCTTTGTAACAGTTCATCATAAAGCTCTTTATACTCATGCAGATAATTTTCATACACAACAATAGGATGAAAGTGAAACCCTACAATCACACCTCTGTCTGCCAACGCTCGTGCAGCAGCAATGCGTTTGTGCAGTGAGGCACTTAGATGCTCTTCATTGGTAATAATAGTCTGTGTATTCAGTGACCAGGTGCAGATTATATTTTTAGGAACATCATTCTCTAGAAAATAGCCAACATTGTCAGACTTAGTCTTAAACTCTAAAATAACATTGGGATTAGCTCGTGCAAAATCAAAAAGTGCCTCTAATATTCCTGCTCTGTTCCCCCAAAGTAGCGAGTCAGATGCCTGACCTGTTCCAATATGATAGGTCTGATTCGGATTTAAATCCAAAGCGTTGAGCTTCTTGGCAAAATCGCTGTCAAAACCAATCTTATTTTGATTATAAAAAGATTGAATAGAGCAGTAAGAGCAGTCAAAACCGCAACTCTCCACTGCATCAAGAGTGAGCAGATTACAGCATCGTGTTTTAGGTGATGCCACAGGGCACATTCCTAAACCTAGGTTCTCTTTCTCAGTCTCAACAAAGGTAAACTTATGCTCTATTTTATGTGAACTGACATCAAAATTATCGTAGCTGTGAGGCTGTGATTTTTTCTCTTCATAATACTCTCGTGCTCGTTTAAATGCTATTTTTTTATTGGGAGAATCTTGCCAGACAGCACTAAAAGGCATCTCATCCCACATATTTAAATCTATACTCATATCAACAAGCTGTTTAACCTCTTGAAATGAGAAACGGTAAAGCGTACTCTGCTCTTTTAAAAACTCTCTATCTTCAAGACTTAATGAAAAATAGGGACTGTTTTTTACATGTAAATTAAACTTCTCATCATAATTACTCATGACTGCATCATACTCATATCAAAATCAGGTGTTCTCTTTTTAGTATCACTATAAATTTTTAAAGCAGATAGAAGATTAAAAAGCAAAATGAGTGAAGATAGCAGCATAGTTACTGCTGCAATTTTCAACATATCGACTCCAAAAGCAAATGGCAATAGTAGTAAAAGAGTAATTACATGTAAAACAAACTGTAGCTCAGCATAGCTATTTTTAAACATCTCTCGCATTGTTGGAATAGTCATGTAGCCCATAGCATTAAGATGAAACCAGACTAGAAATGGAATGATTTTATAGAGCATTCCATTCATAACAGAGAGCAAAAAACCACCACCAATTAAAATAGAGGTTAGTAGGCTTAAATCAAAACTAATAAACTCATCAACACTCCAGATTAAAATACCTGCTATTAACGAAACGGCACTCAACTGCCAGTACCATAACGTCACATCGGAAAGTTTTCGCTTACGTTCTTGAAATTTTTTAATTACCTCAAAACCAAAAATAAAAAAAAGCAGTGCAACAAAGAGTTTTGCAAGCACTGCAAAGTTGGGTAAAAACAGGTTAAGCAGTAGCCAAAACAAAAGAGCTACAGCAACTGTACTTACGCCATAACTGTTAAAAAACTTTGAAAAATCAGGGGTAACATAGAACATTGGAAGCACCTGAAAAGAGACACCAATAACCAAAATACCGGCAAAACCAAAAATGGCCCAGACACTATGAACATTCGACAAGGCAAAAGATAGTTCAGTAATATTACTACTTGCATGTCCTCCTAAAAGGTGCAGTCCCAACAGGACAATAATTACTGCAAACCCCACAGAGACACTCATTGCCTTTACTGTTGCATTAAAGTTATCTACTTTAAGTAGTGCTAAAACTACTGCCGTCAAAATAATTGCAAAACCTAAAAAAAGTAACACTGCGGCAGTAATCATTAAAATAGCATTACTTAAAAGCAGTCCCATAAACAGACTAAGTGTTCCAAAAATAAGTAGCAGGTGTGAACTCTGTGCCACACGAAGGGCATTAGGAAGCGCTACTCCTGCAAGAACCGGTAACATCTGCTGGAGTGCACCTAACATTACAAAAGTAAAAAAACCGATAGTAAAGAGGTGTGTTAATGCAATAACCTCAACACTGTAGCGACTACTTAGAGTTGAAGTATCTAAAAATAGTAGTGCAACACTTGCAAATATTGCAAAAAGTGGTGCCGTAATAAAAAATCGTGCTGGTGCCCATAGTGGTGGTGCTTGCTCTAGCGAGAGTCCTGTAAAATTCATCTTAAACTACTCAGTTATCATCGATTCCATCATATCAATAATAAGAGCAGCATCTGCATTTAGATGCTGTTGAGCCATAGAATAGAGCATCTGTTCCTCTTTCATATTGTGCTGTTGCAGCATAATCATCATCGTCTCAGTCAGACCAAAAAACTTATCTCTATCATCTGCTTCTATAGCCTCACTAATCTCATTAATGAGTCCGCGAATCTGTGTATGTTCTTGACGCATCATCTGTGTAGGACCTTGAAGCATACCTGTTTTTTGCTCAAACGCCGGAAACATAACACGCTCTTCCATCTGAAAGTGATGTTCTGTCGCCTCTGCAAACTTTTTGTACATCTCAGTTGCATCTGCCAATGTTCCTGCATTAGCAATATTTTCCATTGCTGAGAAGTGAACATCACATTCACGATGGTCTTGTGTTAAAAACGTTCTAATATCTGCCATAACTATAACCTTATTATAATTTTTGACATTGTAGTATTAGGGTACTTCTAAAATAATTAAAGGGTACGTTGATGCAAAATATTTATGAAGATATTGCAATAATTAAAAATAATGATGAATTATTCACAGAACTATTCGCTTACAAAGATATAAAGATAGAGAGAATTGTATCCAAGTCATTTAAAAATGGTTCATGGATGCTGCAAGATCATGATGAGTGGACAGTACTCATTAAAGGAGAGGCACTTTTAGAATTTAATGATAGAAATGTCTCATTAAAGGCAGGAGATCATATTTTTATTAAAGCTCACGAGGCGCATCGAGTTTTAGAGACTTCAGAGTCAGCACTTTGGCTTGCAGTACATTTTAAAAACTAACCGTTACAAATAGCTTCTTCAACCCGAATTATGCAAGTTGGTTCAAAATTTGTGAGTTTTTTAATATTTTGTATATTTGGGAAATCTTTTAGTTCTATA
>JAYEKO010000045.1:0-16984 GCA_034661055.1 Campylobacterota bacterium
TCTCCCTTTTTTTTCTGTAACTCACTAAGCTTTAAACTCTCAAAGTAGATACTGTTTATCTTAATGAAACGCTCTTTATCAAATCCATTTTCATAAGCGGCAATAATATGTTTTTTACTTGACTGTAGCTCTTTAAGTTCTTCAAAAACATCATCATGCCATGCACTAAACTGTGCTTCATTGGCCTGATGTTTCTTCATCTCTAGACGCTCAATTCTATACTCTTTTCCTTGAGGAATAAGGGCTAAAAAAGAGAATAAAAAGACAAAAATCAGTAACAATACTGAAAGAATAAGAAGGTAGATTGTCTGTCTTGAAATATTTAATTTCACAATGACTCCTCATCCAGATAATTTGTTGAGACAAAACGGAACCAACCGTTTTCTAAAGGGTAAAAGTCCGTATAGTTCTTATGAAATATTGAACGAAGTGGTGCTTGAAGTAAAAACTCATAGACCTCTTTATTTGGAGTAACTCCATACAGAATAAGGCTATTTTTCTCTAAAATTGCTTTAGAGAGTGTAATACGATCAGGAACCAGATCAAATAAATTTTTAATACTGTCTCTAAGGACACTGTTTGAAGTACTTATCTTGGAAAAATGAGAAGACTCTTTTTTAATAAATTTGATCTCACTGTTCATACCAGCTATTGTCTTATTAATATCTGTAACACGACTATTTATAGTAAGCATGTTATTTTGGAAGTCACTAGTCTTATAGAGTAAAAAACCGTAGGTGGCAAAAAGGACAAACAGTGTCATTGAGAAAAAGAAGACAACAAGCTTTAACTCCTGTGTTAAAAGCTTTTTTTCTCGAGGTGCTATAAAACTATAACGCATTTTCAACCTCTTCTTGACTTATATCTACTAAGAAATCATTTAGTTCAACATGACGAACAACAACACTTAAAAAAAGTTCCTCTTCCAAGTAACGTTTTAAATCTTCACTAGATTCACTACACTCAGCAATATAAACAGACTCAACAAATTCATTGTCATAGCGACTGTCTTCATAATACTCTTGCAGTCGTTTTGAAATCATCTTATATCGATGATAGTCTTCTCCAAAGTCTTCAGGCACCTCATCATCATCTACACTATCTTCTTCAACACTCTCTTCGCCTATCTCAAGAGTCTCATCACTAAAGTCATCAAGGTCATCAATAGAGTCTAAATCTTCTAAGTCATCTAAATCTGTGAGCTCATCTAAAGCATCAAGGTCATCAATACTGACCGCGTCATCATCTTCTTCAAGATCAAATACTATCTCTTCTTCAGCCTCACTCTCTTTATCATCAAAGTCTGCACTGCTAGCGCTATTTTCTATCTGATCATAAGCACCGTAAAGCAGGGTGCCTTTTTGCATGACCGCCATAGTGAGGTTATCTTCTTGAATTAAAACATATAGTTGCGCCTTAGAGTCAATCTTCTCTTTGAAAATATGTGTTAGTAGTGTAAATGGTGAAAAAATAAAATCAACTCCAAAGCTTTTAAAACTACTTTTAATTTTATCGAGATCATATTTAGAGCTATAGAGCATGTAGCTGTTATTGACACATATTGTCTTAGAGAGTGAGATATCATAAAAGTCCATAGCCCCTTTATTTTCACATAGTGCAATGGCACCTTGATTGACACTGTTATTTAAAACAGAGATATAATAAAATGGGGTTTCAGCAGTGGCATCGGCAATAAAGTCATGCAGACCAGATGCTGTAGTAGAGGCTTCAAACTCTAATCTATTTTTTTTGCACTTCTCGCCATGACACGTTACAATAAGAACTTCTATCTTAGTTTTTGAGACAATAATACCGACATAAACTTTGACATATAAGCGTTCAAACACTCTACTTAGTCCCATCGATTTCCTTACACAGAGGATGTGCTTTCATATATTGATCTAGCTTTGTTACATTGGCTAGTTTAGTATAAATCTGCGTTGTTGCCATAGACGAGTGACCTAAAAGTTCACTAACATCAGCAATTCTTGCACTATTATTTAATAATATAGTAGCATAAGAGTGGCGCAATTGATGCGGTGTTGCCTTAATGCCAATATTTTTAAATGATTTTGTTACAATATATCTTAAACTACTTTCGCTTAATTTTTCACCTGAACGCTCAAAAAGATACCTTAACGGTGCCTCAACACTCATAAAGTGCTCCAATAAATCTCTTAATGCTTCAGGAAGTGGAATTTCTCGCTCCTTTTTTCCTTTTCCCTCTACTTTGACAAGAGTGGTTTTAATATCTTTTAATTGCAGTGAAGCGAGCTCAGAAATACGCAACCCTAACATATAGAGTGTTAGTACTACTGTTTTATCAAAAAGGTCTAGGTATTGAACTGCCTGCATAACATGTTCATGAGAGAGTGGTTTTGGAAGAGTTTTTGGCACTTTAACACTCTCATCACCACGAAGTCTAATAGACTCTCCTGCACTATTGATGTAATCACATAATGAGCGTAGTGCACTGACTTTTTTTGCTATGGTTTTAGGTTTTTGAGATGCTATTTTCATACGATACGCCATAATATTCATCTCACTCTCATTATCATCTATTTCAATGACTTCAAATGCCTCTTTAAAGACATCATCATACGTCTTTACTGTAAGATTAGAGTAGCCTCGTATCTGCTTTAAATAGCTAAAATATTCAAGCTTGTAATGTTCAAGTGACTTTTTCATGAAGTTTCAAAAATTTCTCATAATAGTGTTTAGCCTCAGCAACCAACTCTTCATCAATGACTACAGATGGAGATATTTTGACATACTCATCGATCATAATCATACACATTGTCCGTATTTTAGCCTTGTCAGCATCACTGATCTCATCACCCTTGGCCATCTCTGTGATACGTTTCATAAATGACTTAGCTTGAGAATTGTAGTTAACAAATCGCATTGCCACCTGACTCTGCGTCATAATAGTAGCTGCCATACGATTGTATTGATTAAGTTCAAAAGCCTCTACTGCAGCTTCTTGTGCCTTTTTATAATCACTCACTGCAAAATAGTACTTTGCTTCTAATGAACGCTGGTATGATGGATTCAGCGTAAAATAGAGCACCATTGAAGCAACAAGCAGTACACTAATAATAATCCAAAATGAACTAAAACGCATGCTGCATCAACCCCTCTTTAATTTTTAACTTAGCATCTTCAAAACTCAGTTCATCAATACGCATGGGTTCTGATGCAAAAAATTCCAGTTTCCCAAACATCTTTGGAACAACAAACTTATCCCAGCTTTTGATCTGTCTATATTTTGAAGGGACGCAGTGGAAAAATACAATAGGAGCTTTCATTTTTTGTGCAAGCATCACAATACCATCTGAAGCTTGATGTCTTGGGCCTCTTGGACCATCAGGGGTTATTCCAATATCATAACCATCTCTAATAGAACGCAGTGCGGCAATAGCTAGCTTAGCAGGTCTTTTTTTATCAGAAAATATAGAATCCAAACCTAAATAACCCACCGTTTTAGCAATCAACTGCCCGTCAAAGTGACCACTAATCATAACTTTTGCACAAGACGCCTCACGAAGCTGTTGGTACAAAAAAGGCTGCATAAGCAAATCGCCATGCCAAAAACAAAAAATAATAGGTTCTTCTGGAATTTTGTTTGGAAGATGGAATATTTTTTTATTTGTAAGATAGATTAATCGAATATAGAGACTTGTCAAAAAAGGGAGTATCACTATAGCAACACTTCTAAAAATCCTTTTACTTAACTTCAATCAACTCTCCTACCTGCACTAAACGTGCAGTCTGAGTAATCACAACATCTTTAAAAGTTCCTAAAAGCTCTTCGCTCCCTTTGACTTTTATAAGTAAATTGTTGTCACTTCTTCCTGCAACATACCCATCACCACGAAGCTCTTCAAAATAGACGCTATAAGTTTTACCCATATAGTCTACTTTTTTAGAGTCAAGAATATCATCTTGAACATTTTGTAGATGCGTAAGACGTTGTGACGCTATCTCACCATCAATAACATCACTGAAGTGTTCTGCTTCTGTATGCGGTCGAGCTGAATATTTAAAACTAAAGATCTGATCAAACTTAACTTGTTTAACCACATCCATTGTATCTTCAAAGTCAGCATCACTTTCACCTGGAAACGCAACAATAACATCAGTACTGATACTAACATCTTCTGCCATAGAACGTAATTTATCTATACGGTTTAAAAACCACTCTTTAGAGTAGCCACGCTTCATTGCTTTTAAAAGCTCGGTAGAACCACTCTGTAGTGGCACATGCATTGTTTTACAGATTTTAGCATTGGTGGCAAACTCTTCAATAAACTCATCATCCATATGAAGCGGATGCGGTGATGTAAAGCGAATGCGCTCTAATCCATCAACCTGAGACACTTCACGCAGAAGTTCTGTAAAGTTCATCTTTTTATGATTACCTGAAAAACGTCGTCCGTAATTGTTGACATTTTGACCAAGCAAAAAAATCTCTTTAGCGCCACGAGCAACACTGTGTCGTGCTTCATCAACAATTAAATTGGAAGGAATGGAGATCTCATCTCCTCTGGTTTTAGGGACAATGCAGTAAGTACATTGCTTGTCGCAACCGATGGAGATATTTACAAAGGATTTATAAGGACTACTGCGAAAATCTTTAAATGCAAATTCAGATTCATCATAATTAATCTCAGTTTCAACTGCTTTATCTACATGTAAAACTTCAGTAATCTTAGAGACATTACGTGCTCCAAGCACAAAGTTAACATATGGTGCACGCTTAATTATATCTTTTCCAAGATGCGATGCAGTACAACCACACACACCTATTTTTGCGTCATCTTTTTTAATCTTATTAAAAACACCAAGTTCTGAAAAAAGCTTGTGAACAGGCTTTTCACGAACTGAACAAGTGTTAATTAAAATTAAATCTGCTTCTTTTGCTTCAGTAGTGAGCGTGTAATCCTCTTTTTGGTTGAGCTCCGCAATCATATGTTCTGAATCACGAACATTCATTGCACAGCCAAGAGTCTCAATAAATAATTTTTTAGCCATTATTATTGAGCTATCTTATTATATGCACTTCGTACATGTATTCACTATCTAAAAGGCCAAACTTAACCTCTTTCATATAAAAACTCTTGCCACTGCCTTCAATATGATCTTGAAGTGCAAGTAGATCCTTATGAGAATTATCTCTATCGAAATAGAAAATTGCAGACTCCTCTTTTTCTACAGTATCCTCAATTTTTTTTAAATCAATCTTTTTTGGCTTATCTTTTAGTTCTGTACGCGCTATTTTTAACTCCACAGAGGCTCCTTTAATATTTTACAAATTTATTGCATTATATCTTTGTTTGAATAAATAACATATTAAGCGTTAATTGTGTATAATGGTATTCTTCATAAATAGACTTTCAAAACATTAACTTTTTATGAACAAACTTAAATTTATTACGCAGGTATTATTATGGAAAAAATCTTAGATATTATTGACTCAATTGCTCACGAAAAAGGGCTCACTTCAGAGAATGTTACTGAAGCACTAAAACGTGCATTTGTACAGACTGCAAAGCGTTGTATTAATCCTGATGTCTATTACGAAGCTGAAATTGATCAAGATACAAAATCAATTAATCTATATCAATCAATAACAGTCGTAAAAGATGATGATGAACTTTTAAATGATGAAGAAGAGAAACAGAAGTATATTTCACTAACTGATGCCAAAGAGATGGATGATGATGTTGAAGTGAGTGATCAACTTCAAATTGACCATGACCTAGAAGATTATGGAAGAACCGCTGCAAGTTCACTCTACCGTGAAATTGAGTATCATGTTCAGCGTCTTGTAGAAGATGAGCTGTATAACAAATATAAGAGTCAAATTGGTACTATTGTATCGGGACGTGTTGTTCGTGTTGACTCTGAACAGAACACATTTATAGAGATGGATGAACTTCGTGCAATTTTGCCAATGAAAAGCCGTATAAAAGGTGAAGTATTTGCTAGCGGTGATGGCGTTCAAGCGGTGGTAAGACGTGTTAATATTGACCCTGCAAGCGGTATTACCATTGAGCTTTCACGTACCTCTCCAAAATTTTTAGAAGGCCTCTTGGCATTAGAAGTACCTGAGATTAATGACGGTACTGTAATTATTGAAAAAAGTGCAAGAATTCCTGGAGAGCGCGCAAAAATTGCCCTTCTTTCTACACACCCACAAGTTGACCCTGTTGGTGCAACCGTTGGTGTTAAAGGAGTGCGTATTAATGCGGTAAGTGAAGAGCTTTGCGGTGAGAACATTGACTGTATTGAATACACTAATATTCCAGAACTTTTTGTTGCTCGTGTGATGAGTCCTGCCATTATCAGCTCTGTTGTTATTGAGGGAAGCGAAGATGACGAAGAGGGACAAAAAGCGATTGTCACACTGCCAAGTGATCAAAAATCTAAAGCAATTGGACGTAGCGGTATTAATATTCGTCTTGCTTCCATGCTAACAGGCATGAATATTGAACTTGTAGAACAAGACGGGTCAAGCGAATCTGAAGATAAAAAAGAGGGTGTAGAGTCGTTAGAAGCACTCTTTAAATAACATTTACATGTAAAATTACATGTAAATTAGCTACCGTTTCATAAACGGATTAATCTTCACTAAAATAACATCTGCAATAATATTTCCAGCCAGTGTCAAAAATGATGTAATCATTAATATTCCCATAATAGTTGGATAGTCTCTACTTAAAGCACTCAAATAAAAGAGTTGTCCCATACCGTCAATTCCAAAAATAGACTCTAAAATGACACTGCCACCTATGAGTCCAGGAAGTGAAAGTCCAAGAAGTGTTACTACCGGAGGTAGAAGATTTGGGGTAACGTAATAGCGTAATAACTGCTTACTGCTAAGTCCTCTCGTTCGTGCAAAAAAATAGTAGTCACTTTTTAAAATTTCTAAAGTCAATGAACGCACGTAGATACTCATACTGCCAAGACTTACAAAAATCATTACACCTACAGGTAACACTAGATGCCATGCCATATCGGTATAGTATGCAACTCCCTCTTTTGCTTCAATAGAGTGAAGTCCTGCAATAGGAAGCCAATCTAATTCAAGTGAAAAGAGTAAAATTAACAGAAGTGCTAAATAAAATGATGGCATTGAAAATGAGAGTAAAGAGAGCTGACGAATCGCATAATCTGCCCGTTTCTCAAAATTCATTGCGGCTTTAATTCCTAAATAAATTGAGATACTAAATACTGCCACCATGGATATAATGTTCATGGTTAATGTAATAGGAAGACGTTTTAAAATCTCACTGCTAACATCTGCTCCTGTTACAAAAGAGACTCCAAAATTTAGGGTAGCAATATTTATTATCCAATCCAAGTACTGCTCTAGAAGTGTTTTATCAAGCCCGTAAACTGCCTTTAAGTTTGCAACTGCCTCTTGTGTCATATTTGGATTTAACTCACCAGCGGCAAAAAAACTGTTAGGGGCAGCGTGAATTGCCAAAAATGAAATAACCGAAATTAAAATAAGCATTAATAGTAAGTAGAGAAGTTTTAATATCATCGTTTTCATTCTCTATTTATATCATAAAAGAGTTAAAACAGGAGCTGTTTCGCCCTTTGGCGAAACAAGGAGTGAGAAAAATTTTAAATGACTAGAAACTTGTACCAACTGTAGCAACAATGTTATCTGAATCATCAAGGTCGGTAGCATCAGTGTATGCAACTGAGAAATCAAACTTACCATATGATTTAGTAAGGGCTACCAAATAGTAAGGCGTAACCTCATCATAGTCACCATAAGTTGCTTCGACACCAAAACCTGCTGGTAGTTCAGCAGATGCACTAACCTCCCATGCATCAGTAGGGTCAATCTCATTAGTCTCAATACCCATGTAGTATTTCGCACCAACACCAAAACCTGTAAAGTCATAACTTAAACCTAAGTATGCTTCTGCAAAATTATTTGCTTCTGTATCGTTAGGGTACATGTATTGACAAATACCAACATCATAACCAAAACCAGAAATCTCACCTGCATAACCAGCATACACATCTAACTCTAAAGAGCTGGCAAAATCAATATTTGAGCCCCAAACACCTAGATATAAACCGTTATAATCTAAATCAACTCCACCTTGAATTGCCGGAGCATTACTCGTTTGAGTCATACCTCTCCACACATAGTTACTTGTAAGTGCCATATTTGCGCTAACACCAACATCAGACATCTCTGCATGTGCAACTGTTACAGCAAGTGCTGCTGCTAAACTAAGTTTGATTAATTTCATTGAATTCCCTTTATGTTGTTTAATTGATAAAGAGATTATTGCATAAGTTTTTATATATATCTCAGCGTAAAGTGATTAAATTTTAATCACTTTAGCTAATAAGAGGAGTTTACTTTTTCTGATCCCATACAAGAGCTACTTTACCGTCTTCATTTTTATCAGCAGCGGCCATTCCCATAACATTGTAACCAGAATCAACATAATGAACTTCTCCGGTAACACCACTAGCGAGATCACTTAAAAGGTACATTGCCGAATTACCGACCTGCTCAATACTAACATTACGACGTAGTGGAGCATTACACTCATTCCAATTTAAAATCTGTTTAAAATCACCAATACCAGCTGCAGCAAGCGTACGAATTGGGCCAGCTGAAATAGCGTTAACACGCTGACCTTTTTTACCTAAGTCAACTGCCATATAACGAACTGTTGATTCAAGTGCGGCCTTTGCAACACCCATAACATTGTAATTTACAATGTATTTTGGTCCACCAAGATAACTAAGTGTCACAATTGAAGCATCATCACTTAAAACACCTTCTAAGCGATTCGTCAGATCAATTAGTGAAAATACAGAGACATCCATTGCAATCTGAAACGCCTCTTTGGTCGTTTTCATAAATGGTTCTGAAAGTGCCTCTTTAGGTGCAAATGCTACTGAATGAACCAAAAAATCTATTTTTCCAAAATCTTTCTCAATTTTTTGAGCAATACTGCTCATATCATCTTCATCAGAGACATCAAGCTTATAGACTTTATCGCTTCCAAGTTCATTTGCAATAGGCTCAACACGTTTTTTTAGTGCATCATTTAAATAGGTATATCCAATCTCTGCGCCCTGCTCAGCACACGCCTTTGCAATACCGTACGCTATTGATTTATTATTTGCAAGACCTACAATAAGACCTTTTTTTCCCTTCATTACCATCTATATCTCCTTTATTTTGCTGAACTGATGATTGATTTAAAATCATCTACATTAAGTGAAGCCCCACCAACTAAAACACCATCTACACTCTCTAATGCCATAATCTCTCTGGCAATATTTGGTTTTACACTACCACCATAGAGAATCGGTTTGGATATGCGCTGTTTTAAAACATTGTGTATTAGTAAAATATCATCATTTGATGGAGTCAGTCCAGTTCCAATAGCCCAAACTGGTTCATAAGCGATAATAAGTTTTTCATAACCCAAATCAATACCATCAAGCTGTTCTTCTAAATAGTTCATTAGTGCATCATTGCCATTCTCACGAACTTCTAATGGTTCACCAATGCAGTACACAATTTCAAAATCTTGCTCTTTATAAAAGTTAAACTTTGTCGCAATCTCCTCTTGAGTCTCACCTAAAACGTGACGACGTTCACTATGTCCAATAAGAATAGTCTCAATACTAAATTCTTGAAGCTGCTCCAATGCTATCTCACCAGTAAAAGCACCATTTTCTACAGCATAAGCATTCTGTGCACCCATTGTCACACTACCTACTATGGTATCTAGCGCCGTTGCTGGAGGAAATACCATAACGCTATCTGTAATATTTTCAGCTCTTAAATAGTTATTTAACACTTCAAAATACTCTCGAGTACTCACACGTGTCATATTAGTCTTAAAATTAGCAGCAATTATCATAGTTTACTCTTTAGCAAGAAGCACTTCAACACCTGGAAGCACTTTACCTTCTAATAGTTCAAGTGATGCTCCACCACCTGTTGAGACAAATGTCATCTCATCAACATCACCAGCACGCGCTGCTACATCAGCAGTATCCCCACCACCTACAATAGTAGTAGCATGGGTCTCGGCGATATAATGCGACATCTTAGTGCTTCCTTTAGAGAACTTATCTATCTCGTAAACACCCATCGGCCCATTCCAGAGTACCGTTTGAGCGTCATTAAGTGCTTCACGAAAGAGTCGTGTGCTTGCAGGTCCAATATCAAGTCCCATCCAATCACTTGGAATCTCTTGCGTCGGTAAGTATTTAATGGCAGCATGTTCACTCAACTCTGGAGCAGCTACAACATCTACTGGAAGATAAAACTTGACATTAAGCTCTTTAGCTTTTTGCATAATTCTCTTAGCATCTTCAATTAGGTCATCTTCTACTAAAGAATTTCCTATCTCATACCCTTGTGCTTTTAAGAATGTAAATGCCATTCCGCCACCAATAATGACTTTATCAACTTTATCTAAAAGTTTAACAAGTGCCTGCAACTTACCAGAAACTTTACTTCCACCAATAACCGACACAAAAGGTCGTACTGGCTCCTCTAAAACTCTTTGAAAAAAATCAATCTCTTTATTAAGTAGAAAGCCTGCCGCACGTGACTCCTCATCAAACTGCTTCGCTAGCGCATAAATTGAAGCATGTTTACGATGACAAGCACCAAAGGCGTCATTAATGAAGATGTCTGCAAATGATGCTAAGTTTTCAGCAAAAGAGGAATCATTCTTTGTCTCGCCCTCTTCAAAACGTAGATTTTCCAGAAGAAGAACTTCTCCCGAATTAAGAGCATTTGCCTTTGCCATTGCATCTTCTCCAACAACATCTGTTGCCATGACTACATCTTGTTTTAAAATTGAGTGCAGACGCTTTGAAACACTCTCAAGTGAAAATTTCTCTTCATAAACACCTGGTGTTGGACGTTCAAAGTGACTAGCCAAAATAACCTTACAGTCATGATCAATACAGTAACGAATTGTTGGAATTGCTGAACGGATACGTCTATCATCAGTAATGTTTCCAAATTCATCTTTTGGAACATTAAAATCACATCTAATAAATACTCTTTTTCCTGAGATATCAATATCTTTAATACTGTTAAGTTTCATTCTTACCCTTACTTTTTACTAATATGAAGTGCCATATCTACCAAGCGACATGAGTACCCCCACTCATTGTCATACCACGCCATAATCTTAACCATGTTTCCGCCAACGACTTGAGTTAAGTCCTCAGCAATAATTGAGCTATAACTTGATCCCATAAAATCTTGGGAGACACGCATATCACTGTCCATAAAAATATATCCTTTATGACTCCCTTGCTCAGAAGCAGTAAATGCTGCATTTACTTCCTCTTTTGTTGTCTCTTTTTTAACAATAACATTAAGATCAACCATAGAGACATTTGGTGTAGGAACACGAACGCTCTGCCCGTTAAGCTTTCCTTTTAAATGTGGCATAACAAGGCCAATTGCCTTAGCAGCGCCTGTAGTTGTTGGAATCATATTGATAGCACCTGCACGAGCACGACGTTTATCTTTTTGATGTTTTACATCTAAAATATTTTGATCATTAGTATAAGAATGAATCGTAGTCATCAACCCTTTTTCAATTCCAAAAACATCATCAAGAATTTTTGTTACTGGACCTAAACAGTTTGTTGTACAACTTGCATTTGAAACAATTGCCTGACCAGCATAGTCACTTTCATTAACACCCATTACAAAGGTTGGTGTGTCATCTTTTGCCGGAGCAGAGAACAGAACTTTAGGAATACCGTTGTCAATATGTGCTTGTGCTTTCTCTTGAGTTAAAATTGCACCGGTACACTCAAGAACCATGCTAGCACCTTCTGCAGCAAAATCCAATTTTTTTGGATCACGGTCAGAAAACATACGAATCGTGTCATCACCAATTTTGATGTGATTGTCATCTACAATTGTTACTGTTTTTTCAAATGTCCCATGTACAGAATCATTTTCTAAGAGATATTTTGTCATCTCTAGTGCGCTAGTATCGTTGATTGCTACTACTTCAATATCATCACGCTGGGCTGCAATACGTGCAACACAGCGTCCAATACGTCCAAAACCATTAATTGCAATTTTCAGTGCCATTCTCAATTCCTAAATTGAAGATTAAATATATTCGTGATGTTATCAAAAGTTAGCTATAATATGGATTAAAAAACATGAAAAGCATCGCACTGTTTGGTGGAAGTTTCGATCCCCCACACCTTGGACATTTAGAAATTGTTGATGAAGCTCTAAAAACACTTGAGATTGAAAAATTAATAGTGCTACCAGCTTATCTTAATCCATTTAAAACCAGAAGTGTTGCACCAGCATCACTACGCTTTAAATGGTTACAAAAAATTTTTAAGCATCACAAAAATGTTGACGTAAGTAGTTTTGAAATTGATCACAATCAGAGTATTCCTAGTATCCAAAGTGTTAAACACTTTAAATCTTTGGAAGCGTGTCGCATATTTTTTATTATTGGTGCAGACAATCTAAAAAAGTTAAAGCAGTGGCACTCCTATGAAGAGTTAAAACTGTTAGTCACCTTTGTCATAGCACACCGAGATGAAATAGAGATACCAAAAGAGTATATTGATTTACATGTAGATACTCCAGTGAGCTCAACTGTGTTAAGAAAAAGAATGAATCATACATTTATACCCTCAAGTGTCAGCGATGAAATTCATAAATATTATAAGGAAAACAATGGAAGATAGAATTGAGAATATCTCTCACGTACTAGACAAAAACAAAGCCGAATCAATTGAGGTATTTAACTTAAGCAAAGGTGACTACTTTGTTGATTATGTCATTATCGCTTCATCACTTGGAAAGCGTCACACTGAAGCACTTTTAGACTACTGTAAAAAAGACCTTAAACCTGCCGAATCTTTTTTAGGCGTTGATGTTAGTGATGAGTGGATTGTCATTGATTTAGGAGACATTCTGATTCATATCATGACTCCAGAGTACCGAACAAAATACGATATGGAGAGTTTTTTAAACTCAATTAATAGCTCTCCTTCAAACACTTAAGAAAACTATTGTAAAAATACTATATAATTGTCTTTAACTAATAATTTCTTTTAAGGATGATTTATGGGAATTTTTACAGACGATACTGCTCTTAAAGCTGAGATTGCGACCCTAGAAAAAGAGAAAACTATCTTAGAGGAAGACAATTCAACACTACAGATGAGAGTGGCTGATTTAGAAGCACAACTCTCACAACAACCATCTGCATCTGATGGTGATTTTTCAAGTTTAATGCAGTACCAAAATGAAAATCTTAAAAGCAATATTGTCGATATTCAAGGCAATATGAACGATTCTGTAGTGTCATCAAAAGAGAATTTAAGGCTCTCAAGTCAGATCTTAGAAGAGATTCAGTCACTTGGTGGCAAATCTGAAGATATCTCCTCAACACTTGATGCCCTGGATGTCTCTGCAGAAGAGTCAACACATACTGTTAACAGTCTCTCTGAACGTGCTGAAGAGGTTAGCAATATCTTAAATCTTATTAAGGACATCTCTGATCAAACTAATCTACTTGCGCTCAATGCAGCTATTGAAGCTGCCCGTGCAGGTGAACATGGTCGTGGTTTTGCGGTGGTTGCTGATGAAGTCAGAAAGCTTGCCGAAAAAACAGACAAAGCGGTTTCGGAAATTAATGTCTCACTTCAAACCATGAAACAAGATGTGATGAGCCTAGGAGATCAATTTTCTCATATTCAAGAGGAGATTGTCAACTCAAACAATATGATTGGTGAATTTAATACAAGTCTTCAAGACAATACTGCAGGTTTAGAGAGTACTTTTGGAAATATCTCAAAGGTAACGGATCGCGTCTTTATGTCACTTGCAAAACTTGACCACGTCCTTTGGAAGGTCAATACATACCTTAGTGCTGTAACACAGCAAGAACAGTTTAAGTTTGTAAATCATCACAACTGTCGTCTTGGAAAATGGTACTATGAGGGTGATGGATTTGAAAACTTTAACAGTACTCCAAGCTATAAAAGTCTTGAGAAACCGCATGAAGTTGTACACAATGGAACTCATCATGTTTTTGATGAGATTGCAAATACTCCTATAAATCTCAATCGACTTAGAAGTGCCTTTAAAGAGATGGAACAAGGAAGTGCTCAAGTATTTAGTATCTTAGATAAGATTCTTAACGAAAAAGATTAATACTTTACATGATTTTTTGAAATAATATGCATAAGTTTGGTCTACTCTTTTTAACCATAATAGTTCTCTTTGCAGAACCATATATAAAAGGCTCTCTTTTAAAAGCTGTAGAAAAAAAATATGGTAAATTCGCAAAAAACCGCTTTATTCTCCTAGATAAAGAGTTAGAGGTTTTGCGTGGTAAAAGTGATTTTAAAAAGCTTGAAGGTGTTAATGACTTTTACAATAACACCCCCTATCTTTCAGACATTAAAAACTATGGTCGTAAAGATTATTGGGCAACACCTTGGGAGCTCTTAGGGCGTGATAAGGGAGACTGTGAAGATTATGTTATTGCAAAATATTTTGCACTTAAACATCTAGGAGTTAGCACTAAAAAACTCTACTTCTCTTATGTAAAATCTCTTAAATACAGACAAGCCCATATGGTGCTTACCTACTTTAAGACCCCCAAATCAATTCCTCTTGTCTTAGATAACTACAATCTAAAGATTTTTCCAGCAGATAAGCGACGTGACCTTATTCCTGTCTATAACTTTAATGGTGACTCGCTCTATTTAGCAAAGAAAAAAGGTCGACAAGGTAAGGCTGTAAAAAGCGACAGGACTCACAAGAAATGGGATATTCTTGTCAATAATATTAAAAGGAACAAACTATGACACTCTTTAAGCAGATAGCAATATTAACCTCACTATTTTTAAGCATTATTTTAATAACGGTACTCTTTTTAAATTTTAAATCTGCTAATGCACAGATGCAAGAACAGCTCTATAATGATGCTAAAAATACGGCTACTTCACTTAGTTTAACACTAGGTACAGCAATGGGTGATGCAACAGTAATGGACACTATGATTAATGCTAATTTTGACAGTGGTCACTACATGCAGATTACGCTGCTTGATATTGAAGATAATATTCTTTATGACCGCATTGCCGAAGAGAAAAACCCTGATGTTCCAGAGTGGTTTGTCAATGCTGTTCCCATTAATATTCCCATTGCCTCAGCACAAGTCTCATCAGGATGGTCTCCTATTGGAATTTTACATGTACAGAGTGACAATACCCATGCTTATGTTCAACTTTATGACACCCTTATCAATCTACTCATCTGGTTTAGCATTATTGCATCTATTTCACTTGGAAGTCTTAGTATGATACTACATCTCTTCTTACGACCACTTACTAAAGTCAGACAGCAAGCAGAGGCGATTAGTAACAATAAGTTTATTATTCAAAAAGAGCTTCCATATACCCTTGAATTCCGAGATGTCGTCAACGCTATGAACATTATGGTTAAAAAAGTACAAGATATTTTTGACAAAGGGAATGAAGCATTACAACGAAATCAAGAGCTGCTCTATAACGATCCTCTTACTAAACTCTATAACCGCCGCTACTTAATGCTCAAGCTACCTAATATATTAAATATTGACAACGCAAACAACGGAGGCAGTACTCTTTTTATTGCCCTAAACGATGCGCAACTCATTAATCAACAAATTGGTCATCAAAAAGCCGATAAATTTTTCTGTTCACTCTCATCAAAACTACTTCAGATGAGTGAACCTTTTGAAGATGCAATAGTTACACGCATGAACGGTACAGAGTTTGCCATTGTATTGCCTGATTGCGAACGTGACAGCGCACTACATATTGCTACAGAGTTTAGAGTAGTCATCGACATACTTAAAAAAGAGTACCTGCTTAAAAGTGAAATAGATATTATTTCAATAGGAATCTATCGTTATAGTAATAACCAAAAGATTCCTGAGATACTCACAAAGTCAGACTATGCATTGACTCAAGCTAAAGCAAGAGAGGGTGATCATCTCTATGCCTATGAGCAGATAGATGATACCGGTGCAATGGGTAAAGAGCAGTGGCGACATATTTTAGAAGAGGCGATGACATTTAACCACTTTAAAACAATTTTCTGGCCAGTTGTCAACACTAAAACGCATCAAGAGGTACAGCGTGTCTTAACCTTTGCCATTAGTGACAACAATGCCAAGAACTACTCTTATGGTAGCTTCATAGCCCCTGCTATTAGTTTAGGGTTAATTCAGAAAATTTACATGTATATTTTAGAAAAACTCTTTAAAAGTCCACCTCAAAAACGAAACAGTACGCTCTACTCAATTCGTCTCTCTAGTGAGTTCTTAAAAGCACCTCACTCTTATGATGACTTGCAAAAGCTTTTCAAACTCTACTCAACAGAGTTTAGCTCTATGATAGCTTTTGAAATTTCAGACACTATTGTCCTCAAAAACTTAGAAGTAGTAAAAAGTTTTGATACACTATTTGATCGTTTTGGATATAAAATCGGTATTAATGAGTTTACTGGTGAATCAAAAGATTATGCTTACCTAAGAGATATTAGACCACAATTCATTAAAGCAGATGCATCATTTTTCCTAGACCAATCATCTGAAAGCATGAGTGCATTACAAGTCCTAACAGACTCTTTGGGTATTGAACTAATTGCAACTGGGGTTAAAGAAGAAGAGGTTCTTAAAGAGTTAAAAGTACTCAAAATTACAACAATTCAAGGACCGTTAGCTGAGCAACTGCTCTCTTAAAAAATGCTTTACGATAATGTTACTTAATTAAGAATATATTTATACTTATTTAAGTATTATAATCCTAAATATTTAAGGATTATATATGAAATATATTAATAGAGCTATTATGAGTGACTTGAAAGATTATATGAAATATTTTCCAGTGCTACTCATAAGTGGTGCAAGACAAGTTGGAA
>JAYEKO010000046.1:0-16856 GCA_034661055.1 Campylobacterota bacterium
TTTAGGTTTAATGTTTAGCATTGATATCGTGCATAAATACACTGCATAATAAACTTTAGTATCTGCTATATTTAAATATAGCAGATATACTTTTTTGCAAATATCTACAATACTTCTAAAATAATCTCACATAAAACTCACAATACCTAGCTATATTACAGATATTAAACATAAAGGATAGAAAATGAACTCTTTAATTAGCAAAATGACAGCTACTGTAGTTATGCTGGCTATAGGAACAACAAGCTCATATTCTGAGGAAAAACATGCCTCTTTCTTGCCATCTGATATAGCTAAAAAATCAGGAATCAACAAAAGGGTATCCATAGAAGGTGAAACAGAGGGGGATTCTTTATTGGAGGATGACCTTATTCCTGTTTTACCAAGTGATGTAAGAAATGTAAGTGCCTCTGATGGTGCAGATAATAACACCATTGTCATAGCTTGGGCAAGAACACAGGGAGCAGACTATTATAAAATTGGTAAATCTCTTTGGGGCTGGATAAGTTGGATAGATACAAATGTTGGAGATACAATATTTTCTTATTCAACTACACCAGGCCAATCTTTTACATTTGCAGTTGCTGCATGTAACGATGTGGGCTGTAGCGCCATAGATACTGATATTGGATCAACTTCCGGATTTACGATGCCAGAACTAGATATAGATAGAATTCCTGAACTTACTCCAATCGATCCAGAACCAATCGATCCTGAACCAATTGACCCTGAGCCAGAAGCAGATGAACCAGAAGCAGAAGAAGCTGAACCTGCTGTACTTCTTTCACCAACAGGGCTTAGCGCTTCTGATGGTGAATTTGCCGACAGAGTGGAAATCACTTTTAATGCAGCAGCAGGGGCAGCATCTTATTGGGTGTTTAGATCAGATGAGCTGTTTGGTATGGACTATCGTTCTATTACTAGGACTTCAAGTACATCATTTGTAGATACTACAGCAGTTCCTGGAGTGCAATACTATTATGCGGCAACATCTTGTGATGCCGACGGGGTGTGTACTGAGGGTATAACACCAGATGGTGGCTACGCAGGAGTATTAGGAGAAGGTGCTGTTGAAGAAGAAGATGAAGTAGTTGATGAGGCTGTAGCTCCTACCGTTCCGGATAGAATTACCACAAGCAGGGGTGTCTATGAAGATAAAGTTGAAATCGCTATATCTGAAGTTGATAATGCGACACAATATGAAATTTACCGTACCACTGATGCTTCATCAATGGGAACCAAATTAGGTTCAACGGCAGAAACTATTACTAATGATAATACAGTTACTTCTGGTATTAACTACTTCTACAGAGTAAAAGCATGTAACGATGCAGGATGTAGTGATTTTACAATGGCAGACAGAGGTTTTGCGCAAGCATTAGAAAGTGAGCCTGAGAGAGCAGTAGAAGAGATTGAAGAGACTGTACTAGGACTTCTTGTTAGTCAAGAAAGTTATATGATTGGTGGATCTTTTGGACGTCATGATTTTGCTGGAGTAGAAAGCTCATTCGACTGGGCATTTACCACGCCACGTGGTTCATCATTTCAACTACAAGGTATTCCTGCTACATCAGGTGATGTCTTTGGTTGGGCAGCAGCAGATATACCAACTCCAACTCCAGCATGGTATATGTTTGCATTAAACGTAGATATTGATGATGATGGAACCATGAAGTTTGATTGGATATTAGCATCTACTGATATGAACAATAAGATGGTATTTAAACTAAGCGGTGTCAGTGGAACAGGTGAATTCTTATATTCAGATAGAATTAATGTAAACTACAGCATCAGCAATGGAGAGATTTTCTTTACAACTCCATAACTTATCTAGGGAGCTTCTCCCTAGTATGATATAATCTTACACACTAAATAACTACCCAAAGAATTACAATGAAACTTAAATATGTTGGACCAAAACCTCTCATCTCTTACTCTGGAATTGATTTTGAACACTCTAAAGAAGACAAATATATCTATTTAAATGTTGTCGCACAACTTATTAAAGCAGTGGATCACGACTATATTGAAGAGAAGACCTATATTTACCATACCGACTCCAAACGATATGATAATGAGGAAATTATTAAAATTTTAGAGCAGTATGATCCTGAGATTTTATCTAAAGCTCAAGCCCGTGCTCAAGAGACATATGATGAGATTACAGATGATGTTGTACGTGCTCGTCACAACAAAGTGCTTGATCAGGAAAATATCTCCGTTTTAGTTAAAAACATTACATTGATGCGAGACTATAGACTTCAACGCTCCTACAACAAAAGTGTTTACTACAGCGCTATCAATATTTTAGCTGATATCTTAAAAAAAGATCATATAGATTATGTAGTAGCTCCAATGTTTGCTAAATTTACACATGTATTTCACTCTATTCAAGGTGTATTTGCAAATAAAAAATCTCCTATTAATTCACGCATTGAAATTTATAGTGAGCATGAAAAATTATTAGTCAAACTTGATGTTATCACACTTTAGAGCACTATAAAAACGTGTTTAAGTCAGTAGAGAGTGGCGTAAAATTTATGCTACTTAGCTCCCTATTCTCTGCAGTTAATGGAGCAGTTGCTAAAATACTATCAGATGAAATCAGTGCTTTAGAGATAGTATTTTTTAGAAATCTTCTTGGTGTCCTTATTATTCTTTTTACGCTAAAGCATACTCCAGCACTCTTTAGTAAAGATAAGCTTGGTCTCTTATTGGTTCGTGGATTTATGGGGTTTAGTGCAATGATAATGTTTTTTTACACCATTACATCAATTCCTCTAGGGGTAGCAATTACCTTAAATAAGACGTCTCCGTTCTTTGTTGCAATTTTAGCCTTTTGGCTGCTCAATGAACGAGCTACTAAAAAAAGTGTTGCAGCTGTGTTTATAGGTTTTATTGGTGTACTGCTTATTACAAGTCCCAATGAACTTAGTATTAGTTATGAGCATGTTTTGGGATTATTGGGTGGTTTCTTTGCTGCTGCTGCCTACACGACAATTCGTAAGATTAAAGACCATTTTGATTCACGCATTATTGTACTTTCATTTATGGGGGTAGGTACTGTTATTCCATTTTTTATGTTTTTACTCGCGAGCGTCTATACTCCTCCAGAGTATTTAAAGTTTTTAATTGATGACTTTAGTATGCCAGAGACAAAATCAGTATGGTTTTACATTGGATTAATGGCAGTGATTGCAACCATATCTCAGTGGTTATTAACCAAAGCATATTCAAGTTCTAACGCTACTGTTATTGGAGTTGTAAGTTATACAAACATTCCTTTTGCTATTGGATTTGGTATGATGTTGGGAGATCCAATTCCAAGCCTTGCAGCTTTTTGTGGAATTGTTTTAATTGTTTTAGGTGGTCTATTGGTCAAAAAAGGCAGTTAGTTATTAAATACCCTCTGCAATCATTGCATCAGCTACTTTTTTAAAGCCTGCAATATTGGCACCATCAACATAGTTACCCTCAACACCGTAATCTTTAGCTGTTAAAGAGACACGCTTACAGATTTGCTGCATAGTATCTTTAAGTTTTGCATCAACCTCTTCAAAACTCCACTTCTGCATAGCAGCATTTTGACTCATCTCAAATTCACTTACGGCAACTCCACCTGCATTGGCAGCTTTTGCTGGAGCAAAACATACTTTATGACTCAAAAATGCTTCTATGGCTTCTGGAGTAGATGGCATATTGGCACCCTCGCTAACACTAACACAGCCATTTGTAATAAGGTTTTGTGCATCAAGCTCAGTCAACTCATTTTGTGTTGCACATGGAAACGCTGCATAACACTCAATACTCCACACTGCATGTCCACCTTCTGGATACTCAGAAACTGGAATGTACGTTGCCCCAGGATTAGCTTGCATATACTCTTCTAATGGAACACGACGCTCAAGTTTCAACTCTTTTAATAGCGCTAAATCAACACCACGAGGATCATAAATAGTCCCTTTTGAGTCGGTACATGTTACAGGAATAGCACCAAGATGATAGAGTTTTTCAATAGCATGTATTGCAACATTACCAGCACCACTAACCGTACACACTTTACCCTCTAAAGACTCTTGGTTCTCCATCTCCAACATTGTTTCTGTAAAATATACCGTTCCATAACCTGTAGCTTCTGGTCGCATTAATGAACCACCAAACATAAACGGTTTTCCTGTTAAAACACCCTCATACGTCGAGGTTATTTTTTTATACTCTCCAAAAAGAAAACCGATTTCACGTCCCCCTACTCCAATATCGCCAGCAGGAACATCCATACGAGGACCAATATATTTATGAAGTTCTGTCATAAATGCCGAACAGAACTTCATAATTTCAAAATCACTTTTACCTTTAGGATCAAAATCACTTCCACCTTTACCGCCGCCAATAGGAAGACCGGTAAGAGCATTTTTAAGAATCTGCTCAAAACCTAAGAACTTCAAAATCCCCTCATTAACAGTTGGATGAAAACGCAAACCACCTTTGTATGGCCCTAGCGCATTATTAAATTGAACACGAAAACCTGTATTGACCTGAATATTTTGATTGTCATCCATCCAGGTAACTTTAAACTTTATAATTCTATCTGGTACTACTAAACGCTCCAAAATAGCATGTCTTGCATACTTTTCATCAGACTCTAATAGAGGAGCAATAGAGTGAATCACCTCTTCCATAGCCTGAAAAAATACTGCATTCTCATGACAGTCACCGCTTTCAAATTTTTTAATTTTATTTTCTACAGTACTCATTTTATTTATCTCCTTTAAATTAGTGTAGCTATTATTTGTGTAAATTTTACATCTTCATCTGCTTTTATATGTAAATCCAATGTATCTTTTTCTGTAATAATGACAATAGTCGATCCCATCTCAAAACAACCAAAATCATCACCTTTTTTTAGTAGTAGATCTTTAAAGTCATAAGAACGTTTATAGGCATCAGCATCATTAGTCACAAGCTCTGGCTCAAAACTTATCTGCATCTTACCAACATTTAAAGCGCCCACTAAAACCAAATACATTAACTTTGATTCAGAGGTCTCTGCTTCAATAACAACACGCTCATTTTCAATAAAAAGATTTTTAATGTTATTAAGTGCTGGCATATTTACAGGATATAGCTTACCAGGGACATGAGTAGCACGATTAATCTTCAGATCACATGGTAGATGGTATCGATGATAATCTTTTGGAGAGAGGTAAAAGTTAACGAATGTCCCGTTACGAAGTCTCTCTCTATTTTTGACACTTATCTCATCAGTTAAAAGTTCATCAACACTGTAACTCATGCCTTTAATCTGAAGGGCTTGGTTATCATCTAAATTACCACATTCACTGATAAAGGAGTCGCATGGTGAGATAAAATCTTTAGACTCAGTTGAAAACTCACGTGGAGTCTCTAAAGATCTTGTAAAGAGCATATTTAGACTAGCGTATTCGTGAGGATGTTTAAACTCACTCATATCAAGCCCCATAAGAGTTACATAGCTTCTATTGACCATGTTTTGAAACCATGGAGAAAATTCACACGATGCAAACTTTCCAAACCCTTGTGATATCAAACTACTAACTGCTCTCATTCTTGTCTCCTCGTATTTCTCGTCCTGCAATCTCTTCTATGAGTACAGTTGCATAAGAGCCTTTTGGCAATGAAAAATGAAGTTCATACCACGCTTCATTCTCTTTATATTCACCTTCGATATCTTCTGGAAAAATCCAGGCGTAACGACGAGCACCATCAACATTGGCTTCAAAATCAAACTCTTTTTCACTTAAGTGTGCTAGTGCTGTAGCTCTCTGCGCCCGTTTCCCTGCAAGCAGACCAGTTGGCGATACATTTTTACATGTAAAACGTTCAACTTCTTCTTCAGTGGCTTCAAAACTGTAGAGCCTGCCATATGGATAATGCATCATCACATCTCCATCTAAAAGCTTAAATGGATGCTGCTGTTTTTTAATATTAGTTAATATATCTTCTGGAATATTAAGTAAATCTACAATCTCTTTAGGTTCAAAACTTGAAATTAGTTTTGATTTTTCAAGACGACTGCTCAACCATAAATTAAACAGATGACTCTGATACGCATTAATATACATCTTTTTAAGCTTTGCATTACGCTCTTTACGCCCATTAAATAGTATTTCTTCACCTATTTTATAGTTATTTTTTTCAACACCAAAACGTTGAAATCCAAAGTAATTTGGTATGCCGAATTTTTTAATACTATGAAGGACTTGACCTATTTTTTGCGCATCTGTCGGATTTACTTTTTTTAGACGAATAAAAAAACGATTACCTCTAAGATGTCCTATTTTTATCTTGTTATTATGATATGTTTTAGAAAGTATCTTAATACCATCATTCTCAAAACTTTTCATCTTCTCTTCATGCTGTTTGTGTATTGAGATGTACTGTTTTGTCTGTGCGTTTTTGTCTTTAAGACCGGCATATCCTATGTCACGAGACCTAATTTTAAGATGCTTGGCAATCAATTCTAACATCTGCCATGTCGTAAGATTTTTCTTTCTTACATGTAAAACCAGATGCTCACCTTCTCCGCTAAACTCATATAGTGGTATCTCATCAACAACAAAATCACGAGGTGTTTGTCTAAAATGAAACGGTATTGGGGCATGTGAATAGGCATAAAATCTGTCCATTATTACTCTCTTTAAAAGTGGTGTAATTTACAGCGGTTTTTAAATCTACCGCGCTTACTTATGGCTATTATGGTTAGTTCAACTCTGCTACTTTGAGCTAGCCGAACCATTTTTTTTCTATTTCTTGGTGAAAAAGTAATTAACATCTCATACTCTTCACCACTACAAGCAAATTTTTTCGGAATTGTAGCTAAAAAATTAAAACCTAGTCTATTAATTTTAGATAATTTACCCAAATCACTAAAAAGTCCATCTGAAATATCCATTCCACTACTTAATGATGCTGTAGCAGATTCTATAAACTTATCTTGAAGTACAATTTTGTTAAATTTTGAATTTACATGTAAATTACCACCACTTAAAAGATAACGTAATTCTTTGGCACTTTTTCCAAGTTTACCAGTATAGGCAACCAAATGATTTTGCTTTAAACCTTTACGCAGCAAAGGTCTCTTGGTTTGTGAGACAATGGTGACAGAGATGTCAAGCTTACTATTAGCAACAGTGTCTCCACCAATAATTTCAATACCAAACTTCTCTGCGGTCTCAACAAAACCACGAGTCAACTCTTTCATATCGCTAAGGCTTAAGCTACGAGGCATTGCAATACCAATAAGAGCATACACTGGTTTAGCGTTCATCGCTACAGCATCAGAGATATTTACCATCATTGAACGCACCGCAATTTCGTACATACTAAACCACTCACGTCTAAAATGTACATTTTCAAAAAAGAGATCTTTGGAGTAGACAAGTGCTTTTATTGCAGCACCATCATCGCCTATATGTCGTGATTTTGAAGAAATATGTTTAATAAAATAATCTTCAGTGTTAATAACATCATCCTATTACAATTTTTTAGTATAATACAATAATTTCAATTAAGAGGTCCGTTTTGAAGGTATCAATTTTAAAATCTATTAGATATATTAAGTTTCATTTTATTGCTCTAGCATTTCTGTCTATAGCAATTTTGGTGCTTAACACTAGTCAAAACCAGACAACATTTATTTTAAAGTCACTCTACTCCCATCAAAATATGTCTCAAACTCTAAACACTTTAGATAACAATGATGTTGATCTAAATCTCATAAATTTTCAAGAGTTATCAGATCTTCTAAAGTTCAACATTAATGACATTAACACACGAATTTCATGGGATATTATTGCCAAAGTCTTTAAAAAGGAAGCAGAACATAAACATCAAGTCAGTAACCTTCACGACAGTACTCTTAAATTTACAAATGCCATAAATGGAGTGCTTACATCTTCAAATAAAAACAGTAACACAACGCTAGAGATGCACAATAAACTTCGCTCCAACATAGCAAACCTAATAGAAGCCAACAATATAATACTTTTTCAAAAAGAGACGATTATAAGTTATTTAATCTATTTTACAGTCTTTTATATAATCTTAATTACACTCACATATACCTCCCAACTTGCTTCAACCATTCGTGACCTTCAAGCAGTCACTAAAAGAGAACCAGGGTATCAATACGAGACGATGGAGCTTGATTATCTCAACAACAAGCTTACTAAGGTTGATGATAGCAAGCGTGCCGAGATTTTCTTTGACCCACTTACCAAGCTTAATAACCTAAAAGGAGTTCTTAATAAATACTCCAATCAGACGTTAACTCCATCTTATACACACAATATCTATGTTTTTGGTATTGATAACTACTCCAATATTGATAAACAAATTGCAAAAGAGAATTCTCAGGCCGTTCTAAAAAAACTAGCATTTATTGTCTCATTATATGAAAAGGATAACGACTATGTTGCTCGTGTAGGTTTTGACTCATTTGTAGTTATTTTTCCGCGTGAAGATAGCAATGCAGCATATCAAGAGTGTGAACAACTTCGTAAAACCGTTGAGGAGACTAGCTTTGTGTTTAAAGGGATTGACCTTAAGCATGTTACGGTTAGCGGTGTATTTCTTCCTAAGCCTAAAAATAAGACTATTAGTGAGACAATTAGCTATGGATTAAACTTCCTCAAGACATCTAAACATAGGGAGATAAATAAAATCTATAAAGTACTAGGATTTCAATAAACTATGTTCTCTTCATTTATGGTACCTTAACTAATATAAAACTCTGTGCTCTTTATTTCTATGATACTACAGGTAACAACTTTTATCTTCAACCCAATATATCGGCTATTTAACCTTCAACAAGTTTATAATAGATACAATCTTTTACATTAAATTAAAGGAAGGTGTATGGGTATTCCTATTTATACTTACGATGCAGTGATTGTTGGAGCTGGGCTGGCTGGCTCTGCTGCTGCACGTGAACTTGAAAAAGCCGGTAAAAAAGTTGCCGTAATAACAAAACTCCATCCTCTTCGTAGCCATTCAGGTGCTGCGCAAGGTGGGATAAATGCGGCATTAAGTGACGAAGACAGTATTGAACTTCATGAGTTTGACACTGTAAAAGGTGCTGACTATTTAGCAGATCAAGATGTTGTTGAGTTAATGTGTAAAGAGGCACCAAAAACAATTCGTTGGGCAGAACGAATGGGTGCAGCATTTAGCCGTAATAAAAACGGTACCATTGCACAACGTCCCTTTGGCGGACAGTCATCACCTCGTGCATGTTATGCAAAAGATAGAACAGGCTTAACACTGCTTCAAACTATTTACGAGCAAGCTCTTCGTGAAGGTGTTGACTTTTGGGATGAGTGGTACGCTGCTGATATTATCTACAAAGACGGTAAAGTTAGTGGTGTAGTTGCGTTTAACATTAGAAACTTAGAGTATGCAGTCTTTAATGCTAAGTCAGTTATGTTTGCAACAGGCGGTTATGCACGAGCTTTTAAAATTAACTCAAATGCCCATGCTAATACTGGTGACGGTCTCTCTATAGTAGCACGTCATGGTCTTCCACTAGAAGATATGGAGTTTGTACAGTTTCACCCATCAGGGCTCTCTGGAAATGGTGTTTTAATCTCTGAAGCTGCCCGTGGTGAGGGTGGTCGTCTTTTAAACTCTAAAGGCGAACGTTTTATGGAGAAATATGCTCCAAACAAACTCGAACTTGCTTCTCGTGATGTTGTCAGTCGTGCCATTATCAATGAGATTCGTGAAGGACGTGGTGTCGGACCGCGTAAAGATGCAGTTTACATTGACTTAGTTCATCTTGGAAAAGACCTTATTATGGAACGTCTCCCAGAGTTACGTGATCTAGCCATTACATTTTTAGGTCTAGATATGATTAAAGAGCCGATCTTAATCAGTGCAACAGCACACTACTCTATGGGTGGAATTCCAATGAACAAAGAGGGTCATGTTCGTAAGAACAATACCGAATTTGTTGAAGGTTTTTATGCAGCTGGTGAGTGTTCATGCTCAAGTGTTCACGGAGCGAACCGCTTAGGTGCCAACTCTGTTCTTGCAGCTCTCTTTTTTGGTCGCCATGTTGGACAAACTATGCTCAAAGATTTAGACGAAGGTCTTACACTTCGTGTTGCAACAGAAGATGATGCCAACACAATGATTAATGAAGTAAATACTACACTTAATAGAAATGGTACTGACACTGTTCCAGGTCTTCGTGAAGAGCTACAGCAGAGCATGACTGATAATGCAGGTGTCTTTAGAACTCAAGAGACTCTGGAGAAACAGGTTCAAATTCTAAAGAAACTTCGTAAGCGCTTTCATGAGAACTGTCGTATTGATGATAAATCTAAAATCTTCAACACTGACTTACAAGAGGCGATTGAGCTTGGTCACATGCTTGACTTCTCTTCATTTATTGCCAAGAGTGCACTTGAACGTAAAGAGAGTCGAGGTGCTCACTTTAGAGAAGATTATGACAAGCGTGATGATAAGAACTTTTTAAAACATACAATGGCATATATGGACGATAATGGCGATATTACACTAGATTACATGGATGTAACTATGGGTAAATTCGAACTTAAAGAAAGAACGTACTAAAGGAGCAGATGATGACAACTATATCAACACAAACAATTACCTTTAAAGTGTTCCGTTTTAACGCTGAAACAGACTATCTTCCATACTATAAAGAGTATCAGATGGAAGTAACTTCTGAAGAGGTTGTTTTAGACATTTTAAATCGAATAAAGTGGGAGTTTGATGGAACTTTCTCATACAGAAGAAGCTGCCGTCACGGAATCTGTGGCGCCTGTGCTGTTAAAATTAATGGTAAAGGTGTTCTTGCTTGTAAAGAACGCATGAACGACATTATTGAACTGTTTGGAACAGAGCTTACTATTGACCCTCTAAGTGAAAAACGCGCAGTAAAAGATATGATAATTGACAAAGAAGATTTCTGGGTCAAACACGAAGAGGTTAAGCCATACTTAATTAGCCATATTGAAGAGCACCCAGAAATGGAGTGTGCTGTAACACCAGAACAAGCTGAAGAGCTTCTAGAATCAGACCTATGTATTCAATGTGGACTGTGTCACTACTCTTGTCCTGCATTAGAAGAGAATGAAGCATTTTTTGGTCCAGCTGCATTTGCAAAAGCGTACCGTTTTAACGCTGATGTCCGTGATGACGGCATTGAAGAGCGTATTGAGATTGTCAACCAGCCTGGTGCAGGTGTTTGGGACTGTGTTAAATGTTTTGAATGTGCAGAGGTCTGTCCAAAAGAGGTAAATCCAATTGAGAAGATTACAAAACTTCACAATCAACTCTTTGAACACGGTATGGCACCAAGCAATGTCGCGACACGTCACGCCGTTGGTTTTGCACACTCAATCAAAAAACATGGTATTCTTGATGAAGGTGAACTGGTACGCTACTCTGAAGGTAACATTGGTGTACTTAAACATGTTCCAGTTGCAATTAAGATGTTTAAAAAAGGCAAGATCACTATGCCGTGGCATATGCCAAAATCAGATAAACTTGATGAGATTAAAAAACTTGTAAAAATCTCTTCTACAGTAAAATTTTAGGAGTACAACGTGGAAAAATTAAAATATGCACTTTTTACGGGATGTACTGCTAAAGAGAGTACTCCTGAACAGCTAATGTCAACCTATGCTGTTGCTGAAAAGTTAGGAATTGAACTTATTGAGTTAAGCGAAGCAACCTGTTGTGGAGCATCTCACCTACAAGACTATGATGACTTCTTATCATTAGTTCTTAATGCGCGTAACATCTGTTATGCTGAATCACGTGGTCTTACAATGGTTACCATCTGTAATACCTGTCAGCTAAATACAGCAATGACAAAACATCGTCTCGATACGAACCCTGAACTCAAAGCTCGTGTAAACGAGAAACTTGCAGAGGTTGGATTAGAATACAAAGGTGAGTCAGAAATTACTCACTTCTTATATGCAATTATTGATGACTTTGGACTTGACAAAATTAAAGAGATGGTTGTAAAACCACTCAGTGAATTTAATATTGCACCATTTTATGGATGTCATAATATTCGCCCTTCAGAGCTTGCTGGTGGTGATAATCCATACAATCCTACTTCACTCGATGACTTAATAATCGCTTGTGGTGGTCTCAATGTTAACTATGAAGAGAAAAATAAATGTTGTGGTTTCCATGCGGAGCTTCAATCTCCTCATACAGCAGCACGACTTACAGGTAAAGCCCTTATGGGTGCTATGGATGGTGATGCAGACTGGATGGTTACACCATGTCCATTATGTCATTTAAAACTTGACACACAGTATGACCATGCATCTCATGCTGTTGGACGTGATGTTAAACTTCCAGTACTACATATGCAGCAGATGCTAGGTCTTGCTCTTGGATGTACTACTGATGAACTTGGTCTAAAACACCACGTTTCAGAAGTTAACTTTCTTTAATTTGTACGATAAAGGAACTCTCTCCTTTATCTACATCAACTCTTCTCTTAGGAACTTCAATGAAAATCATCTCATGGAATGTTAATGGAATTCGTGCAGTAGCCAATAAAAATGCTTTAGAGTGGATTGATGAGTATCAACCAGATGTCTTATGCTTACAAGAGATTAAGGCACTGCCTAAACAGATCCCGGAAGCTCTTTTTACTCATGAAATGCCCTACACTAAAATAAACAGTGCCGAAAAAAAAGGCTATTCAGGTACGATGACTTTTTCAAATAGAGAACCAGACCTACAATCTACATGTAAATTCATAGACACTGAAAATGAAGGTCGTATTATTGAGCAGCACTATGATGATATTGCCATTTTAGGTGTTTACTTCCCTAATGGTCAAAAAAATGAAGAGCGTTTAGCCTATAAAATGAAATTTTATGACAGTTTTTTAGAGCACTGCAATACTCTACGTGCAGATGGAAAGTCAGTAATCATCTGTGGTGATGTCAATACCGCACACAAAGAGATTGACCTTAAAAATCCTAAATCAAATTCTAAAACCTCAGGTTTTCTACCTATTGAACGAGAATGGATAGATAAGCTTGTAGATAACGGATATGTTGATACATTTAGATATGTTCATGGTGATGTAGAAGAGCGTTACAGCTGGTGGAGCTACCGTTTTGGTGCACGCATGAAAAATATTGGCTGGAGAATTGATTATGTTTTTATCGCTGATGACCTGTGCGAGTACTTAGAAGATGCATTCATATTAGATGATATTACAGGGTCAGATCACTGTCCTGTTGGAATTACCCTCTCACTTTAACATATTTTCTGTATAATTCCATTATATTTCATAAGGTTGTTTAATGACACAAAAATGTCCATTAGAGACACATAAAAAGAAAAAAGTCAGTATTGACAAGATGCCTGCCAAACTTGATTACTTGCAGAGTATGTCAGGTCTTATTCTTGCGCTTTTTATTTCGGCACATCTATTCTTTGAGGCATCCATTATTTTTGGTTTTGAAGCTATGTATTTTATTACAAACCTATTTGAGGGCTACTACTTTTTTGGAGAAAAATATCCTTTTATTATCTCTATTTTAGCAGGTGCAATATTTTTTATCTTTATAGTTCACGCATTCATTGCTATACGAAAGTTTCCTGCTTCATATAGAGAATACAAAATCATTAAAAATCATACATCAAGAATGAATCATCAAGACACCTCATTATGGCCTATACAAGCTATTACAGGTTTTATGATGTTTTTTTTAGGTTCAGTACATCTCTATATGATGATGAGCAATCCTGCAGACATTGGTCCTTACGCTTCATCTGATCGTATCTACTCAGAGTGGATGTGGACTCTCTATCTTCTTCTCATTTTTTCTGTAGTCTCTCACGCAGCTATTGGTGCCTATAGGCTCTGCTTAAAATGGGGCTGGTTTGAAGGTAGCAATCCCAAAAAAAGCCGTCCCATCTTACGTAAAACCATGTACGGCATTATTATTTTTTACATTACAATGAGTCTCTACTCTTTAAGTGTCTATTTTATGATTGGCTACAATCACAGTGACAATGTAGGTGAACGCTATAGTCCTACACAAGTTACCAAGGAGACAAAATGAAAATTATCTATACTGACACCTTAGTTATTGGTGGCGGGCTAGCTGGTCTTCGAGTTGCAAGTGGACTCAGAGAGCGCAATCAAGAAGTTATTGTGCTCTCTATAGTGCCTCCTAAACGTTCTCACTCAGCAGCTGCACAAGGTGGAATGCAAGCAAGTCTTGCAAACTCTGCCATGGGACATGGCGACAATGAGGATGTCCACTTTGAAGATACAGTCAAAGGAAGCGACTGGGGAGCAGATCAAGAAGTTGTTCGTATGTTTGTCAATACAGCACCAAAAGCAATTCGTGAGCTTACTGCTTGGGGTGTCCCATGGAATCGTGTTAAAAGTGGTGACCACAACGCTATTATTAATGCTGAACAAGTCACTATTACTGAAGATAAAGAATCGCACGGTTTAATTACTGCTCGTGACTTTGGTGGAACCAAAAAGTGGAGAACCTGCTACACGTCTGATGGAACTGGGCACGCCATGCTCTATGCAATGGATAATCGTGCTATGCAGGATGATGTCGATGTACATGAGCGCATGGAAGCTATTTCACTCATTCATGAAAATGGACGCTGTTATGGTGCTGTAGCTCGAAACCTGATGACGGGAGATTTAGTTGCCTATATCGCAAAAGCTACTACTATTGCTACAGGGGGATATGGAAGAATTTACAGCGTCTCAACCAATGCTGTAATTTGTCAAGGTATTGGTCAGGCGATTGCACTAGAGACAGGAATTGCAACATTAGGAAACATGGAGGCGATTCAGTTTCACCCTACTGCCATTGTCCCCGTCGGTATCTTAACTACTGAAGGGTGTCGTGGTGATGGTGGTCTGTTACGTGATGTTGACGGTTATCGTTTTATGCCAGATTATGAACCAGAGAAAAAAGAGCTTGCATCGCGTGATGTTGTCTCTCGTAGAATGACAGAGCATATTAGAAAAGGCAAAGGAGTTCCGTCACGCTATGGAGATCATCTATGGCTTGATATTACTATTTTAGGGCGTAAACATATTGAGAAAAATTTACGTGAAGTTAAAGACATTTGTGAAAACTTTTTAGGTATTGATCCTGCTGTAGATTTTATTCCTGTGCGCCCTACTCAACACTACTCGATGGGCGGTATTCGTACAAAACATACAGGTGAATCTCAAACACTAAAAGGACTTTACTCATGTGGAGAAGCGGCATGCTGGGATATGCATGGCTTTAATCGCCTCGGCGGAAACTCTGTAAGTGAGACCGTTGTTGCCGGAATGCTGGTTGCTGAATATATTGCCGATTTTTGTGACAAACACGAGTCAAATATTGACATCTCTACTTCAACAATTGATAGATTTTTAAAAGCTGAAGAAGAGAAAATTGACAAACTTCTTAACAAAAAAGATGGTGAAGATGCTTATGTACTGCGTCGTCGTATGGAAAAAATTATGATGGATAAGGTCGGTATTTTTAGAAATGAGAAAGACCTTCAAGGGGCAGTTGATGAGCTTCAATCACTTTTAGTACGATCACGAAACATAGAAGTGTTTCGTTCAAAGTCACGCGCTTCCAATCCGGCACTTGTCAATGCTTACCGTACACAAAAAATGATTAAAGTGGCACTATGTGTCGCTTATGGTGCCCTGCTTCGTAAAGAGAGTCGAGGTGCTCATGCACGTGAAGATTACCCAAATCGTGATGATGCTAATTGGCTAAACCGTACCATCACTTCTTGGGGCAATACCAACCGTACACTTCCTGATGTCACGTATGAGAATATAGATATACACAAAATGGAACTCCCACCAGGCTTTAGAGGTTATGGTAAAGATAACACCATTACAAATTCACAAAGCCCTATTCGTAAAAATGCGGTAGATATTATGAGAGATGGTTTGAGCGAGAAAGGGGTAGATCGTTTTGAAATTCAAAATGCCTTAATGCCCTATAAACAACTTTTACCTAAAAAGTATCGTAGTAAAAATGAGAGATTAACGGAGTTATTTGATGAGCAGTAATGAAACCAGAGTATTAAAAATTTCAATTTTAAGATTTGATCCTCATGTAAAAGATGATGTTGCCCATATGGAGACTTTTGAGGTACAAGAAGCTCCTGGTATGACACTATTTATTGCCCTTAATGATATTCGTGAACACTATGACTCCTCACTAAAGTTTGACTTTGTCTGTCGTGCAGGAATCTGTGGTAGTTGCTCTATGCTCATTAACGGTCGTCCTGGGCTTGCTTGTAGTACGTTAACTGCAAACTTAGATGAAGAGATTACTCTAGCACCACTACCTGTATTTGAACTTATAGGTGACCTCTCTATTTACACCGGAAAATGGATGCGCGGACTCGATGATAGACTTCAAACTTGGATTCATACAAAAGAAAAAGAAGTTGATGCTTCACGTCTTGAAAAACCGATGGAACCTGAACTTGCAGAAGAGATCTACGAACTTGACCGCTGTATTGAGTGTGGCTGCTGTATTGCAGGATGTGGAACGGTTCAGATGCGCGAAGATTTTGTTGGAGCGGTTGGTTTAAATAAAATTGCACGTTTTCAACTTGACCCACGCGACGAACGTGAAGATGAAGACTATTTTAATTTAATAGGTGATGAAAATGGCGTCTTTGGTTGTATGACGCTCCTAGGATGTGAAGATGTATGTCCTAAAAAGTTACCGCTTCAGTCAAAAATTGCCTATTTACGACGTAAAATGGTTAAAATTGGAACAAATTAAAAAAATAGATTTCTAAAAACATCC
>JAYEKO010000047.1:0-46914 GCA_034661055.1 Campylobacterota bacterium
TTTCTACAGTTCAAGATGAACACACTCTTACTCTAAATATAAGCGACTGTGCTGGTGGAGTAGAAGACGAGAAGCTTCCTCATATTTTTCAGGAGTACTACTCAACAAAGGGGGATGACGGTACCGGACTTGGACTCTATATGAGCCAAAAGATTGTTCAAGAGAAACACCATGGAGCACTCAATGCCTACAATGAAAATGGTGGATTACGTTTTGAGTTAATCCTACCCCTTTAATGTAAAGACATACCCCGTACCCGAAATATTTTTTATAGTTTCAGGAGGTAGTTTTTTACGGACTCCTTTTATGAGCGTCCTAAGGTTTTCAGATGTCATCACATCTTCATAGTCGCACCAAACATGATTTTCAATTTCACTATACGTTACCAAAGCTTCAGGATGATCAAGCAGAAGTTCAAAAAGACGAGACTCTTTTTTTGAGAAGAGCTGTTTTGAATTTTCTCCCATGAGTGTTTTATTAAGGTAAGAGTAACTAAGTTCATCATTAATCTTGAGAGTTTTATTACTTGACTCATATATATTTTCGATAGCTTGTATAAAATTATCACCAACAAATGGTTTGAGAATATATTTAGTTACATGTAATTCAACGGCATCTAAAAGATAGTCAGTATTGGTATGCGCCGACAAGATAATGGCAGGAGTAGCTGTATCGTACTCACGTACCTTTTTAATAAACTCGATACCACTCATTTTTGGCATATCAATATCTGTTAAGATAATATCAGGTCGTTTTTCATAATAGAGCTCATATGCTTCCTCGCCATCTTTAGCAATAATAATATCTTTAAACAGAAGCTCCAAATACCCTAAGACATTTTTTTGGACGGTGATATCATCTTCTGCATAAAGCAGTGTTAAGTTTTCCAGATAATTAATTATATTTGCATTCATAGAGGTATTTTATATTAAAAAAGATATTAATGTAATAAAGGCAAGAAGAAAGAGGAAAAGGAAAGTAGGAGTTTTAAGAAACCCCTACTTTAAAAATATGCTTACAACATTAGTCACGATTTACAATATTTGAGCTAACAACATACTCATCATTACCCGTTACTACAGAAGGGATCCAACAGAGTGTTTCGTTATAGTGTCCCATTTTGTTGTTAAAATTTAAAAGTTCTAGTTGATGTTTTTGCACATGATCAATAGCACTAAAATATGTAAATTTACTTCCACGTTTAACAAACTTAGAAACACTGCTGCCATCGCTAACAAATAGTTGTTCATCTCTTTGAAGATCTTGACTCTCAATTAAAGATGCAATACTATGACTCTGGGCATAATACTCAACATCATCCCAAGTCGCCATTCTTGCATACTCGCCATAGGTCTCTCTACAAGAGCTATTTTTTTCAGAATCAGGAGCGGTATATGAGACAGTTCTATACGAACGACCAAGATTTGCATTATTACGTCCAACTTCTACTGCAATATATGCTCTATTGTTAAATTCATTAAGTTCATCTACTTGATTGTCTATATCTACTTCTAAACCAATGTAGTAAGTTCCTGCGGAAAGATTAGGTGGTATTGTTATGTTGGTAGCATATTGATTATTGTCATCATCAACTCTTGCTGTAGTCATCGTAATCACTTCATAATCTTGTCCTATCTCTTTTGCTGCTCTAAGACCAGCTTCATTAGAGAGTGTTACTTTGACATTGACATATGGACTCTGTAGTGCACCTGTTGCACTCACAATATTAAAACTTGCCACAGGAACCTGAGAACCTGATTCTACTGTAGAGTGTATCCACATCTGTGGCTGAACTAAAAGATCAGGAAAAACATTAGCAATATCTGCAATGTTGACAACTTCAACTGCCTCTTTTGAATTGAACTCAAAAGTTTTTTCTGTATATTTGCTGTAATCAATTTTTGCTGCACCTAGAGTTGAGATTACCATACTTGCTGCGATTGCAGTTGAGATTAACGTTTTCATTTCTTGTCCTTATTTTCAAGCTTTTGCTTGTTTGATAAGTGTAGTATATGAAGTAATTGTGAGATTGTTGTGAGGTAGTGTATTAAAAGAAAATTTCTGCTTCTTTTGACAAGATGCCCCTTAAGGCATTGTGTCCATAAACAGAAGATTATACTTTAGCTAATGAAAGTTTTTTAATCTCTTTTAATCTTCTGTCGGTGAAGAATGTACCAAATGGGATGAGTGAAGCAACGAATAAGACGATGATATATTTCATAGAAAAATTGTATTTTCGTGCAGCGCTGCCAAGAAGAGCAACAAATAGAATAAATAAAATACCGTGTACCATTCCAACTGCTTTAACCGCTTCTGGATAACCGTACATGTACTTTAGTGGCATCGCAATAAACAGTAGTGTTAGGTATGATAGACCTTCAATAAAACCAATTAGTCTAAAGTAGTCAAGAACATCTTTTTTCAATATATAGCCTTTTTATAAAATTGTTTTGAAATAATACTAAACAATTCTTAATCAATCCAAGCCTTTGTTAGTATCTCTCGTTCATCATCAAAACATTTAAGTTTAAATGCATCAGTACATCTACCATCTTCTAGCTCCATAACTGCTATCTGCAAAATTCGTTTACATTTTTTAGGTACTTCAAAATGCCCCGGCATACTAGTTAAGAAACGCTGTATTGGAACTTTAGCATCCATTCCAATAACATTGTCACGACATCCAGTCAGCCCAATATCGGTTAAATAAGCCGACCCTTCAACAATCTGCAGGTCATCCGTTCCTACATGGGTATGCGTCCCCATTAATCCGCTAATTTCACCTTTAAGCATCATGAACATAGCGCGTTTTTCACTCGTTGCTTCTGCATGAAAGTCAATGAAAATGCTCTTTATCCCATTTACATGTAAATTCTCAACGCACTTGGTAGCAAGACGAAAGGCATTGTCTGTTAGAGGCATAGAGTAGTGGCCCATTAAGTTTAAAATTGCAAGTTTCTCACCATTGACTTCATAAATTTTCAGACCCGTTCCTGGAACACCTTCTGGATAATTATGAGGGCGTAAAAGCTCCATAGTATCAAGCAGTGGCTTAATCTCTTTTTTATCCCAAGTATGATTTCCACCGGTCATCACATCAATTCCATAACCAAAAAGCTCATTGGCATTTTTCATAGTTAAGCCAAAACCGTGTGAAGCATTCTCATAATTAGCAATAACAAAGTCAATGGAGTATTCTTGCTTAAGACGTGCTAAATGCTCATAAATTATTGAACGTCCCGGTCTTCCTATTATGTCACCTATAAATGCTATTTTCAAATTCTCTCCTAAGCGTATTTTATTTATTTTAATCTCTATGGCAGATACCAAAGTCTAAATCACTCTGATCAAGTTGGAATATCTCGTTTAATATTTTTAGCAGTTTCTTTTGATTTTCAGTTTTACTCATTTTTTGCCTCTTGATGTTTTATTCATTTTATTTACCAAGACCAACTTCATCAACTAAGATAGCACCACTTGATAAAGGATACTTAAAAGCAAATAGAGCTGCTTCAACTTGATGAGGGTTCAAGTCTATTTGGGCATAATATTTTGAGTGGTATTGAGTAAAGTTGATGATATTACCCTTTATTATTTTATGTTTTATATTTTAACTAAATAAGACTCATAGTTTCTTTGGCTTAGCATTTCGTAAATAATCAAGCACTGCAATAATAATGTCATCATCATCTTTACTCGCTGATGCTATTCTATCTTTAGAGCTGTTTTGATACTCAATGTTAATATTCTGCCCATAATTACTCAAGACTTTAATTTTTTTCTCTAGACTTAACATCTTAATGACCATAAGTTCAAAAAACTGCTTTGTAGGTGTGTTTAGTTTTCCAAAACGGTCAATACACTCCTCTTCAATCTCATAGATCTCCTTAGGTGTCTCACAGTGACTTAATCGGCGGTAAAGCTCTAAACGAAGACGATCTTCATTAATGACTTCACCACATAGATACGCACTAATAGTCAACTTAATATCTACTTTATCACGACTCTGCTTCTCATCATTGCTTAGTGTAGTAATAGCATCTTCTAGCATTTTGAGATAGAGCGAATAGCCTATATTTTTAATATGACCGCTTTGAGCATCACCCACAAGATTTCCACCACCACGAATTTCTAAGTCATGGTAGGCCAAAACAGAACCACTGCCTAAAAATGAGTTGGACTCCAGTGCTACTAAACGTTTTTTAGCTTCATCAGTAATATTCTCTTTATCTTCTACCACAAAGTAAGCATATCCCTCTTTGTCACTTCGACCGACACGACCACGAAGTTGATGCAAGTCTGCAATTCCAAAACGATCAGCTCCGTCAATAATCATAGTATTGACATTTGGCATGTGAATCCCTGACTCAATAATAGAAGTGGCTATCATTAAGTCATATTCACCTGATTGAAACTTTAGTAGTTCTTTTTCTGTTTGAACTGCAGAGATTTTTGAATGCAACATCACTGTTTTAAGGTTAGGTAATAGTTTTTTTAACTGTCCCTCTTTAATTGGCATATTATCAATAGAGTTGTGGACATAAAAGACCTGCCCTCCACGACGCAACTCACGCATAATGACCTCTTTAATAAGCTTATCTTCATACGCTTTAACAAAGGTACGCACTCCCTGACGCTCACTTGGTGGTGTCATAATGCTACTCATTGTCTTAATAGAGCTTAGAGCCTGATTCAAACTTCTAGGAATCGGTGTTGCACTCATACTTAGGAGATGCACTTTTTCATGAATCTGCTTAAGTTTTTCTTTCTGCTTTACACCAAATTTATGCTCTTCATCGACAATAACTAGACCAAGTTTTTTAAACTCTACACCAAATAGTGCATGTGTTCCCACAACAACATCAATATCTCCAGCAGCTAAACCTTTAATTATTGTATTTTTATCTTTTGTAGTTACAAAACGATCAAGCTTATTAATACGCAGACCCCACTCCTCAAATCTCTCCAAAAGTGATTTGTAGTGTTGTGAACTCAATAGCGTAGTAGGAACAATCAGCGCACTCTGATAACCAGATTTTGCTGTAGCAAAAATAGCATTCATTGCCACTTCTGTCTTTCCAAAGCCTACATCACCGCTAAGAAGTCTATCCATCACACGCCCAGTAGCAATCTCATCGACAATCTCTTTAATACTTTTTTCCTGATCTTCAGTGTAAGTAAATCCTGAAGAGTCCTGAAACTCTTTTAACAACTTTCCTGCTACCTTGATTTTAGGTGCTTTAATAAGTGCACGAGCAGCCGCTGTATTCATAATTTGAGCTGCAATCTCAAATAGACGTTTTTTAACCTTCTCCTTAAGTCGTCCAAAGCTTCCTTTACCGAGACGATCAAGTGCAGGAAGTGAACCTGATGATGCAATATAACGGTCAATATACTCCAAGTTTTCAACAGGCAGAAGCACTTTATCATCACCCATATATTTAATAACTATAAAGTCCTTAACTCCTCCAAGAATCTCAACCTGTTCTATCTTCTCAAATGTTCCTACACCATACTCTTCATGAACAACATAATCGCCAGGTTTCAGGTCATCTAAGACAATGGAAGTACGTCTGCGTCTACGTTTCTTCTGGGGCTTATTAAGAGAGATAATAAGTTCATTATCACTAATAATGTTTAAAATAAAGGGTCTATAAATTACATGTAAATTTGTAGTGTCATAAATTCCCACCTGTTTAATCTGAGCTTCATTTGTAGCAATTAACGTGATTTTCTTATCTTTATGGACATCTACCAGCGTCTTAGCATTAGTGACGGCTAAAGGTTTGTACTGCTGCGCTTCATTAATTACCTCTACATCATCAAAAAGTTCTTGTGGTGTTTGAGGTAGAAGAAGTTCATACGCTTCATCTACCAACGCTGAAATATCTTTAATATAGAGACTTTTCTTACCCTCTAAAAAGAGCTCACTATTTGCACCTAAGTACCAAAAACCTAACGATGCTATATCTTTAATAAAGCTGTCACTCTCACTATGTTGTATCGCAGTGCCAATAGCGTTAAAACCAGCTTCATCTAAAGAGTAAAAAGCTGGAGTGAGCTCAATAGAGTCAAGTTCATCTTTTGAAGTTCTCTGTGTCTCAATATTGAAACTTTTAATATCTTCAATCTCATCATCAAACATAGAGATACGATATGGCGCAGGTGTATTGGGAATAAAAATGTCAATAATATCGCCACGAAAAGAGACCTCGCCCTCAACCTGTACAATATCAACAAAGCTATATCCCCAAAATAGCATCTCATTTTTGAAGCTTTTTAAAGGAAGCGTATCAGCAAAAGAGATACTCTTAGACTGAAGCAGTGATTGTGTTGGAAATGGGAATAGCAGTGTTTTAAAAGGGGAGATAACAAGAGGTTTTTTTTCTGCCTTATAATAGCTGCTCAGTGCACCAAAAAGTTGATGCAACTCTACTTTATAGGTGCGTAAATCATCTAAATATGCAGCTCTAAAATCTGGTAAGACAATGGTCTCAATATCGAAATAACTACAGACATCCATGAGCTCTTGTGTCTCACTGGCATCTTCACAGATAAGCAGATCAATATTAGGATTTTTATGTAGTTTTAAATATTCAAAAAAACGACTTGCTACCATTTAATTCTTATCATTTTTGACAGGCGTTTCAACTTTTTTAACTGGGTGCGCTGTTTTAATTTTGCTTTCACCTTGAAACACTCCCTTTGGCTCTATGATGAGCTCATTTGATTCAATAGTGCCTGAGACATGTCCATCGCTTTGAATATAGACTTTATCAGAATTAATATTGCCTTCAATTTTTCCGTGAATTACCACTTTTTCTGCTTTAATATCACCTGAAATATGACCATTCACCCCAATAGTCACCTCATGATCTGAATTAATTATGCCCTCAATCTCTCCATCTACAAAGAGTTCGCATACTAAATTTAATTCTCCTTTAAAGCGAGTACCTTCTGCGATAATGGTAGTTTTGTGACTTGGAATCGGTTGCTTGTTATTGTTTTTACCAAAGAGTGCCATGGAACTTTTTTCTCCTTTTCAAATATATCTTGATAATTATCTACTTCCCATTTAATAAAATTAAATGCATTAAGAGGTCGATCTAAAAAACGAATCTCATAATGTAAATGAGGGCCATTACTGACACCACTGTTACCTGAAAGAGCAATCAGGTCTCCTTTTTTTACGAAATCTCCTGTTTTTACTTTAAAACTATTAAGATGTGCATAATAAGTTTTAAATCCGTAGTTGTGTGAAATTCTAACGAGTCTTCCAAATCCTCTAGTCCGCCCTACATACTCTACTACACCTTCTGCCTGAACATAAACTGGTGTTTTTTTTGCGGCAATCATATCTGTTCCCTTATGAAGACTACGCTTTTTTGTTATGGGATGCGTACGATACCCAAAAGGACTTGAGACTCCTTTATATTCAATCGGTGAGCCGTTAGGAATGTGCTGATGCATCAGTGCAATCTCTTCAGAGGTCAACATAGCAAGTTCAATACGCTCTTCAACGCTCACATCTTCATGAGGTGTCAGTCCTATCATCCCCTCAATATTATCAAGTCGATCAATAGCAGTTTTAAGCTCTTCGTTTTTATGTTGTAATACAAGCTCATTCTCTTGAATGGATGTCATGAGTGTAGCAGTAATTTTCTGCTCATCATCAATTAATTTTTGCATTGCCGTACGCTTTTGTACCATATTGTCAATGGTATTGTTAAGATACAAAATACCAAAGAGCGTCAAGATACCAACGGCTACTAAAAAAATTGCCCCATACAATAGACCACTTTTAATACTGTAAGGAAGATTAATCTGTTTTAAGCCTTTGTCATCATGAACTGTAATTGTAAAATGTCTACGCATAACCACCTCTTACAAATGCTTCTACTACTTTAAATGAACCAAATACTAAATATTGAGTCCCTTCATCAATAGAACTAAAGTCACAATAGCTAATGTTTAGCTCGTCTAAACTCTGCTCTAAAACAGCCTTGTCTTCAATACGCTCATCATCAATTTCCAATATCTCCACACGCTCAAGCACAGGCTTTAAAATTTTCAAAATCTCTCTGTACTCTTTATCTGCATAACTATTATAGACTAAAATAGCTTTCTTTTTTAAAAAAGCAGCAGCAATTGCCTCTGCAGCAAGCGGATTATGTCCTACATCAATAATAATATTGTCTCGATACTGATAAAATCTTCCAAAAGGCAACTCTACTGAGATTGATGTAGAGTCAACAGCAAACCCTAAAAGTTTTACAGCCGATAGCGCTAAAAGTAGATTCTCTTTTAAATATAGTGGTAGATGGTTTTTTAAAGCGATTGCCTCTATTTCTCTATGCTCTTGAGCATTGATGACACTATCAATAGTGTAAAAAGAAGCCTCTTTTTTCTCTGCTATGCTTTTACATGTAGATAATGCTACCGAGTATCTCTGATAGCCCACAACAACACGTTTAGTAATACTATTACATTTTGTAGTAGCGATACTAAAAATAGTGTCGCCTAAAAAATCTTGATGATCTAGTGCTATGGGAGTGATGACACTTAAAACTTTTTCAAATACATTGGTTGCATCATGCTCACCACCAAGACCTGCTTCAAGAACAACATAGTCACAATCTTTAAAACAGAGCATTGCTAAAAATGTCGTGTATTCAAAATAACTTAGTGCCTCACTATCTTCAAACAAAAGTAGCTCTTGCAGCCTCTCGTGTGCTGCTTGCAAAATGGAGTTTCTGACATAATTGCCATTAATCCAGATACGCTCATTAAACTCTAAAATATGAGGTGAACTATAGTGACCAACATGCTTACCATGAGACATTAACATATTGGCAATAAATCGGCCTGTTGTCCCCTTACCGTTAGTACCAACAACATGAATAATTTTGGGGATTTTTAACTGCTCTTTAATGCTTTTATAGACACGAGGCATACGACTGTAGTCAATCTCACTGTAGTAGAGCGGTTTATGCTCTAAAAATGTCTCTAAATCCATCTATTTTACTAGCGTTGGCTCTATGCAATTTCTTCCGCTATTTTTTGCATCATAGAGACGTTCATCTGCTGACTGCATTGTAGCTTTAATAGATTGAAATGCTTTACGTTCAGCCGCTCCTCCACTTGCTGTCACTTTAATGTGCTGTTTTTTGTACATTAACTTTGTGTGCTCAAGAGTACTGCGCACCTTATTTCCAAATTTTAGAGCTCCATCCAGACCTGTATCACTTAAAATTGCTACAAACTCTTCACCACCGTATCGGCCTACGACATCAACAGTACGACATAGCTTCTTAAGAATTTTGGCAAAAGCCGCAAGAACCGCATCCCCTGCATCATGCCCGTAAGTGTCATTTACCGCTTTAAAAAAGTCTAAATCAAACATTACTATTGAGTAGTTACGACCATACCGTTCATACTCACCCTCTTTAATTTTTAACTGTTCATCTATGGCACGCTTGTTGTAAAGTTTTGTTAAAAAATCTTCACGTGACGCTCTCTGTGCTGCTAGTAGTTCTGCTTCTAAATGGGCAACCTTATCGCTTAAAGCTCCCACTTTTCTATTATGGACTTTTAGATCTTGACTGAGATGAGATGTCTTCTCTTCAAGAGTAAGTGCAATAGTAAGTAACTTTTTATGTGCCGATTTAAAATCAATCTTTTTATCTTCATCAAAATGCTCAAGATCTTTTTTAATTTTTGAAAGCTCAATGGATGAACTATCACTTTTTTCAATAAGGTCAATTAACTGAAGTGAGAGCTTATCTAGTACCTCATCAAGCGTCATCATCATATCTTTTACGCTGGCTTTATCAAGGGTGATACGAAGCTTAATTGCCTCTTTTATCTCTTCATACATACTTTGTGATGTTAAAAGCGATGAGTTTATACGTAAAGAGTCTGAAACATCAGCTAACTCATCATTAACACCAGAAGCAATTGAAGGTGCCAAAGAAGCAATTAAGAGCGTAGCTACTTTATCCATACCTTGCAACTCAACACCTTCTCCCACTTTTTTACCCAAGCCATTAAGAGTCTTATTTAAATCCTCAGGATATACCGTTGTGTAAGATGATAATTTTTTTAAAATAGTATTATCATAGACTGTTAAAAAATCCATCCATTTTTTTCGCAGTTCATCTAGTGTCTCTGGGTTATTCTGCTTCTTTAGCGCCATTAATGTCTTTTTAGAAAGTGTGGCAGCGTTACTGTTATGAAGTACTTCTACAGACTGCAAAACCCTCTTTAAAAGCGCACTGTTAGATTCAAGAAGATTAGCACACTCTGTTGGATTCATCCGGTTAATTTTGGAGATTAAAAAACGAATAAGCTCTTGTGTTGTCTTAACACGATACTGCTTAATCTCATTTTGATAGCTGCTGTCCAATGAACTAGCATACTTATCAACCTGATTACAGTCATCTGTCAACATTCCCGCTTTTTTAGCTTCTATACAGAATGCTTCAGCATAAAAGTCTGGTGTTAAAAGCTTGCCTTCACTACGAAGTCTCTCAATCGATTTTTTAATAATATCATGTACTGTCATTTCTTCTCTCTTGTAAAGGTTTCAGATGAAACTTGAGCTAAAAACCCATCAATGGCTTTTTGTGCTCCATTTCTTATGGCCTCAAAACGTGCTTGTTCTGAGATGATTGCGTTAGCGCGAAGACTAAAGTCATAGCTTCCTCTTGAGAGGTAGGTCTTTGAAATATCACCTGTTGTACGTAAAATCTGCATAAATATATCGGTCTGATAAGCAGTAACATAGCCATTAGTATCATATTTAAGTGGCTTAAATGTAATATCACTAATAGTAATAGCTAGATGGGTAACTGACTCACTTTTATCACAAAGTTGACTTTTAAACCTTGTAATCACAGCAGTATCTACAGCATCTTTAATAATTACTGCATTTTCAGGATCGTGCAAAGAGACATAGACCTGAGTGCTGACCTTATTACCAATAACACTTTGAGCGTAGTGCGATGCCATCTTATATCCACACCCGGTAAATATAACAACAAGCATCAAAACACTAACAATAGTACGCATTTTAGCCCTTGACTACAATATTAATAAGCTTGTTTGGCACAAGAATCTCTTTAACAATATCTTTGCCATCAATCCACTTCGACAGTGCCTCTTTAGCCAATGCAATTATCTCTTCTTTAGAGTCATTAACTCCCACCTCAATTTCAGAGCGACGCTTTCCATTTACTGAAAGTCCAAGTGTAATTGAGTCAACTTCAAACACCTCTTTTAAAACAGTGTTACTAATTAAGTTTTTTCTTTTAAAGAGTGCATCACTTAACTCCCAACATATATGAGGAGTGATCGGTTCCATAATGGAGAGTAAAATCCAATACCCCTCACTCCAGACCTGCTCATTTTTCTGTTCATTAAGCGCATTCATCGCTTCCATAACACCAGCAATCATCGTATTAAATGTATAACGCTCTGCATAAACTTCTTTGGCACGCTGCAGGGCTTCATACACTTTTTTACGAGCATATTTCTCTTCTTTATTTAAACTTCCATGATCAATTACATGTAAATTTTCTGTTGGTGTCACATTAGAGCTACGGTCATAAAAACGTTTTAAGAAACGGTATGCCCCCTCAACTGCGCTATCATTCCACTCAAGCTCTTGTGTCGGTGGTGCTGCAAAAAGAATAAAAAGTCGTGCAGTATCCGCACCATATTTCTCAATCAAAGCGTCAGGATCAACTGTGTTACCTTTAGACTTACTCATCTTGGTACCATCTTTAAGTACCATTCCTTGAGTTAGCAGTCTATCAAACGGTTCATCAAAATCTAAATAGCCTAAATCTCTAAAGACTTTGGTAAAAAAACGTGCATAGAGCAGATGTAAAATTGCATGTTCAATTCCACCAATGTAGTGATCAACCCCCATCCAGTATTGTAACTGCTCTGCTGAAAATGCTTCATCTTCCCAGTTAGCTTTTGAAGCACAAAAACGTAAAAAGTACCAGCTAGACTCTACAAAAGTATCCATCGTATCTGTTTCACGAATAGCATCTTTTCCACACTGTGGGCATTTGCAGTGCTTCCATGTCGGATGATTCTCAAGTGGGTTCCCCTCACCTGTAATCTCAACATCATCAGGTAGTGCAATAGGCAAATTCTCTTTTTTCTCCATCACCAGACCACAATCATCACAGTGAATAAATGGAATTGGTGCTCCCCAGTAACGTTGACGTGAAACACCCCAATCTTTTAATTTGTAGTTGGTAACACGTTGTCCAATTTTCTCTGATTCAAAGTACTCAATAATCTCTGCTTGAGCTTTTTGCGAATTAAGTCCATTAAACTGTTCAGAATTGAAAAGCTCTCCTACCTCTGTAAAAGCAGCATCTTCAGGTAGCTCATCTTTAAAAGGTTTAATCACAGGATTTACATGTAAATCGTACTGCTTAGCAAAGTCATAATCTCTCTCATCGTGGGCAGGAACAGCCATAACCGCACCACTTCCATAATCCATTAAAACAAAATTTGCAATCCATACTGGAATACTCTTTTTAGTTAGCGGGTGAATTACATGTAAATCCAGTGTAATTCCACTCTTGGTTTTTTGCCTATCAATAGAAGAACTATTTTTCATGCTCTTAATTTCAGAGATGGTATTTTCATCTAAAAGCTTATTGTCTATCATGTACGTAACAATCTCATGCTCAGGAGCAAGTGCTGCATAGCTTACACCATAGATTGTATCTGGTCTTGTCGTAAAGACATCAAAGCTTTTAAAAGTACTCTTTAACTTACTTAGACTTGCATCATCAAAATATAGGTCAAACTCCAAGCCATTAGATTTACCAATCCAGTTATCTTGCATAGTAATAACCTGTTTTGGCCAACCACCCTCTAACTTACTCAAATCTGCTAAAAGCTCATCTGAATAATCAGTAATTTTAAAGTAGTACTGATTCATGTCTTTTTTAACAATTGGTGTATCACATCGCCAACAGCAGCCATCAACTACTTGTTCATTTGCTAAAACGGTCTGATCATGAGGGCACCAATTTAGTAGCCCTTTTTTACGGTACATTAGACCTTTATTGAACATGTCAATAATAAACGCTTGTTCAAATTTAGTGTAGAGTTTATCTGAGGTTGCAAGTTCACGCTCTTTTGAAAACGAAAAACCAAGCGTTTTAAACTCGCCTTTCATGTAATCAATATTGTCGTATGTCCACCCTTTTGGATGGGAACCATTTTTAATGGCTGCATTTTCTGCAGGCATTCCAAAACTATCAAAACCAATAGGATGCAGGACATTCTTACCCTCTTGTCGGTAATGGCGTGCAAAAGCATCACTTAAAGCGTAATTTCTCACATGTCCCATATGCAGTCTTCCGCTTGGAAATGGAAACATACTTAAAATATATTTTTTATCTTTAGAAAAATCTTCTGATGGCTCAAAACTTCTGTTTTCTTCCCAAAAGTATTGCCACTTCTTCTCAATCTCTGATGGATTGTACTGCAATGTCACTCCTAATACTCGTCTCTAGTTTTTGAACTTTCAATAAGAACTAATCCTAATGAGAACAGGTTGGCAATTAATGCACCAATTACTAACGCAATTGCCCACTCTATTTCACCAACTACCTCTAAATAGATAAATGCTGGAATGAGGTGCAAATCAGCTACCAATGAACTTGCAAGAAGCTCTGCTGAAAGTAAATTTCGTACACCAATTTTAAGAAATGTTGATACTAAGTTCAGACTTGCTGCTGCAAAGAGTGAAATAGCACTGTGCTCATACAAAAAAGCCGCTGTCGATGTTAAACTCATAAGTGAGAAAAACACGTATATTACTTTACCCCAATCCATAATTAACTCCTATCTATTTTTATACAGTACCCTGTTCGTACTGTGCTCTCATTTTATCTTTTTCCGCTGCTAGTTTTGCTTTTTGGGCTAAACGTGATCGGTAAAGCTTAATGTCAAATCCAAAGAGCATCAACACCGGTGATGCTACGAAGATTGAACTGTAGGTACCTACAATAATACCAACAAGCATTGTAAATGCAAATGCATGAATGATCTCACCACCAAACAAGAAAAGCGTCAATACAACAAAGAATGTTGTTAATGAGGTAAGTGTTGTACGAGCAAGAGTTTTTGTTATCGACTCATTAATGACCTCGCCAAGGTCAGTGCTTTTAGATGTAGTAATTCCCTCACGAATACGGTCAAAGACAATAATTGTATCATTTAAGGAGTACCCTAAAATAGTAAGTAGAGCAGCTAAAACATCTAAGTTCACGTCAATTGCAAAAAGTGAAATCATCCCTAAAGCAATTGAAACATCATGCACTAATGCAACAACTGAAGCCACTGCAAAGCGCCACTCAAATCGAAACGCTACATACATCAAGATTCCTGCTACTGCAAGAAGCATTGACATAATTCCCTTCTCTTTAAGCTCATTTCCTACTTTTGGACCAACCATATCTACACGGCGAATCTCAAAATCACCAGTACCTGCAAGTGCACTTTTTGCCTGATCACCAATATCATTAGCAACATTTTTAGATGATGATTTTAGACGCACAATCACCTCGTCAGGTGAACCAAACTCTGTAATCGTTGCATTGGCGAACAGTTCAGTATCTTTAAGCTTGGTCCGCATTGCATCAATTGGAGCATCACCGCTATATTTTACTTGAACAATAGTACCACCAGCAAAGTCAACACCATAGTTAAGACCCTTTGTCGAAAGTAGCGCATATGAAGCTAGAACTAACGCAATAGAGATAACCATTGCAATTTTTGATGATCCCATAAAATTATAGGTTTTGGTATATTTAAACAGTTCCATTATTTCACTTCCTTAATACCAAACCAGCTATTGAGGTTCTTATTTTTAGTAATTCGAGACTCTAGCATCTCATAAATTCCATGTGTTCCTAAAATAGCCGTTAACATTGAGGCTAAAATACCAATACTAATAGTAATAGCAAACCCTTTAATAGCACCCGTTCCATAAGCATAAAGAACTACCGCTGCAATAAGTGTTGTGATATTTGCATCTAAAATTGCGCGCATCGCATTATTGTACCCCTGTTCAATCGCTTTATGAATTGAGACACCTTGATACAAGAGTTCACGAATACGTTCCGATATAATAACATTGGCATCAACTGCCATACCAACCGTAAGGACAATTCCGGCCATACCTGGTAGTGTCAATGTTGCACCAAAAAGTGCCATGACTGCTAAAATAATAAACAGGTTTGCAATCAGTGCAATATTGGCAACAATTCCTGCTCTTTTATAGTAAAAAACCATAAAGAAGATAACTAGCATGAAACCACCAAGAAGTGCTATCATACTAGCTTTAATGCTATCTGCACCCAAACTTGGTCCAACAGAACGTTTTTCCATAACATAGATAGGAGCAAGAATAGCTCCAGAACGTAATGCAATTGCTAAATCCTGTGCCTCCATAACCGTATAATTTCCACTAATCTGGCCACTACCACCACCAATTCTTTCATTAATATTAGGTGCTGAATAGACCTTTCCATCCAGTACAATTGCTAGACGTTTTCCAACACTTTTACCTGTAAAGTCTCCAAAAACTTGAGCACCTTCTGAATTTAATGTAAAATTAATCACTGGACGATTGTTCTGATCAAACCCTACATTAGCATTAGTAAGCATCGAACCATCTAAGATCGGAATCTCATTAACCAAATACTTAATCTCAGGTCGTGCATTATCTGGTAAAATCAAGTCACCATAACGAGCAGCCTCTCTCTCATCCATTTTGTCAACACGAGCGGCACGCTCCTCATCAACTGCCATTAACTCAAGCTTTGCAGCACGCGAGATAAGCTCACGGGCACGCTTCTCATCTTCTTGGTTTTTAATACCAGGAAGCTGCACCAAGATCTTCTCTTCACCTTGACGAGCCACGGTAGGTTCAGCCAAACCAAACTGATCGAGTCGGTTACGAATAACCTCAATCGCCTGATCAATAGCCTGCTTTTGTGTTAAAATAACATTTTCAGGAGTTAATGAGATGGAATAGTTGAGTCCATTTTGATTAACAGCAATGCCCTCAATCTCTTTTAAAAACTCTTGAACTAACATACCGTCATCTTCATCTAAAAGAATGATTTTTACTGCTTCATCATGAACACTTAACTCTTCAAGAAGAATCTCTTTTTTTTCAGAGTAGTGCTTTAAGCTTGATGCTAATGATTTCATTTTTGAAGTGACGGCTTCTTCAGTTTTAACACCTAGAAGCATATGCAGTCCACCTTGAAGGTCAAGTCCTAAATTTACCTTTGCACCCTCTTTCATCTGAAGAAGTGATGGAGCGGAGAAGACCACCCCAAAAATAATGGCAAAAGCAAATATTACTAATCGAAAATTAAGCTTCATCCCCATACTTTCTGTTAACAGCATCTTTAACAATCTTAACTTCTGTTGCATCGTTCATCTTGACAACAAAAAACTCTTCATCTACTTTTTTAACTTCTGCAATAACACCACCTATGGTAACAATCTTATCGCCTTTTTTAAGGTCATTAATCATCTCCTGATGCTTCTTTTGCTGCTGCTGTTGCGGTCGAATAATTATGAAATACATAATCGCCAATAAAATAATAAACGGGAATAGCTGTGCTAAAATTTCCATTGTTGTACTGTCCTTGTATAAAATTCTTTGCATTATACTCAAAGAAGAGTTAAAAAAAGTATAATACGTTTTATGCAAGCAACTATTAACCGATTTTACACACTATCACAACTCTCAAAAGATATATTGTTAGCTTTAACAACAGCCCTACTCTTTTCACTTTTTTTATACTTAGAATATTTTGGATTTACTCTAAACATTGTCAATACCATCTCAGGACTTTTAGCACTTAGTCTGCTTTTACATATTAATCGAAGAACCCTTTTTATTGCTGGTTTCTTCATTGGTCTGTTATGGTTTTACTGGATTGGCTACAGCTTTAAATATTATAATGTTGCATGGATGGTTCCTGTAGTTACTATCGGATTTGGTTTTGTTTATGCACTTTTTTTTGGTCTTGTATCTCTTAGTAAAAACCTTGCTGTTCGTGCTTTAATTCTCTTTACCCTCAGCTTTTTTGAACCCGTTGACTTTAACTGGATGCAGTTGGAACTTCTCTTTGTTAACAGCCATTTTGGTATTTTAAAATGGCAATTTGCCTCTATTCTTGCTGGATTGGTTCTCTTTTTTACATGTAAATCAAAATGGCGTTACACTGCACTATTCTTACTTTTTTCAGCGCTTCCATTTAACTCTGTAGAAAAAATTGAGCCACCTTTAAATATTAAACTTGTCTCAATGGAACTTCCACAAGAGTTAAAATGGAAACCCCATATGCGTCAAAAAATACTAAATTACAATTTTGACGCCATCAAGAGTGCTATTAAAAAGGACTACGATATTGTTGTACTAAGTGAATCTGCATTTCCTCTCTTTTTAAATTATGAACCTGCTCTTATAGAGACTCTTAAAATGTATTCCAAAGAGATTGTTATTGTAACGGGGGCTTTAGAACAGGATGATGGACATAACTACAATGTCACATATCTGTTCAATAATGAGAACATGCAAGTTGCTCGAAAAATGGTATTGGTTCCTTTTGGAGAGTACATTCCACTGCCAAAATTCATGCGTGAGTATGTTAATAAGACTTTTTTTGATGGAGCGAGTGACTACATTAGTTCTGACAAGCCTACCGACTTTGTGATTAAAGGCATTTCATTTCGTAATGCAGTCTGCTACGAAGCGACCTGCGAAGAGCTTTATGAAGATGATCCAAAATATCTCATTGCCATAAGCAATAATGCTTGGTTTATGCCGTCAATTGAACCGACACTACAAAAACTCTTAATGCAATTTTATGCTCGTAAACATAACAGCATCATTTTTCATGCTGCTAATATGGCGGGGACTGGAATAGTAAAATAGTTAGTTAAGCACTGCTTTTCTACTATGACAAAACCATCTCTCTAGTTACCTAATGAAACAGAAGTAAACTGTACCGTTATTAGAGTTCTAAAACATATTATATATAAGATAAGTTAAATAGTTTTTGACTATACTTGTTCAGTTTTAATTTAGGAGATTCCATGAAAAAGCTATTTTTTCTTTCTTTAATAATATTTGCAACATTAACATTTGCAAACAGCCCACTGCAGCGTTCGACAAACTTTAACTCCAGTCACGCTGGTTCTTACACTTTGAGTGAAGTTTTAACTCAAGGTGTGATCATGACTAATACATCAGGTTCAACATGGTGTATAAACTATCAAGGGCAACAGCAGTGTGAAACCATTACTGAACTGATGCTTACTATAAGTATAGATGCAAATGGTAATATGACGATTGCTAGTGATGGCGACAGCCTCTATGCTGGTAGTATTCAAGAGATGAATATTGATGAATACACCTCCTCGCACTCTTTTACATTTACTTCTACTAATATGTCCCTCTCTTACAGTGATCAAGAGACATCTGCAACCTTAGTATTTAAAAAAACTGGTGCTGCTGCACCAAGTACGCCTAGTAGTACTAATGAAGCGCAGACAGATTACACCAAAGAACTACAAGAGCAAGAATATGGTTCCACTGCCAATAAAGCAAAAATCCAAGAGATTAAAACAAAGCTCTTAGCTACTACTGCTTCAAGTGTAGATGAAGTTGCTGATGGAAACGGTCTTATTGTCACCTACAAAGATGGGTATTCAGGACTTATCTACCATGCACCTCAAGACTCAAAGGGTGGTTCAGGAAGTAGCACAATACTCCCATCTAGTTTCATGGAGAAACTTAAAGTTTTTAAACGTGCCGCAACACGTAGTGGAAGTAACAAAGTACTAGCCATTGCAGCACAATATTGGGACTGGGGATATAATGACGATGTACCGCAGTTAGCGGCAATGTTAAGCGCTAATGGCTTTGATGTAACTTATAAGAAATACAACAGTCCAAACAGTGGAAGCATCAGTGACTTTCAAAACTGGGGTGACTACGCAATTGTTCTTATCTCAACTCACGGTATTGCACGCGATACTCGAAGCAGAACTACAAACAGCATCAATATGGCAGTTGATCTTAATATTGCACCAGATGACAGCTCTGTAAGTGCCGATGATTTAAAACAGAAGCGTCTAATTGAGTGGGATAACTGCGGCGAAGATGACAGCTGTCATAAATCACTCTTAGCGACAAACCTTTTCTTTGAAAAATATCTTAGCTCACTTCCTAATACCCTAGTCTATGTAAGTGCTTGTCATGTAGGAAAAAATAATGCCATGGCGGAGGTTATCTTTGAAAAGGGAGGTCAAACCATGATTGGATACAGTGACTTAGTTCAAGTGTCCTTTGCCAAAGAAAAAGGTGTTGACATCTTCACAAGATACATTGGCAATGAAAGTCTCGAAAGTATTTTTTCACTGCCTGGAGGCGCTGACCTCTCTGAAGGTTACTCAACAGGAATAAAAGAGAGTGACGATACACCGGCAGAGATTGTTGTATATCAAAAAGAGAACGCCAGTTCACAGGTAGTAGATTATGAATCGTTTCTCTCTTTAAAAACTTATGACATAGCAGGAAGCTTTGCCGCTTATGACTTTAATGGTGTTGATAAAGCATTTGACTGGGTATTTAGTACAAACAACGGTCTAAACTTTCAACTTCAAGGAACAACACCTTCAGCTACAGATGCTTTTGGATGGAAAAAGGTAGATGGTATTACCGGCCTTTCACCGGCATGGTACATGTTCCCACTAGGAGACGATATTGATGGTGATGACAGTGAAGCATTTGACTGGATCTTTATCAGTGCCGCTTCAACTACAGGTTCAAAAGCCTATAAACTAGCTGGAGCTAAAGCAGATGGTACATTTGAGTATTCTAGTGCTATTAATCTAAACTATACCATCACCAATAACAAGGTCAGCTTCTCAAAATAACGTTAAAGCTGAGTTAATTACTCAGCTTTAAGTAATTATATACATATATCTCATTATCATACTAGCAATAACACTCTGGAGAGATAACAATGAATATTGCACAAGACATTACTCAACTTATTGGAAATACGCCCATAGTTAGACTTAATACTCCTTCTAGGAAATCTGGTGCCACTATACTTGGTAAATGTGAGTTTATGAACCCCACTAGTTCTGTTAAAGACAGGATTGGCTTCAATATGATTAAGACTGCTCTTGAAGATGGTTCAATTAACAACAGTTCTACCATTATTGAACCCACAAGCGGAAATACTGGAATTGCACTTGCATCAATCTGTGCTGCACTAAATTTAAAACTCATATTGACCATGCCTGAATCTATGAGCATTGAGCGTCGTAACCTACTTACTGCCTTAGGCGCAGAGCTAGTGTTAACGCCTGCGGCCTTAGGCATGAATGGCGCTATTAATAAAGCCAATGAACTAAAAGACTTAATGCCTAACTCCTTTGTTTTACAGCAGTTTCAAAACCCTGCAAATCCTGAAGTTCACGAGAGAACAACAGCTCAAGAGATACTAAGAGATACTGATAAACAGATTGATATATTTGTGGCCGCCGTTGGAACTGGTGGAACACTCACTGGAAATGGTAGAGTTTTAAAACAGGAGGTTCCCAATATTGAAATATTTGCCGTAGAGCCAGAAGACTCTGCTGTTCTTTCTGGTGAGTCAGGTGGACCACATAAAATACAAGGTATTGGTGCCGGTTTTATTCCTGATATTTTAGAAACTACTATTTACGGTGAAGTTATTAAAGTTAGCAATGATGATGCTATTAAGACTGCAAAAATGTTAGCCAAAGAGGAGGGTCTTCTTGTTGGAATATCTGCAGGAGCAAATGTTTACGCAGCAATGCAAGTAGGATCACGAAAAGATAATCAAGGTAAAGTTATTGTGACCATACTCTGTGACACTGGCGAACGATACCTTTCAACGGCTCTATTTAGTGACTAAACTTCTAGAGACTATTAAAGTAGTTGATGGTAATATTTTACATGTAAATTATCATCAAATACGCTTAGAACACTCCATGAAAGTGCTTAACTATAGTACTCATTATGATCTTAAATCTTTAATAGTACCACCTAAAAAGGGAACATTTCGCTGTCGTGTCCTCTACAGTAATAGCAGTATCAATATTGAATACATCCCATATGAAACTAAAAAGATATCCTCTTTAAAAGTCGTTACAGACGACAATATTTTGTATGATTTAAAATATGAAAATCGAAATAGTTTAAATAAGCTATTTAACTTAAGAGGCAACTGTGACGATATTGCTATTATTAAAAATGGACACCTTACCGACAGCACCATTGCTAATATTGCACTCTTTGATGGAGAGCATTGGTACACACCAAACACACCCCTTTTGCATGGAACAACACGTCAAAGACTCTTAGATAATCAGACTATTTTTACAAAAGAGATTCCAGAATCAACAATTGCAACCTACAAAAAATCTGCTATTTTTAACGCTATGATAGGCTTTGTTGAACTTGAAGATGGTATAATATTTAAATAAAAGGAGTGAGATGCTAATTGATATTATTAAAGACGATGGCTTCACATCATTAATGGGCAGGCATATAGAAGAGTTATTAATTTATCTATTTGAACAGAATCAGAACTTTGGTGTTTTATGCAAAATAGAACATGTCACATTTGAACCAGAGCTTCCTAAAGACATCAGTGATGAATTTCGTCCTATGACACTCTTTTTTTTAGCAGGCTACACTTTTGAGAGTGCCCGCTTCGAAGATGGCTATCTATCATTTGAAGCTGGATTTGGAACAGAAAATATTGGTAGTATTGTTACACTTCCTATACTAAGTATTTTACAAGTGATAATCGACGAGACACCAATCTTTGTAAATCTAGCATCTGTAAAAGAGTCTAAACAGACAAATCAAACCGCTAAAAAAGGTGTCAATGACTCTATGGCCTCTTTTTTAGCTAATCCTGAAAATAAAAAATTTTTAAAAAAGTAGGACTTTTAATAGAAGTAAACAAGACCGTCTCGCAGCTGGTACTCAACATTTAATTTCAAATATTTAAATGTCCCGTCTGCATTAACTCCTGCAAGTTTATACACACTTCTACTGCCAACTCCTAACAATACCCAATCAAATTTTGTACTTCCATCACCATCTAAATCACTACCTAGCGATATCATATACCAACTTGGATTTATATAGAGTGGCTCTATTGCTCTCCAGCCAAAAACATTGTCATTTGTTGATGCGGCACCACGAAATTGATAAAAACTTCCATTAGAACTCTCATATACCCAGTCAAATGCTTGCTCTACTTCGCTAAAGTCATAAGAGCCAAACTTACCATCAATACTATAACCATTACTTTCAAGCAACACTGAATAAAGGTCTGTAACCACAATAGATTCAGCTTTAACTCCATCAAATTCTCCTGTGTATCCTTGCACCCAATCAACATAGTTCTGAACCTTGGTGTAAACACCAGGATAATTTTTGGCACCACATGCCTGTTCAAGACTACCTCCAAAACTGACGACTCCAGTAAGAGCATAACCATTGTTACCTGCAGTAATCAATGGCCCGCCACTGTCTCCTTGACAGCTGTCTTGGGAACCATTCATGTACCCTGAACAAAACATATTTGAAGTCAACTGTGTACCATCTAACTCATAATAATAATTACATGTATTAAAGTCAATAATTTTTAGATTTACTTCCATAAGATTGTCAGGATAGTCAGATCCACTTGTAGACATGTTTCCCCAACCTGCCACCCAAGACTGTGTATCTTTTAATAACGGTGAGGCTCTATCTAAAGCAATAGGAGTAATATTCGTAATAGGTTGAGCTAACTCAATTAGAGCAATATCATTATCAACGGTAGTCTCATTATAAGAGGGATGTTTAATAATTCGTTTAACACTAACTATATTCTCATTACTGTTTACATTATAGCTACCACTCATTACTGAGATACTGTTTGCCTGCGCTAATTCGCCATAAGAGTAGATACAGTGCGATGCGGTAACAACCCAAGTAGGAGCAATTAAAGATGCCCCGCATATATGGCTGCCATCTTGACGAAGAGACAGAATCCACTCCCATTTATCACTCTGAGTTGGAACTGTAACTCCATTAACAACTCGAAGATTAACTGCTTGTGCAGCGCTAAGAATATTTACATGTAAAAAAAGAGATATCAAGAAGAAGCTAAGTAATTTCATTTCTACCCTATTTACAACAGCACGCAAAAGAGTTGCTGTTTAGCTGTTGAGTTTATAGGTACATTTTAGACTTTTATGGTTAACAAATAATTAACAACATTGTCAACAAATGCATCATGTTTTCTATCTTTTAGGTAAGCGATATAGAGTTTTCTAACAATTTTGTAGTTTTTAATACGAGCCTCATACAGTCTTCCACTCATCACCTCATCAGAGATAACATGACGAGACATAATTGAGACTACAGGACGTTGTGCATCTGATGGAGCACGCATCACCGTCTCTTTAATTGATGTTGGACTTGAAAGAACTCCAATAACATTAAACTCTGTACAGGCAACACCAATCTCCTCAAAAACTTCAGCTGCTAGTTTACGAGTGTGAGACTCTTCATCCCTACAGATCCAGTCAAATTTAAAAAAATCTTCTTCCTTTAGCTGTCTTGGTATCGGTTGATTTGAAAAAATAACCATCTCATCTTCTACCCACTCTCTATAGACAATACCATCATGCATTATCGGCGATTCAATTAATGCAATATCAATCTTTTTATCTTCTAGTTCATTAATAATATCTTCTGAAAGGGCAATATGCATATGGACTTCATTATCAATTTTTTCTTTAATACCACCAAGATATGTTGGTAGCAAATAGTTTCCAATTGCATATGAAGCACCCATTACAAAAGTAAACTCTTTATTCATAATTTTTAGAAGCTCTTTTTCACTTGAATTAATAGCTTTTTCAAGTTTTTGTGCAACTCTATGCAAATCTTCACCCTCTTTAGTGAGGCGAATACCATTTTTCTTTCTATCGACGATTTTAGTGTCTAAATAGTCTTCAATAAATTTAATCTGCTGAGTTACTGCAGGCTGTGAAATCCCAAGCTTTGCCGATGCCTTAGAAAAACTTTTCTCTTTAATAACTGTTAAAAATGTATTTAATTTTGCAAAATCTTTTAACATTATAATTCCTATAAGTTAGTTTTATACTATGATTATAACCCAAAATTATAGTTAATGCAATAGATTTATTATAATTTTGAGTTTTTAGCTATAATATCTTTAATATATAACAAGCGAGTAGTTAAAATGGAAAATGAGATTTTTGAAAATCTAAACGAAGCGCAGTCTGATGCAGTTCGTCAAATAGATGGGCCTTTACTTATTCTTGCCGGTGCGGGTAGTGGCAAGACAAAAACTATCACTTCTCGTCTAGCCTATCTTCTTAAAGAGGTGGGCGTACCTGCTTCACAGACATTGACACTCACCTTTACCAATAAAGCAGCCAAAGAGATGCGTGAACGTGCATTAAAAATGATTGGAACAAAATCCTACCCTCCTCTATTATGTACCTTTCATAAGTTTGGGCTACTATTTTTAAAATTTCATATTCATCTTTTGGGACGAGAAAATAACTTTGTTGTTATTGACAATGATGACAAAAAACGTATTATCAAAAAAATAAATTCTGAAATTCCTACCGCACTTATTAACAGCGAAATTTCGCGATACAAAAACTCCTTAATCACTCCGCACGAGGCCTATCTTCAGGCTGAGCTTCAAAACTACAAACAGATTGCAAAGGTTTATGAAGAGTATGAAGCCTATCTACTTGAAAACAATTTAGTTGATTTTGATGACCTTTTAGCGCTAGCCTATAAAATTTTAGATGAGAATGATGAACTTGCCAAAACAACAAGTGAAAAATACCGCTACATTATGATTGATGAGTACCAAGACACCAATGAACTTCAACTCAAACTTGTTCAAAAACTCTGTTGTAACCATAACAATATCTGTGTAGTAGGAGATGACGATCAGAGTATTTACGGTTGGCGTGGTGCGCATATACGAAATATTTTGGAGTTTGATCAAGACTTTCGTGATGTTAACGTTGTTAAACTAGAGAAGAACTACCGTTCAACTCAAAAGATTCTTACCGTTTCAAATGCTCTCATCGAACACAATCGTGGTCGTTTAGGTAAAAAGCTACACTCCACACGGCATGAAGGTAAAGATATTGTAACTATTAAATCAGATCATGAGAGTGAAGAGTCTAAAAAGATTGCAACACTAATTAATGGGCTTATTGCTTCAGGTGAAAATGCCAGTGAAATTGCAGTGCTCTACCGTGTCAATGCTTTGAGTCGCTCTTTAGAAGAGGGGCTCAACCGTTCTGGAATTACTTACAAACTTGTTGGAGGATTACGTTTTTATGACCGTGCTGAGATTAAAGATATGATTAGTTATCTTAGAGTCATTACCAACCATCACGACAACTTCTCTATTAAACGTGTAGTCAATAAACCAAAACGCGGCATCGGAAAAGCGACGATCGATAAACTTGAGCTTGAGTCTATTGCCACAGAGAGATCAATTTTTGATTTAATTGACAAACTCTCATTAAGCGATTTAGAAGCCATTGTCAGAAAGAAAAATGCAAAAACCTTAAAAGCCTTTGCAGAAAATATTAAATCAGTCAAAAAAATTGCTGAAGCTTCTACCTATGACTTTATTGATGCCTTAGAAGAGAACTTTAAAATAAAAGAGATCTACGCCAATACGCAAGACAGCAGAGAACGTATTGCCAATATTGATGAGTTTTATGGAATGTTTAGAGACTATGTTATTGCCAACCCAGAAGCATCGCTTGATGAGTTTTTAAATGAGACTACACTACAGAGCGAACAAGATGAGGTAGAAGGTGAGAGTATCTACATTATGAGCATTCACGCTTCAAAGGGATTGGAGTTCAAACATATCTTTATTATTGGTCTTGAAGAGGGATTTTTACCTCTTTTAGGTGATGGGAGTGACATTGAAGAGGAGCGTCGCTTAGGTTATGTATCTTTTACTCGTGCCAAAGATACCTTAACACTCTCTCACACCAACAGCAGATTTTACAAAGGTCGTAGAACTGACTTGATGAAAAGTCGATTTTTTAATGAGGCAGGCCTGTGTGAAGGTTCACTAAAATTAGAAAAAAATACCGCCTTTAAAAAAGGGGATCTGGTACGACACAAAATATTTGGTGCAGGACGTGTTGCAGGAGTTAGTAAATCTGGACGTGAATTTAAACTCTCCATCAATTTTAGCGGAAACAGACGCGAAATACTTGCCTCTTTTGTTGAAAAACTTTAAAGTACTTTAATGAATGCACTTTTTGTTGGCTACAAGCCTACTGGGCTGAGCTCAAATCAATTTTTAGGTCGCACTAAACGTAAATATGGACTCAAAAAAGCTGGCTATTCAGGAACTTTGGATCCTTTTGCTAAAGGAGTTCTTATTATCGCCTTAGGCAATGCTACACGGCTTTTTAGATTCCTAAAAAAGACGCCAAAAACCTACCGTGCAACACTCTGGCTTGGAGCCCACTCTGAGACTTTGGATATTGAAAAAGTGGAGCAGATAGACACTCTCAATGAGTTTAAAATAGATACAGTAAAAGAGGCACTTCATACACTTCAAGGAAGAGTAACTTACGCACCTCCAAAATATTCGGCAAAAAAAGTAGATGGAAAACGTGCTTACTCCTTAGCCCGTGATGGTGAAGAGGTTATTTTAGAACCAATTACGTCAGAGATTTACAACATAAAATTCATCAGTTATATGCACCCCTTTGTCACCTTTGAAGCAACCGTCTCAGAAGGAACCTACATTCGTTCATTGGGTCAACTTCTTTGTCAAAAGCTTGGAGTCAAAGGTGGATGTTTGAGTGCATTAGAGCGTTTAAGTGAGGGTAAATTTCGTTATAATAACGAAGAATTTCTAAATATTAAAGAGTATCTTGATATGCCAAAAAACATTTTTTTAGGCGAACGTGACAATATGCTACTTGGCAAAAAATTACATGTAGATCAGTTTGCTAAAAAAGAGGACTCCTATTACTGGATAGATAATGACGATACAGTAACCATCATTGAGATTAAAGATGGTGAGATGAAATATATATTAAATAAGGTACAGACATGCTAGTTTTAACACGTAAAACAGATGATTCTATTGTCATTGGAGATAACATTACCATAAAAGTTGTCTCTATTGAAGGTGGCGTCGTTAAACTTGGAATTGATGCTCCAAACGATATCTCCATTATGCGTTCAGAACTACTTCAAGAGGTAGAGAACTCTAATATTGCTGCATCACATCAAATTGATGAATCATTTTTACAAGAGTTTTATAGCAAGTTTAAGAAATGATATCTTCGTCCTATAGAGCTGTTGCAAAAGTCAACATCTTCTTAAAAATAACTGGAATGCGTGATGATTACCATGAGATACTTTCACGTTTTATGCGTGTAGAGTCACTCTATGACACACTCTATTTTCAAGAAAAAAACTCCAATGAACCCTTTGAAATTCAAGGTGAATTTACATGTAAATTAGAGCAAAATACTATATTTAAAGCTTATGTTGCACTACAAGAGATATGTAACTCCAAAAAGCTTGAAGAGTTTTTTCTTAAACACACTGTGGTTGTAGAGAAACATATTCCCGCATTTGCAGGCCTTGGTGGAGGGAGCTCTGATGCAGCGACATTTTTACTGATGTGCAATGAGATACTTAACTTAAATCTGAGCAATAAGCAACTTACAGACGTGGGTCTAAAAGTTGGTGCTGATCTACCTTTTTTTATCTCAGGGTACTCTAGTGCTAATGTAAGTGGTGTTGGTGAAATTGTAGAGGAGTTTAAAGAGGAGCCTCTAAAACTTACTATTTTCACTCCCTCCATTGAGATTAGTACCCCCACAGTTTACAAGAGTTACCGTAAAAAGTTTTTTGATCCAATTACACAAAATGAAGCAAAAAAGTTCTCTATTATGAGCTCTAAAGAGATTTTAAATAACCTTAGCACAGACGAGGCTAATGATCTATATAAACCCGCACTAAAAGAGTATCCAGAACTTAATTTACATGTAAAAGAGGGATATTTTTTTAGTGGTAGCGGAAGCAGTTTTTTTAAGGAAATAGCGCATGGGTGAAACAATTGCAAAAAATAAAAAAGCTTGGTTTGATTATGAGATAATAGAAAAATTCGAAGCAGGTATGGTACTTCAAGGTAGTGAGGTTAAAGGAATTCGTGCTAATCGTGTCAACTTAAAAGACAGCTTTATTCGATTTGTCAACAGTGAAGCATTCCTGTTTAATGCTCACATTGGACGACTTGAAACTACGCATCACTACTATGGACACGAAGAGCGTGGAAGTCGTAAACTTTTACTGCATCGTAAAGAGTTAAATAAGATGATTAAAGCGGTTGAAAAAGATGGTCACACCATTGTCCCTCTTCAGATGTTTTTTAACCATAAAAATATTATAAAAATTCAGATAGCCATTGCCCGCGGTAAAAAACAACATGACAAGCGACACGATTTAAAAGAAAAAAGCATGAAGCGCGATATTGCTCGCGCTATGAAGGAGTACTAAAAGGGACTATTGGCGTCCCTCATATTTTAAAGATGTTGCCTCTGAGTAGTTTGGCACATCATCATAGGTAAATACTGCATAATATTTCTCAATATCAACTGAACCAAAATTATCATAAGTATAGTTTGCCGTTCCGGCATAAAGCTTCTGCCCATCATAAGGTGAACATGGAACATGAAAACGATTCTTAACCACAATAACACCTGCTAATGCTTCATCTTTTGGACTGTTCCAATCAAGTCGTATCATATTATTTTCAATACTTTGACGTAAATTACCAACTGCTTCCACTCCATTACGGCGTTTTTTGATGTAGTTAATAACAAGCCTAGGTTTATCCATCAATTTTTTATCGACAAAACTGGCCGTACACGATTTTGCAAAGCTTTTTTGAGAGGTTGCATAGATAACAAAATAGAGCTTGTGCTCATCACTCGCTGCATTAATAAGCTCTTGAATCGCATAGGTGTCAAAAATAAAACGCTGCTGCTTTTGAGCTTTTAGGTCTTCAACACTAACATCATAACCTATACGTTCAACAACTTCTCTATTTTTAATGTTCTCAAAACTGTTTTCACTACCAACACACTTAACCATCTCAAGGTGAAATCGTAAATTAACCGGAGAGGTAATATTGTTGGTATTTAGCTCTACATACGTATCAAAAATAACCGTATTTTCCATATCTGGCATCGCAGAGAGATCAAACTCAAGAAACGAGTAGATTGCATCCCCATTTCTATCAAACCCTGAAAGCAGTTTGTTTTCATCAACCCCTGCTCTGGAGATGGTAAACTCATTTTGAGAAGCCAGCTCTAACTTAACATCATTTAGTGTATAGGTAATATCAAGCTTAGGGCGATAGGTCAGTCCTGAACTAAATTTTCCGTACCCAATATCCCACTGCATCATCTGTGATGATCTATCTAGTGGTAAGCTTTTTGGACCATCCATTCTAAAAAGCGCTTTATTACGTTTTAAACACTCTTGTAAAACACTTACCTCTTGAGTAGCAAACGTATAGGTTCTCCAGAGCCCTTGAGAGAGTTGATGTGATTTTGTTGGACGATCAATATAGCCTAGTACTTTTGCAGTCTTAATATCATCAAAACTGTAGAGTGAATCAACCGTTCGTTCATCAATCATTCCAACACGCCACTGACCGTAACGTTCAATCTGAACCGATACACGATTCATAGGATAGTACGATATTTTTGCTCCGGTAATAATAGCATTCTCAGGAACACGCTCTAAGGAGAACTCTGCAACTCCATAACAGACTCCCTTGCCTTCTGACATACCAACAAACAGAGAGTTGTTTCCAAAGTGATCTCTGTTTTTCTGTGTCTTCTCTCCCACATAACCGATAGCATCAGCATTTGGAAAGAGTACCTTAGAGAACATATTGCTATCACCCTCTGTTCTTATCCCAATTTTAGGGGCATATGGAGATTTAACACGTCGCTCTTTACACACTGCACGAATAAAATAGTAGTAGTTTGTTGACGGTTTTACATGTAAATCAGTATAAGTATAAGACTTCGTCATACCAACACGGTTAGCACTTTGGCAGAATGATTTAGAACTCTTTGAGCGATAAATCTCAAAATAGACGTTCTCTTCTTTAGAATATTCCCACTCCAGTGTCACCTCTTTTGCACCAACGGAGGTCGCAATAAAAGATTCTACACGAGGAAGTTGACTCACTTTAGCATAGTTGGGCACTTCGTTAAGAGCGCTCATTAAAGCAGGTAGGTTCTCATTAATATTCTCGCTCATATGCTCTATGTAGTCAGAAATATTACGAGTACCTACTTCAACAACTAAAGAGAGTGCCCCTTTAGAGTAATAGAACTCTCGTCCACTTCCGCTAATTAAGTGTGTTGGTGGTTTTCCCATATGCACACCATATTCACGACTAGAGACTTTACGAATCTCTTCAGCCATATTTGATGCCAATACATTAAGATCAGTCGCATCAATAGCATCTTCATGAATAAAATTATGTGCAGGAAAAAATACATTTCCTTGTGAATGATAATCTAAGGCAATAGAGATGTTTTCATGTGCCTCAACAAAGTCACGAATTGCTGCTGTTTCAGGTTCAGAAAATGCTGAAGGACCTGAATAGACATTAGATGACGTATTTTTATTAGGAGTAAAACCGACACTAAAGTTACGATTTAAATCTACCCCAAAACTGCCATCTGCATTTTGTCGTCTATTTTTTCTCCAGAATGAGAAGTGAGTACGTGAATACTCAAACCCATCAGGATTAGCACACGGTACCATATAGAGCGTTGCACGAGACAACAGCTCATTAAGCTGAGGATCGTAGTCAATATGGTCTAAAATATATTTTGCAAATGCTAAAGAGAGCTCAATCCCAATCCACTCGCGAGCATGAATAGTTCCTGTATAAAAAAGAGCAGGCTTTTCATCTGCTCTCTCTACATCTTTAGAGATAGTGACACATAAAATGTCACGCTCTTCCCACGTCTTTCCTATGTATTCTACCTTAAACAGATTACTCTTTTTAGCCTCAGCACTCTCAAAAAAATTAACACAATCTTGGTATGAACTATATTGTTGTCTCACTCACTGTCCTACTTAAATAATTTTTGCCACTGAGCAAACTGCTGAGTGGAGATAAAGTCATACTCTTTTAAATCATCGTATGTTGAAATATCTTTAGAGTCCAATAACTCTTTAATCTTAACGGCAATATCTTCATCCATTCCGTAAAGAGATAAAAGCTCTGTCAAAGTTACCGTTTTTAGTTCAAACTTCTCATCTTCCATTCCCGTAGATTCTGCACTACTATTTTGATGCGCATCTTTTACAATATCAGGTAAATCCTCTTCACTTTTTAGTGGTGCAATAGAGTCCGGAACATCACTTAAAACTGACTCATCAGTAAGTTCCATGTCAAAAGGTCCTTTATCTGCTAACCAGTAGGCTCCATCTGCTGATGGCTCATATTTTGCAAAGTAGAGATGGCGTAGTGTTCGAAGAACTGAGGGGTCCATTTTCCCAAGCTCTTCCCATGACCATAGTGGCACATGCGGCATTCTAAAACGCCCCTCACTAAGATCCCACATAATATACTGACAAATCCAGTCACGAATGTATGGAAAGGCCGCAAAGGCTGTTGCACACTCTAAAATATATGGCTCTAAGGTATCTTCATCAATAGCGATATCACATGCCCAATATTCTGCTTTTGCTGCTTTAGAAGCTTTAACTGCAAGCTCTAATGCGTTCATAGGAACATTCTCATAACTCATTGAGCCACCCTGAGATGTGTTGGTAATCCACTCTCCTGTTCCTGAATAACGCCAGAAAGCACAGACAGGCTTATGTCCAATAAGCATAACACGTAAGTCACCTGAATCTTTTAATTTAATAGCATCTTGAATATACATTGGCACATATTTTGCCTTATCAAAAAGTGTTTTAGCTTCTTGATATGAATCTACTTTGTGCACAAAATACCCACCATAATTTGAAGGACCGTAAGAGCGTTTCACAATTTTTGGATACTTAGCAGTTTTTAAGTACTCATATCCCTTCTTAATATCGTAAAAAATCTCTGTTTTAGGGTCTTGAATATTATATTTTTGACAAAATAGCGTAACATTCTCTTTTGATTTATTTGGAAACTGTGTCTCAATTGATGGAATAAAACGTACATTAGGGAGTTCTAACGCTATCTCTTTAAACGTCTCATACGCTGTAGCTGGAATATTTCCAACTAGCACATCAATATTTTTACTACGCACTTCATTAATAAAACGAACCTTGTCTTTACCCCAGTGGTACGTTACAGCCTCAATTTTATCTGGCCAGCCTCTAAAGTTAGAGTAGTCAAAAAACCTCAATACATAATCTAAGTATAAAAACCCGACTTTTGGTAATGCTTTTTTACTCATCGTCTCTCCTATTTAGTTTTTCGATCAATCATATCTACAATAAGATCAATTTTTCTTTCGTTAAAGTTAATTCCCATCTTCTCTTGCTCTGGTGTAGCAAAGGCAGGAATACCGTTAACTTCTAATACAACATATTCTTCGCGTTGAGTATCATACAAAAGATCAACACCGGCAATATCCATACCAAGTGCATTTGAAGCACGAATAGCAATATCAACCACTTCATCATTTGCCTCACGCATAATGACACTGCCACCAGCAGTTACATTAGTACGCCAATCACGACCACTCGCTTGTCGTCCATAGCAACTCACAAACTCTCCGTCAACAACATCTATTCTAAAGTCTGAATAATCATTTTGAATAAAACGCTCTACATAAATATTTCGAATATCCATCTGATTAACAAACGGCATGAGCATATCAAATTTGTCTCTGTCATCAAGTAATGCCATACCAGCGCCGCCCCAACCATCAATTGGTTTAAAGACCATTTTTCCCCATTTATCAATACGTCCGTAAAGCCCTTCATGAGAACTCTCTCGGTGACAAATAAAGAAGTCTGACGTTCTCACATTAGCCTTAGCCAGCATCATGTTGGAACGAAACTTATCCTCTGAAATTTCAAAAGAACGAAAGCTATTAATTGTAGGAATAAAATCATTTAAAATTTCATACATGTAAACTTGACCTACAGTCTGTTCTCCTGCATTATAAGAGAAGAAAAGATCTAAGTCTAGCATATTGGTACCGTTACATATAATAGCACTGTTTTCTGCCTCTGCAAAACGTAAGTCTAAATTACAAATTACATCTATTTCACGCTCTTTAAGTTTGGCTTCAATCTTATTTTGAAGCTCACTTCCACCACCATTGGTGTACATCCACATTCCAACTTTACGATTCATTCCTACTCCTTAATTAAAATCACCCTGTTTAATAAAGTACTCAAATAGCTGTTTACTTAATTCTATTCTCTCATCAAAACTTCTCTTATTAGCACGTTCATGTACCGTATGGTCTCCATCACCAAATGGTCCTAAGCCATCAAGTGTAATCACTCCCTGTGAACTTACAATATTAGCATCACTGACACCACCACGCTCTTCAAAAGGAAGCCTGCTTCCTGTAATAGCTTCTATAGCATTAATCCACTCAATACTTTTTGATGAACTCTGCATGACGTCACGCTGAATACCACCAGATAACGTTGATGTTGTCCCTTCAACATAAGAGCTAGCCACTATAATATCTATGGCTTTTAAAACACGCTCTTTCTCTTGAGTTGTCTTATATCGAAGCTCAAATAGAAGCTGAGCATGAGGTGAGATAGTATTGGCACCAATACCACCTTCAAGTTTTCCTACATTAACCGTTGTTCCTTTGTCTAGGTCAGTTAATTTAACGAGTTTTTGTAGTTTACAAGAAGCTTCAAGGTTAGCATCAACACCATCAGCATAGTGGTTACCTGCATGTTTTGCCACACCTGTAATGTCTATGCTAAACGTCCCTACACCCTTTCGTGCAGTGACTACTTCACCATTAACACCTGCTGCTTCATAAACTAAACAGTAATCATAATCTTGTGCCAACTTAGCACTTAAAAGTTTAGAGTCATCACTTCCTGTCTCTTCATCACTGACAAAAAGAACATCTATATTGCTAATATCTGTTCCCGAGTTTTTTATATTTCGAAGTGCTTCAAGGGCAACAATATTGCCACCTTTCATATCACAGACACCCGGGCCGTAAACCCACTCATCATCTTCGCTGTAATTTTCAAATTTTTGTGGTGGAAAAACGGTATCAAGATGTCCTAGGAGCAGAAGTTTTTTTCCCTCTTTTTGAGGTGATTGATAGTGACGATGCTCTCCAATTAATTCTCTTTTATAGACGGTTGTAGAAAACCCAAGTGGCTCAAGCCAGTTGTCAAATAATTTTCCCACTTTATCAACGCCACTCTTATTTTGTGTATAAGAGTTAATATCTACTACAGTCTTAAGATCATCTAAATAGGACACATATACTCACTTTGTAAAAATAGTAAGTCATTATATAAAAGATTAGTTTAAATTAAAGGTTAATAAAGAAGAAAAATGGAGTTTTTTTAATAAAATCTCAAAAGAGACTCAGAAAGATTACTTTCTAAGTTCTTTAATACGAGCTTTTTTACCTGCTAAGTCACGTAGGTAATAAAGTTTAGCACGACGAACACGTCCGCGACGAACCACTTTAATTTCGTTAATACTATCGCTATAAACTGGAAAAATACGCTCAACACCAACACCGTTAGCACCGATTTTACGTACATTAATAGTTCTACCTGTTCCTTCACCACGAACAGCGATACATACACCTTCATAGTCCTGAACACGGGTCTTATCACCCTCTTTAATTGTAACAGCTAGACGTACAGTATCTCCAGCACGAAAGTCAGGGATATTCTTTTCAGCAATTTGTGCATTTTCGAAATTGTCAATATATTTATTTCTCATACAGCTTCCTTTTTTGTTCGGTTATTAGCCTCTTAGGTCTAAAGAATTTCGTCTTACATTCAGACAGGCTAATTTTTAGTGCCGCAATTTTACTATGGTTTCCCTTTAAGTATTCTGATGGCACGCTTAAATCTCTAAAATATTGCGGTTTTGCAAAGGCAGGTGCTTCTAAAAGATGCGTCTCAAAACTCTCAACATCTAAAGATTCACTATTTCCTAAAACTCCGTCAATATTTCTTACCGTAGCATCACACATAACAAGTGATGGTAATTCACCGCCTGTTAATATGTAATCTCCTATGCTAAAAAGCTCATCGGCGTAACGCTCAACAACGCGCTCGTCAATACCTTCATAGCGACCACTGACAAAGACTACATGCTCTTTTTTTGCCAACCGTTTCGCATCACGCTGCGTAAATGGCTTACCAACTGGTGTGGTAAAAATTACATGTAAATTGTCATCTTCTTGTTTTAGGGCATCCAGCGCATCAAAAAGTGGTTGTGGTGTCATTACCATACCAGCACCGCCACCTGCGGCAGTGTCATCTACTTTTTTATGTTTGGATTCACTAAAATCTCTTGGGTTTAAAAAAGAAACTTCAAAAAGTTTTTTCTCCATGGCCCGTTTTAAAATAGAGTCTTGAAAATACCCTTGCATTAAATTGGAAAAAAGTGTTACAAAAGTAAACCTCATGACGCCTGCAGAAGATCGTAAGCCCCACTGACTTCAATCTCTTTACGCTCTACATCACTATGGACAATAAAAGGTGGATGGTAAGGAATTAAAAACTCTTTTGCCTCACCACGAGCTACTAATGAGCTCTCTGTGGTGACACTTAAGTAATCTGTAATACTCATACGCTCTATCTCTTTTACCACCCCTAGTTCTCGTCCATCTTCTATAACACTGCATCCAATAATATCAAACCAGAAAAACTCACCCTCTCCAAGTTGACATGTTTCTCTTGTCTTCTCAAAGGTGGTAAACAGTTTTGCATTTACAAATTTTTTTGCAGACTCTGGAGTAGCAATACCATTAATTTTAACCGTTTCACGTTTAAGATTGACATCACTAAGCGTAATGGAACTACCTTTAGAGTCAACAAATTCTGCACCTGCAATAAACTGTTCTGGAAAATCTGTCTTAATAATAAAATTCATGTCACCTTTTAAGCCTATAGTTCGGCCTAACGTTGCGACATGAAGTAGTGAAGGTTTTTTACTAGACTGGTTCGACATTAATACGGTAGCTCTTACCATCTTTAGCTTTACAGCCAGAGATGACAGTTTTTATCGCACCGATCATCTTACCCTCTTTACCGATAAGCTTACCAACATCTTGCTGATTCGCAAAAAGAGTAATTTCACTGAAATCACCTTTTTCCAAGGTCTCGACACGGATATCCTCAGGATGCGATGCAACGAGCTGTGCAAACTCAGCGACAAAGTTATCTACCATGACTATCTACCAGTTATTTTTTTAACGCGGTCACTCATTTTAGCACCAACGCTTAACCAGTAATCTAGTCTTTCATCATCAATTTTAAGTACTTTCTCGTCACCCATTGGGTTATAGTGACCGATTAGTTCAATCCAGCCACCATCACGACGTTTACGAGAGTCTGTTACCGCGATACGGTAGAAAGGTTTCTTTTTACGACCCATACGAGTCAGTCTAATTACTGTTGCCATTTATTTGGTCCTTCTCTGCACATGTTATATTTCAACATGCTGAATATATTAAATTTTCTGCATTTATTAAAAAATGCTAGCTTGTAATCTACATGTAGATTACAAGCTAACATTTTAAATATTAACTTATCTAGGAAATCCCCCACCTTGCATCTGTGACATCATGTTTTGTAGGTCTTGCATCCCTTTTTTCCCGGAGAAACGCTTAGCCATCTTAGAAGCATTTTTAAACTGTTTTAAAATCTTATTGACTTCCATCTGACTTAAACCGCAACCTTTGGCAATACGCTGTTTTCGAGAGTTATTTAAAAGGTCTGGGTCTTCACGCTCTTTTAATGTCATTGAACTCACTAATGACTTAATCTGATTTAACTCTTTTGAGTTGTCCATATCGAAATCTTTCATCGCTTTAGACATATTTCCCATTCCTGGAATCATTCCCATAAGCGACTTCATATTCCCCATCTTCTTCATACTCTCAATCTGCTCTAAGAAGTCGTTAAAGTTGAATTTACCTTTTTTAATTTTTCGAGTAAGTTCTTTAGCTTTTTTCTCATCAATAACACCAGCAGTTTTCTCTGCTAGACCTTCAATATCACCAAGACCCATTAGACGGTTTACAATACGCTCAGGCAAGAAGGTCTCTAAATCTTCCATCTTCTCGCCACTACCAATAAAACGTAGCGGTACATTGACCTGAGAAGCGATTCCAAGTGCTACACCACCCTTAGAATCACCATCATATTTACTTAAAATGACACCGTCAATTCCAATCTGCTCTTCAAAACTTTGCGCAGTACGAACTGCATCTTGACCTGTAAGAGAATCGGCCACGTAGAAGATTTCATCTGGTGTAGCGGCCTCTTTAACATCATGAAGCTCTCTCATTAGCTCTTCATCAATTGCCAAACGACCTGCGGTATCGATTAAAACAACATCATAGAGTGATGTTTTTGCTTTTGCCAAGGCAGCTTTAACTACTTCTACAGGGTTTTTTGCTTCATCATCGCCAAAAAGATCGACTTCAATTTTTTGGCTAATTTGACGTAGTTGCTCTACTGCTGCTAAACGCTGTAAATCTGCTGCAACCATAAGAACTTTTTTCTTTTTTTGGTTCTTTAAAAATGTTGCAAGCTTACCAGTAGTCGTTGTCTTACCAGAGCCTTGAAGACCTGTCATTAAAATCACTGTAGGAGGGTTTGGTGCAAAAACAAACCCCTGATTCCCTTTAACATTTAAGATCTCATAGAGTGCTCTACTCATAGCGTCTAAGAACTGGTCCTTACCGATACCAGAAGCTTTAGTATCCACCTCTACTTTAGCAATTAACTCTTTAACAACTTTATGATGAACATCCGCTTTTAAAAGTGCTTTTTTTAACTCAAGAAGTGCTTTTTTTAGCGCCTTCTCATCGTCATGAAAACGAATCTTTTTTATTGCTGATGTAAACGAATCTGTTAAAGTTTCAAACACTACTTATCCTGCTATGATTATCTCGCCCACATATTGCAAGCGTAAAAAAGTAGCGAATTATATCGAAATGATACTTTAAGTTTTCTTGAAGCTATAAATAATTAGGTCAAAAATCCTTAATTTTTTCTTTTTTTACTGAATAAGTAGGTATGATTACATCATAATTATTATGGGGTACTCAATGCTAGATATTTTCAAACAAGAGAAGAGTTTTTTAACAAGAGCAAAAGAGAAGAGCAGTTTTAAATATAGAATAGTTTTTGATAATCGTGGTGCATTTGTAGAGATTTGTGATGCCAAACTAAAACCTATCAGAGAGATAGACTACAGGGTTTATAATGGGCTTGATAGAGAGATATTAAAAGCAATAGAAAACTCAAAAGAGGAGGATTTTTTTCAGATAAGTTGGGAGAGTGAAAACTCAAATATATATCTTGATGAACATCCTCGTATTTTGGAACTTTTAAGAACTAGCACAAAGCTTATAGATGGTAATGGTAAGAGTTTAGAGTTTAGTGATGGGGTGAAACAGTTAGAGCTTATTATTGAGAAAAAAGATGATAAGCTTACTGTTTATACTCAAATAGATAATGATGTGATGTTTACGCTTATAAATCAAAATTATGCACTAAATGTGGATAATAAAATCATTCAGATATATAGTATTGGTGAGAATTTTGCCAAGATACAAAACTTTAACACAACTATAACTACCGATAAACTTGAAGAGTTTTTAACCATACTCCTTACCCATTTTGAAAATATTGATATAAAATATGAAGATTACAAGACAAGCTTTAGTGATGAAAAACGCTTAATCAAACCTGCTGTAATATTTGAAAAAATTACACAAGAGAATGAGCTTATACTTAGAACATCCGCAACAATCGGTAAATTGAGCCCTGAGTTTTTTAATGATTTTAATATCACTAAAGTTGTTTTAGTCAATGAGCTTGAGAAAAATATCAATGTTTTAGAGTGTGACTTCAGTGATGTTTTTGAGGTTTATAGCATCATTTTTAAATATCTTAATTCACTTAAGAGAAAGATGGATTCTAGTTTTAGTGAGGAGGATGGGCTTTTTATTATAGAGGAGGAACTTTCTCGTGAATTTATTTTAAAGTATCTTCAAGAGATTATTGCTAAAGCAGAGCTTTTTGGAAGTGAAAAGCTAAAATCGTATAAATATAATACAAGCTCACCTACACTCAATATAAACTTCAAAGATAAAATTGACTTTTTGGGTGGAGATGATGTGAGCGTAAGCATTGGCGATGAGAGTTTTAATGTTTTTGATATGATAAGACTCTATAAAAAGCACTCCTATATCCCACTTAGCAATGGCGAAAAATCGATTATTGATAAAAGTTACATTTCAAAGCTAGAGAGAATCTTTAAAAAAGATGGCAAAGATATTAAGGTATCATTTTTTGATTTGCCAGAGATTGAGGAGCTTATCCATAAAAAAGAGCAAAAAGTTTTTAAAGATTCAAGAAATTTTTATGAGGGTTTTAATGGCTTGATTAAGTCAAAAACAAGACTTCCAAAGATGCAAGATGTAGTACTTAGAGACTATCAAAAGCAAGGTGTACGGTGGTTGAAATATCTTTATGATAATAATTTTGGTGGATGTTTAGCTGATGATATGGGGCTTGGTAAGACGCTTCAAGCCATCACTTTACTAAATTATATCTATCCAAAAACCAAAACCTCTTCACTTATTGTTATGCCAAAATCACTTCTAAGTAACTGGCAAAATGAACTTAATAAATTTGCTCCAAATCTTAGCTATTATGTTTATTACGCCACAAACAGAGATATACAAGAGGCTAAAAAATCAAATCTTATCTTAACAAGTTACGCAATTGTGAGAAACGATATAAAAAGCTTTCAAGAGAATAAATTTGACACTATCATACTTGATGAGTCTCAAAATATTAAAAATGTGGAGTCTAAAATATCAAAAGCGGTGATGCTACTTGATGCCAAACATAAGTTTACGCTCAGTGGTACACCTATAGAAAATTCACTTTTTGAGCTCTACTCGCTCTTTCGATTTATAAATAACGGAATGTTCTCAACTATAAATGATTTTAAGAGAGATTTTGTTGTACCTATACAAGGGGAGGCAAATGAGGATGTTGCAAAGGTGCTTAAAGCGAAAATATCCCCATTTTTACTCAGACGGCTCAAACAAGATGTACTCAAAGACCTACCAGAAAAACAAGAGCAAGTTATCTATGTAGATATGGATGAGGCACACAAAAAGTTTTATAATCAAAAAAGAGAGTACTATAAACAACTACTTGATCATCAAATAGGTGAAAATGGGATAGAAAAATCAAAGTTTCTCATTCTTCAAGCTTTTAATGATTTAAGACAGATTGCATCGGCTCCAGAGCTAAAAAGCGAAGATGAGATAAACTCATCTAAGATAGATGCACTCTTTGAGATGCTTGAAGATATTATCTCAAATAATCATAAAGTTCTGCTTTTTGCTAACTATTTAGGCTCATTAGATTTGATAAGCGATAGAGCAAATGAGATGGGAATAGAGCATCTGCATATGACAGGAAGTACAAGAAACCGTCAAGAGTTAGTAGATAGATTTCAAAATGATAAAAGTATAAAACTCTTTCTTATGACACTCAAAGTTGGCGGCGTTGGGCTTAATCTTACTGAGGCTGATTATGTCTTTATATTTGATCCATGGTGGAATAAATCTGCTGAAAATCAAGCGATTGATAGAGCGCATAGAATGGGACAAAAAAATAGAGTATTTGCCTATAAGATGATAACAAAAGATACTATAGAAGAGAAAATACTAGAGCTTCAGGGGCAAAAACAAGATATGACAGATATGATAATTAGTGGTGATGAGGGTGGCTTAAAACAGCTTAGTGCTAGTGATTTAGATTATATTTTAGGTTAATATAATGGTTGATTATAGTCACATAGAAATCATTAAAAACAAATATCTTTATCTGAGTGAGGGGGCATTAAAAGGCCTGTGCAGTAAGTTTGGGATTGACCTTTACTTTGGTGCAGATGGATATGATATAGCTACAAAAACAATTCCTGAACTTTTTAGCCGTGATGGATATTTAGAAAACTTTTATCATAAGTTAGAGCCTAAAGAGAAAAAGATATTAAAATTTATAGTCAATTATGGTGGTGATGATTTACAAAAAGCTGTAAAGAAAAAATTTAAATTTGAGATAGTTATATTTACTAAAAACAAAATGAGAATCTATGTCTGGTGGTTAGAACTTTTCATAGACAATAACCATTTTGATGATTATCTTAAAGATATATTTTTAAGTTTTTTGAGTGAAAATAGAAGAGAGAATCAAACAAAGCGGAGTAAAACCAAAAAGGCAATAGAAGCTAGGTTTGATACGGTAGATGATATTACAAAAGTGATTATTACTAAGTGCGATATAAATGGTGAAGCATACCCACAAACTTTAAAAGAGTATGATGTAGTAGATACTGTTTTAAACGTACAGCTGCTCTACACATTTTGTTTAGATAAAAAGATAAAAATGACTCAAAAAAGGCAACTTGCTAAAGTAAGTCAGAACATATTGCAAGAGCAGTTTTTAGATGATTTTGAAGAGGTTGATTATCTAAACTTTCTTATAAATAGTAATTATTTAGTTACAGATAAAGAGATAACACCAGCAAATAAATTTATAAAGCTAATGGCAAATAGTGGTGGTGAAATTATCAAAAAACTCTATAGTGATTTTATACAACTTCATAAGATAGTTGAACTAGAGTATGCAATGTTTAGGGTATCACTTGTTAAAGGCAGTCACATTTCACTTTTAAGAGCTAGAATTTTAGAGATTATAAAAGCTCAAGATAACTCACAATGGATAAATGTTGATTTTATAGTTGATAAAATAAGCTTGGATGCAAAAACTCTTAAGCAGATTACTAATGATTATGATTACTGTTACCATTTTAAAGGAAACTCTCTAAGAGGAAAATTCAATGCCATTGAGCATCTAAAAGTAGTAGTGCGATATTTTGTAAAATCTTTTATAGGGTTAATGCATCAGTTTGGCTTGTGCAAAATGGCTTATACAGAGTTTCAAGCATATAACAAAGAAGATGTTCGCATACTAGGAGATGAAAAAGGTGCTAGATATGCAAATATAGAGTTTTTTAAACTGAGTGAACTTGGACTGTTTGCATTGGGGTTACAAAAGCAGTTTAAAGATTCAAATGAGTACAAGGTTATTTTAAATGAATATACCTTAGAGTTTAAGGTTGAAGGTGCAAACAGCTTATCAGATATCTTTTTAAATAATATATCTACACAACTTACAGATGAAAAATATAAAACCGATATAAAAACTTTTATGAAAAATATAACCAAAAAGAGTGAGTATAAGCAGATAGAGTCATCATTTTTACAGAGAGTCGATAATGTACCACAAAATTGGAGGGATTTTTTTATGCTCTTCAATGAGAGACAAGAGAGCATGTCAGTTGTATCATCATCTTGTGTTTTGATAAAGGTAGAAAACAGCAGAGAGGTCTTAAAACTAATGAGTGCTAATAAAAAACTGCAAGAGAAGATTTTAAAGGCTGATAAGATGCATATTGTTGTGTTGAAATCTAATTTAGAGTATGTCAAAAAAGCATTTAAAGAGTATGGGGTTTTAATATAATGGAATTTTTTATATACGAAGATGAAGAAGTTGAACAGATTTTAAATTATTGTAAATATGAAGAGCTAAAGGCATTTACTAAATTTATAGATGATGTTGTTTCACTTAATTTTTTAATAACCAAGATACACACAATGAAAAAAATGGCACTTGTGGATACTCTTACTAAGGTATTACAAAAAGATGAAAACTTACTAGCTATTGCAAAAAAGCTATACTCTAGTGAGGTGTCAAAGTATCTGTATGCAAGTGTAGTTTGGGAAGGCGAAGAGCCTGATACCTCTTTTGTTGAGGCAAAGTACAACTATAAATTTGTAGAACCTCGTAGAGTAAGTCGATATGGAGTAGAAGAGACTTCACAAAAAGGTCGTTTTGCTCTGCTTCATAGACTTACAAGAGAGCGGACATATTGGGACGGGGAGATAGATGTATTGTCAGTAACTGACAGCATGAAGATGCTCCTAAAAGTTGTTTTACCTATTCCTGATGATTTTAATATGACCTCCACAAAAGAGCCTATAAATACAGAGCATATCTACTCAAATGAGAGTGGTATTTTAAATTTTATAGATATTATTGGTGATATGCTTAGCAATAATCTTGTAGAGATTGGTAAAACAGGTGAAAAACCAAAAGCTAAAACGCTAAAAGTTTTAAAAACCACCACAAATATAGATGAGTTTTATAGTGCTAAAAAACTAGATAATTTTGCAGTAGATATGCTTACACGTAGTTTTTACTACTATCATTTGGCAAATACAAAGTTCAAAAACAGTCAACTAGACTCTTTAAAAGATTTTGTACAGAGTGAGTTTAATGGAAAACTTTACTTTTTTATCTCAAGAATACTGGTCTCACATCTTAATAAAGTAAGGTTTGATCATCACTACACAAACGAGATTAGACTTTTTCAAACCCTTAGGCTTATCATCTCACAATTTCCACTTGATGGTTGGGTAGATATAGACAATATCTTGAAGTTTTCAAAATATAGAAGTTTAGAGTTTCATTTTGAGTATGATTCAAAAACAAATATGTACTGGTATAAAGATGAAGATGGCAAAGAGTTTAATTGTGAGGGTAAAGAGTACTATACCTACTTTTTTGATCCTATCATTAAAGGAGCATTTTTTTATCTTGCCTCTCTAGGATTATTTGAGATAAAATATAATAACTTAGAGAGTTCATACATCTCTGCATGGGATAATTTAAAATATATAAGCTTTACACCTCTTGGCAAATACATCTTTGGTGCAACTGATAGTTATGAGTTACCAAAACAGTCTTCTAAGTCAAAAATAACAACTCTAAAATTTGATGAGTTTAAACCTATAATCTCACTGCAAAAAGATGATGCAATATCAAAAGCAAAATTAGAGCCTTTTTGTGATAATTTAGATGATCAAAGATTGATTTTGAGCCATACTAAAATATTTAAAGATTGTGATGGGCAAAAAGCACTCGATTTAAAGATAGATGCTTTTTATAAAAATATAGAAGCAAATCCACCCCAAGTTTTTAAAGATTTTTTTGATGAGATAAAACAAAACTCTAATCTTTTAACAAAAGATTTAGATCAAATAGTTATAGAACTAAAAGATAATAAAAAGCTTTTAAATCTCTTTATGAATAATAAAAAAATACAAGATATTATTGTAAAAGCGCAAGGCTATAGGGTTATAGTTCTAAAATCAAATTTAGCTAAATTAACAAAACTTGTAAAAGAAAATGGTTTTTTTGTTGAGTTTTAAGCTCTAAATTGGAAAATTCCAAATAAAGCTTTTTATGGTTTAAAAATTGTACTTCTAATTTTAGTTTTTGTGTAAAAATGCGTATTGTAGTAGCTTTACGCCAATGTCATTTTTACTCTATATTCTTATGCTACACTACTAACTATGAAATATTCAATAATAATAGTCCTTCTTAGCATCTCCCTCAATGCACAATTAAAAGATGTCACATTAGTACTTCCATGGAAGCATCAGTTTCAGTTTGCTGGATATTATGTGGCTCAGAAGATGGGATACTATAAAGATGTCGGTTTACATGTAAAAATCAATGAATATGACTTTTCAATAGATAATACCAAAGATGTATCCACGCTTAAGTCTGAATTTGGAGTGGGGCACTCTTCATTAATTATAGACAGGATAGACAATTATAAAAATATTGTTCTCTTAAATGCTATTCATCAAGTGTCACCTTTTGTGCTTATTTCAACAAAATATAGTAAACTTGAAGATATAGCTGGCAAAACTGTTATGATGACAAACGACCAAGCATCAACTGCTTCAATAAATGCGATGTTATACTCCAGAGGTTTACAGCAGAGTAGCTATAAGACAGTTGACACAAGCTTTACACCGCAGGACTTGGTAAACTCAAAAGCAGATTTTATGACAGCCTACTCATCAAATGAACCCTATACATTAAGCCAAAAAGGCTTGCCTACATTTAGTTTCGATCCCAAAGATTACGGATATGAGTTCTATGGTGATATGCTTTTTACCTCTAAAGAGATGATAGAGACTAGACAAGAAGATGTTGATAACTTTAGGTTGGCTTCGCTTAAGGGATGGAAATATGCTTATGAGCATATTGATGAAACTGTTGATTTGATTTTAAAATATTACAATACTCAAAATAGAGCAAGGTCCGCACTACTCTTTGAAGCAAATGTTCTCAAAGAGATGGCTCTTGTTGATAATGTGGCATTTGGAAATATCAATCCACTTCGTCTAAAAGAGATTACGACAACATATCATCTGCTCAACCTCATTAAGAAAAAAAATAATAGCAATATTGATTTTAAATCATTTATATATGCTACACCAAACGATTTTGATTTTGTAATAGAGAAAGAAGAGAAGAGTTCTCTCTTTTTGTTTATTGAAAACATATATTTCATATTTTTTACTGTTTTACTGTTTAGCATTATATTAGTTGGTATATTTTTTAAAATAAAAATGCAAAAACTTTTAGAAAAACAGACTATGGAGTTAAAACTAACAGGCGATATGTTTCACAAAAATATCGCTTCATGCAAAACTGATATCAAAGGCCGTATGACTTATGTTTCAGAGGCATTTTGTAAAACATGCGGATATACAGAAAGTGAGCTTCTAAACAGAACCCATGCTATTTTAAAAAGCAAAGAGAGCACTAAGACATTTTATAAAGAGTTATGGATGACTATTGCAAGCGGTCATGTTTGGAAGGGTGAATTTAAAAATATAAAAAAAGATGGCTCTGCATATTGGATACAAGCGGTTATTACCCCATTATTAGATAAAAATAATAATATCATATCGTATGAAGCGATAGCTCAAGATACTACACTCTCTCATGTATTGGGGCAGTTTAATGTACAGCTAGAACTTGAGGTAAAGAAAAAAACTGAAATACTAGAAAAATTAGCAGTAACAGATAAGTTAACAGGAATTTATAACAGAGTGAAGCTAGATGATGAGTTAGAATCAAATTATAAACACTTTCAAGAGTTTAATGAAAACTTTTCTATCATAATTATAGATATAGATAAGTTTAAAGATGTTAATGATACCCATGGACATCAAGTTGGTGATATAGTTCTAAAAGAGGTGACACAGATTGTTAAAAGTAAAATTCGCTCAACCGATACACTAGGGCGCTGGGGTGGTGAAGAGTTTATGGTAATTTGTCCTAATTCAAACTGTAATGTAGCTTATGATGTAGCACAAAAAATAAGGAAGTCTATCGAGATATATAAATTTTCTAGAGTTGGTAAGCTGAGTATTTCAGCAGGTGTTGCTGATATACATGTAAATCATAATCTTGATCAGATGATTACTTGTGCAGATACAGCACTCTATGATGTTAAGCACTCTGGTAGAAATAATGTAGGTAAATGTGAGCTGAAAGCATGATTCGTTATTTGCTTCTTTTCTCTTTGG